>DASSBE010000162.1:0-2851 GCA_035699065.1 Nocardioidaceae bacterium
GGGCCTGGCGGCGCAGGTCGCGCACCAGCGCGCGGAACGTCTTGGGGACCGAGGCGTCACCGCGCGGAACGGTGGCCTCCCACGGCTTGAGCCAGTCCGCGTTGCGGGCCCGGACCTCCTTCCACGCGCGGCGGTCGCTCCTCGCCAGGGGCCGGAGCCCGACCCGCCCGGACCGTAGCCGCACGGGCCAGTGTCCACTCAGTGGTCGCTCCCCACGATCTGGTCCACGGCGTGCCGCAGCAGGGGTACGACGACCGCCAGCCCGTCTTTCACGCCGCCCTTCGACCCGGGAAGGTTCACGATCAGGGCCCGGCCGCTGATCCCGGCGAGGCCGCGGGACAACGCCGCGGTGGCGACACCCTGGGCCGACCCGTGTGCCCTGATCGCCTCGGCAATGCCCGGCACCTCACGTTCGAGAAAGGGGCGGGTCGCCTCGGGCGTGAGGTCGGTCGGAGTCAGGCCGGTGCCGCCGGTGGTCAGGATCGCGCGCGCACCGCCGTCGAGCGCGACACGTATCGCATCGGCCACGGGATCCCCGTCGGCGACGACGACCGGTCCGGTGACCTCGAAGCCGAGCCCCCTGAGCGCGTCGGCGATCACCGGGCCTCCGGTGTCCTCGTAGACACCGGCCGCAGCCCGGTTCGACGCGGTGATCACGGTTGCCTTCAAGGGCTCGCTCATGTCGGACGGACCCAGTCACCACTCTTGCCGCCGGTCTTGGACTCGACCCGGACGTCGGAGATCACCGCCCCCTTGTCGACGGCCTTGACCATGTCCACCACGGTCAACGCCGCGACCGAGACAGCGGTCAGCGCCTCCATCTCGACACCGGTGCGGTCCGTCGTACGCACGCGGGCAGTGATCACGACCGCGTCGTCGGCGACCGTGAGGTCGATGCTCACACCGGAGATCGAGAGCGGGTGGCACAGCGGGATCAGGTCGGGTGTCTTCTTGGCGCCCAAGATCCCGGCGACCCGGGCCACACCGAGCGCGTCACCCTTGGGCACACCATCGCCGCGCAGCAGGGCCACCACTTCGGCCGACACCTGCACCCGGCCGGTGGCCACCGCGACCCGGTCGGTGACGTCCTTGGCCGAGACGTCGACCATCCTTGCCGCGCCGGACTCGTCGACGTGGGTCAGCCCCGGCCGGTCGCCACCCATGCTCAGAAGTCCCGGTCCAGGACCAGCACCTGCACCTGCGAGCCGGGGTCGACAGCCGTGACGTCCTCGGGCACCACGATCAGCGCGTTGGCCTCCGACAGGTCGCCGACCAGGTGCGAGCCGTGGCCGCCGATCGGGGTCACGTGGGCACCCATGTTGTCGATCTCGAAGCCGGCGCGCACGTACTGCCGCTTGCCCGGTGCGGACGAGAAGCCTTGTGACGTCAGGGCCCTGACCAGGGGGCGGCGGTACGGGAGGCGGCCCATCATCCGGCGGATGGCGGGAAGGACGAACACCTCGAAGGACACGTAGGACGAGACCGGGTTGCCCGGCAGCGTGAAGATCGGGGTGGCGTCCTCACCCACCACCCCGAAGCCCTGCGGCTTGCCCGGCTGCATCGCCACCTCACCGAAGTGCACGGTGCCGAGCTCGCTCAACGCCTCCTTGACCACGTCATAGGTTCCCTTGCTCACACCGCCGCTGGTGACCACCATGTCGGCACGCACCAGCTGGTCGCTGAGCGCGTCGCTGAACTCCTGCGGGTCGTCGGAGACGATGCCGACCCGGTAAGCGATGGCACCGGCGGACCGGGCCGCTGCCGCGAGCATGTAGGAGTTCGCGTCGAACACCGAGTCGTGCCCGAGCTGGGTCCCCGGCTCGCGCAGCTCGGAGCCGGTGGAGATGATCACCACCCGCGGGCGTGGCCGCGAGCGCACCTGGGACCTGCCCACCGACGCGAGCAGGCCGAGCTGGCGGGGGCCGAGGACGGTGCCGTCCTCGAGCAGCAGGTCACCGGTCCGGACGTCCTCGCCGCGATGGCGCACGTGCTGCGCGTGGGTCGGCGCCCTGGTGATCCGGACCGCGGCGACTCCACCGTCGGTCCACTCCACCGGGACCACGGCGTCGGCGCCTTGGGGAATCGGTGCCCCGGTCATGATCCGGACCGTGGTGCCCGGCGAGAGCGCGAACAGCTTGGTCTGCCCGGCCGCCATCTCGCCCACCACCGGCAGGTGCACCGGATGGTCGTCGCTGGCGCTGGCGACGTCGTCGAAGCAGACGGCGTACCCGTCCATCGCGGAGTTGTCGAACGCCGGCAGGTCCATCGGCGCCGAGATGTCCTCACACACCGGGAGGCCGAGCGCCTCGAGCAGTGGCTGGTCGTAGGGCTGCAGCGGGGTCAGCGCCTCGAGGATTCCCTCCACGTGCTCGTCGACACTGCTGATCCGGTCGCTTTGCAGGGGGAAGGCAGACATGGTCAGACCCTAACCCTCGCCGATCACGGAGCCGGACTTGATCCGGCCCGGCGCGCCCGCCTCCTCGACGACGGCCTCGCCGCGCACGGTGACCCCGGCCCCGAACGTCCAGTCGCCGTGCACGGCCAGCGAGGACGCCTGCTGTAGCGACGGCGCCCCGTCGGGGAACCGTTCGTCGAAGCCGCCGACGAGCTTGTAGTGCGCGGGATCCAGGTCCACGAACGGCGCCTCGGGGGCCACGAGCTCGAGCACGTAGTCAGCGCCCACGTCGTAGCAGTCCGAGCGCAGCACCAGCAGGTCGTTCGTCGTCTTCACCGGCACGAACCGGTCCCGGCCGACCTCGATGGTGCGGGCGCCTTCGAAGACCTCGATCGCGGCACCCATCGCGGTCTCGATCTGGATCACCTCCGGCGACGTCGGGTCCGCCGGGTCCAC
>DASSBE010000163.1:0-56016 GCA_035699065.1 Nocardioidaceae bacterium
TCCCACGTCGCCTGGGGTGAGACCGCCAAGGACGCGGTCACGGTCTTCGACAAATCGGTGGCCGCCCACGGCGTGCCCCAGCGACTGCTATCCGACAACGGGCTCGCGCTGAACCCGTCGCGGCGCGGCGTTGTCGGCCAACTCGTCGCACACGTCGGTGACCTGGGGGTCGAGGCGATCACCGGCAAGCCCTACAAGCCGACCACCCAGGGCAAGAACGAACGCTTCCACCAGACCCTGTTCCGCTACCTCGACAAACAGCCACTGGCTGAGTCGCTGGCCGAGCTCCAGGCCCAGGTCGACGCGTTCGACGACATCTACAACACCCAGCGTCCGCACCAGGGACTGCCCGGACGCCTCACACCACTCGCCGCCTGGGAGGCGACCTCAAAAGCCGACCCGCCCCGCCCGAAACCGGACCGGCCCCTCTACCAAGCACCCGTCCCCAGCCTGCGTCCCCGACCGAAGCCGCCCGCGGACCTTCCTGCAGACACCCGCATCAGAACGGTGAACACCTCAGGCACCATCAGGCTGGACAAGGTGTTGTACAAGGTCGACGTAGATCATGCCTTCGAACAGGTGCTCGTCGTGAACGGCTGCGACGAACCGGGCGACAAGATCATCATCACCGACATGGCTGGCGAGATCCTGGCCGAGCACACCCGGCCCGCACCCGGAGTGACCTACGTCGGCAACGGCCGTCGTCCGGGACCCCGACCGAAGAACCCCAAAGTGTCACCGAAGTCCTGACACACCAACCGTCACCGATGTCCTGATGCAGAACTGTCACCCATGTCCTGAGACATCACACGCGACTGAGCTCTTTCGCGGCGTTCGGGTCGAACAGGCGTTCGAGGCGGCGTACGCTTTCCGGTATGGCCCAGCTCGTCGCTCCACCCGGATGGCCCCGGCAGGTACGCCCGCCCGGCGCACCTGGCTGGGAGCGCACGGCCGTGAACTGGCTGCTCGACCTCTGCCCGCCGGAGTACCGCGGCTACGACGTGCTGCGCCGCCACGATGCGGTGCTGGCGCGGTTCGCGGTGCTTCACGTCGAGGCGTGCCAGGCGGCCGTGCGCCGCGGGGTGAGCGAGGCGCGGACCGCGCTGCGTGACGTCGTCGGTGCGGACACGGTGGAGGCCGCGGTCGAGGTGTGGCAGGCCGAGGCGGCACGGCTGATCGCCGAGCGACGCGCGGTCGGGCTGGTCGAGGAGGCCCTGCGAGGTCGGCGGTTCGTCGCCCGGTTGTGATCCGGCGGTAACGTGAGGTGGTGCACCCCGGCCGGCCCCGGCGGGGCGACTAGACTGCGCAGCGCCGGGCAGTCACGATCTTGGGAAGGGCGGCAGATGGGTTACCTGGAGTCGATCACGGGCCCGCGCGACCTGCGCGATCTCGACGACGACCAGCTCGGTGACCTGGCGACCGAGATCCGTGACCGGCTGGTCGCCGTCTGCTCACCACGCGGCGGCCATCTCGGCCCGAACCTGGGCGTGGTCGAGCTGACCATGGCGATCCACCGGGTGTTCGACTCACCGACCGACCGCGTCGTGTTCGACACCGGCCACCAGGCCTACGTGCACAAGATGCTCACCGGCCGGGCGGGTGAGTTCGAGACCCTGCGCCAGGAGGACGGACTGTCGGGCTACCCGAGCCGGCGTGAGTCCGAGCACGACATCGTCGAGAACTCGCACGCGTCCACGTCGCTGTCCTACGCCGACGGCCTGGCCAAGGCCTACTCAATCCGGGGCGAGGACCGCCACGTCGTCGCGGTGATCGGGGACGGCGCACTGACCGGCGGGATGGCCTGGGAGGCGCTGAACAACATCGCGGCCAACCAGGACCGCAAGCTGGTCATGGTCGTCAACGACAACGGCCGCTCCTACACGCCGACCGTCGGCGGACTCGCGAACCACCTGACCACGTTGCGCACCAACCCGCGTTACGAGCAGATCCTCGACCTGGTCAAGAAGCGGCTCAACGGGGTTCGTGGTGTCGGCCCCGCCGCCTACGACGCGCTGCACGCGATCAAGAAGGGCATGAAGGACGCCCTGGCGCCGCAGGGCCTGTTCGAGGACCTCGGGCTGAAGTACGTCGGACCCATCGACGGCCACGACCGGGCCGCGATGGAGCTGGCGCTGACCCAGGCCAAACGCTTCAACGGCCCGGTCATCGTGCACGTGATGACCAAGAAGGGCTTCGGGTACGACGCCGCCGAGCGTCACGAGGCGGACCAGTTCCACTCGCCGGGACCGTTCGACGTCAAGACCGGCGAGGAGAAGCCGAAGGGCACGATCTGGACCGACGTTTTCGCCGACGAGATGGTGACCCTGGGCGCCGAACGCAAGGACCTGGTCGCGATCACGGCAGCCATGCTGCACCCGGTGGGGCTGCACCTGTTCGCAGCCAAGTATCCCGAGCGCACCTTCGACGTCGGCATCGCCGAGCAGCACGCCGCGACCTCGGCCGCCGGGCTCGCGCTCGGCGGGCTGCACCCGGTGGTCGCGCTCTACGCCACGTTCCTCAACCGCGCCTTCGACCAGGTGCTGATGGACGTCGCGCTGCACAGGTGCGGGGTCACGTTCGTGCTCGACCGGTCCGGTGTCACCGGCGACGACGGGCCCAGCCACAACGGCATGTGGGACATGTCGATCCTGCAGGTCGTGCCCGGCCTGCGGCTCGCGGCGCCCCGGGACGGCGCCCGGCTGCGTGAGCTGTTGCGTGAGGCGGTCCAGGTCGACGACGCCCCGACCGTCGTACGCTTCCCGAAGGGCCCGCCGAACCCGGACCTCGAGCGGGTCGACCGGGCCGGCTCGATGGACGTGCTGTTCCGCAACGGCCTCAAGGACGTGCTGCTCGTCGGCATCGGCACGATGGCCGCTACCGCGGTCGACGTCGCGGAACGCCTGGTCGCGCAGGGGATCGGTGTCACCGTGGTGGACCCGCGTTGGGTCAAGCCGTTCGACCCGGCCGTGCTCGACCTCGCCCGCGAGCACCGGCTGGTGGTGAGCGTCGAGGACAACGGGAAGATCGGTGGCTGCGGGTCGGTGCTGCTGCAGATGCTCAACGAGGCCCGGATCGACACGCCGATCCGGCTGCACGGCATCCCGCAGCAGTTCCTGGACCACGCCAAGCGCGCCCGGATCCTCGAGGCGATCGGCCTGGACGCGCAGTCGCTGGCGCGCAGCATCGTCGAGGACGTCACCGCGCTGGACCGCGGCGACTCCCTGCTCCACGTCGAGTAGGCCCGCCGGCTGCGTCCCGAACGTTCTTCAGCGCCTCCCGGCGGGACAGGCCGGAGAGCTGGTCGCCGTGGTCGGCGACGAACCCGACCACCCACCGCTGGTCGGTCTTCGCTTGCTCGCGCAAGGCCCAGCCGATCGCCTTGCGGATGAAGAACTCGTCGCCGAACCGGCTCCGCGTCAGGTTCTGCTCGATCGCGTAGCCGAGCAGGTCCACGTCGGTGGCGGCCTTGCCGCCGAGCTGACAGAGCAGCGCGGTACGGCGCACCCAGAGATCGTCGTCGACGGCCCACGCGCGCATCATCGCCGTCACCGCACCGGGATGCGCGCGCAGCACCGGTCCGACCCGGCGGCTCGCCACGGCGTCCACGTGGTCCCACCACGCCCCGGTCAGCACCAGGTGCCGGTAGAGCGCGAGCGAGGCCACGTCCTGGAGCGCCGCGTAGTACCGGTGACCGGTGAGCGCGACCGCGGCATAGCGTTCCTCCCGGAACTGCGCGCCGTCCCACAGCTCGAGTACGGCGGAGCGCCAGCTGTCGCGGTCCGGCAGCCGGTGCGCGTCGAACACCGCGCGACACACCGCCTTCAGCGGAACGGCCGAGACGCCCCGGAACGGCATCGACGACTTCATGTAGGCCTGCATCCGGGGCGCCTTCTGCGCGTCACCCGCCGCCGCGAGCCTGCGGCGTACCTCGTCCACGACCTCGACCACGGACCGACGTTATCGCCCCGCGCGAGGCCGCTGCGCCCGGATACGGGCATAGCGGCGACGCGATCGGTGTTGCAGGGCAATACCCTTGCCACGAACGACTCCATCGACGGCGAAAGGTTTGTGATGGCTGAAGCCTCCCGGTTCGTGCACATCGTCGACGACGTGCCCGAGCTCGAGGGCCGCAGCGACGGTCCGGTGCTGATCCATGCGCTCGACGGGTTCCTCGACGCCGGCAACGCCGCGAACCTCGCGGCCCAGCACCTGCTCGCGGAGTCCACGGGACGGGTGGTGGCCAGCTTCGAGATCGACGACTTCTACGACTACCGGGCGCGCCGGCCCCCGATGACCTTTGCGGAGAACCACTACGAGTCCTACGAGACGCCGCGGCTGGTGGTCCGCCTGAACCATGACACCGCGGGCACGCCGTACCTGCTCCTCCACGGGCCCGAGCCGGACATGCACTGGGAAGGTTTCGCCCAGGCCGTCCGCGCGGTCGTCGAGCACTTCGGGGTCCGGCTCTCGGTGGCGATGGGCGCGGTGCCGATGGCCGTGCCGCACACCCGCCCGGTGATGGTGACCAACCATGCGACGTCGGCCCGACTGCTGATCCAGGAGAACGTCTGGAAGGGACAGATCCGGATCCCCGCCAGTGCACAGGCGTTGCTCGAGCTGCGCCTCGGTGAGTGGGGCCACGACGCGATGGGGTTCGTCGCCCACATCCCGCACTACGTCGCGCAGTTCGACTACCCGCTGGCCTCCGCGACGCTGCTGGAGTCGGTGGAGGACGTGACCGGCCTGCAGTGGGAGCTCGAGGACATCCGGGCGGCCGGGCAGGCGAAGCTCGCCGAGATCTCGGTGCAGATCGAGGATTCCGACGAGGTGCGCGACGTGGTGCACGGGCTCGAGCAGCAGTACGACGCGTTCCACCGCGCCGACCCGGGTGACGGGTCCACCCTGCCGCTGGCGGAGGAGCGCAACCTTCCGACCGGCGAGGAGCTCGGCGCGGAATTCGAGCGTTTCCTGGCCGGGCTGGACCGGCCCGATCGTCCCGAGGAGTAGAGGATCCCCGTGCCCAGTTCAGTCCATGAGCTCGTCGACCTGCTCGACCTCGAGACCATCGACGTCAACCTGTTCCGCGGCACCCAGCCGGACACCCAGCTGCAGCGGGTGTTCGGCGGCCAGGTGGCAGGCCAGGCGCTGGTCGCCGGCACCCGCACCGTTGCCGAGCCGCTCTCCGTGCACTCCTTGCACAGCTACTTCCTGCGTCCGGGCGACACCGCGGTCCCGATCGTCTACGACGTCGAGCGGATCCGTGACGGCCGCTCGTTCTCGACCCGCCGGATCGTCGCCCGGCAGCACGGCCACGCCATCTACTACATGACAGCGAGCTTCCAGGTGGCGGAGGAGGGGCTCGAGCACCAGGACGTGATGCCGAAGGTCGGCCCGCCGGAGCAGGCGACCGACATGGCCGAGCTGTTCCGCCAGCGCGCACCCGACCGGGCCGACCACTGGCTGCGCGAGTGGGCGGCGCTCGAGATGCGCTACGTCGGGGACTCGCGCGACGGCGCCGTCATCGGCAGCGCCGAGCACCCGGCCCAGTCACAGCTGTGGATCCGGGTGAGCGGCCGGCTGACCGACGACCCGGTGCTGCACCAGGCCGCGTTCACCTACGCCAGCGACATGACGCTGCTGGGGTCGGCGCTGGTGCCGCACGACATGCACATCTCGGACCCGGGGCTCCAGTCCGCGTCGCTGGACCACACGATCTGGTTCCACCGCCGGTTCCGCGCGGACCAGTGGCTGCTCTACGACCAGGTGTCACCTTCGGCCTCCGGGGGTAGAGGACTAGCCATAGGTCGGGTCTTCACCGAGGACGGCACGCTTGTCGCCACGGTTGCCCAGGAAGGACTGATCCGGCTCCGGGGCTGAAACCGACGAGGAAGGGCGCGTATGGCCGGGTCGCAGACCACCGAGAAGCAGACCGAGAAGCCTGCCGGCGGGGAGAGCACCCGCACGGTCATCATCGCGTTCTTCGCCAACCTGGCGATCGCAATCGCCAAGTCCGTCGTAGCGATGATCAGCGGTTCGGCCTCGATGCTGGCCGAGGCGGCGCACTCGTGGGCCGACACCGGCAACCAGGTGCTGCTGTTCATCGCCGACCGCAAGTCCCGCAAGGAGCCCGACCAGAGCCACCCGCTCGGCTACGGCCGGGACGCCTACGTGTGGTCGATGTTCGCGGCGATGGGCCTGTTCGTCGCCGGCGCCGTCGTGTCGATGTGGCACGGGATCTCGGTGCTGGGTGCCGAGGGTGGTGAGGAGAAGAGCTACACGCTGGCCTACATCGTGCTGGCGGTCGCCTTCGTCTTCGAAGGGATCTCCTTCGCCCAGGCGTTCCGGCAGACCCGCCGGGAGGCCAAGGAGTACGAACGCGACATCCTCGAGCACGCACTCGAGACCTCCGATCCCACGCTGCGCGCCGTGTTCGCCGAGGACTCGGCGGCCCTGGCCGGCATCGTGATCGCGGCGATCGGGATCTTCCTGCACCAGCTGACCGGCAACCCGGTCTTCGACGCCATCGGCTCCATCCTGGTCGGCCTCCTGCTCGGGGTGGTCGCGATCGTGCTGATCCAGCGCAACCGCCGCTTCCTCACCGGGCAGGAGAGCGACCCGCGGCTACGCCAGGCGGCCATCGACCGGATCAAGGACCTGCCTGGAGTGGCACGGGTGGCGTACGTGCGCCTGGAGTACGTCGGACCGCGGCAGGTGCTGCTGATCGCGGCGATCGACCTGACCGGTGAGGCCGCGGAGTCCCGGGTGGCCTATCACCTGCGCGACCTCGAGGATCAGCTCAAGGAGGACCCGCACGTGACGGAGGCGGTGCTCACCCTCGCCACGCCGGACGAGGCCAGCATCTGACCTCGCCGGCCCGTGGCTCCGGCGGCTCGGCGGCTCGGCCGCTCAGCCGGTCCGGCCGAGCAGGTGCGGCGCACCGCTGCGCGGGTCGGTCAACGAGAACGCGTAGTCCGGCTGTGCGGTGGCCCCGTCGAGGGCGCGGGACCCGAAGGCGACGGTTCCCGGCAGCAGAATCGGCTTCTTGAACGCCGCGGCGACGGTGGTGGCGTCGGCCAGGCGGCCCTCGAGCACGGCCACGCAGCGGGCCACGCTCCACATGCCGTGCGCGATCTGCCGGGGGAACCCGAACGCCTTGGCGGTCAGGCCGTACAGGTGGATCGGGTTGTGGTCACCGGAGACCCCGGCGTAGCGCCGGCCGAGGTCACCGGGAAGCTTCCACTCGATGCCGGACGGTGCGACGTCGTCCCAGGTCCTCGTGGTCTCGGGCGCCTCCCCGGACGACCGTCCGCGGCGCAGGAACGTCGACGTCTCCTCCCACACCGGCTCACCGGCGGAGTGCACCTCGGTGACCAGGTCGAACACGGTTCCCTTGGGATGCGGGCGCAGGTCCTGGGAACGCACGGTGAGCTGCAACCGCTCGGACGCGGAGATCGCACGGTGCGCGGTGATCGAGTTCTCCAGGTGCACGGTGCCGATGGCCGGGAACGGGAAACCGGGGTCCGTCATCAGGCTCAGCTGCAACGGGAACGCCAGCACGTGCGGGTAGGTCAGGGGCACGCTGTCGCGCAACCGGAAGCCGCAGACCTCGGAGTAGGCCGCCACGTGGTCCCGGTCGATCGGCACGTCGTGCCGCGTCAGGATGAGCGAGGGAAGCGTGGAGCCCGACTTCTTGACGCCGGGTAGCCGGGAGACCCCAGGGACGACCGGGAGGGCCGCCTTGAGCATCATCGGGAGCGTCGCCGGATCGGTGTGCACCTCGCGGATGGTCGACTCGGTCATCACTCAGGCCCCGAGCATCATCTGGCCGCAGACCCGGATCGTGTTCCCGTTGACCGCCGTCGACGCCGGGCTGGCGAACCAGGCGATCGCCTCGGCGACGTCGACCGGGAGGCCCGACTGCGACATCGCGTTCAGCCGACGGCCGACCTCGCGCGGCATCAACGGCATCGCCGCGGTCATCTTGGTCTCGATGAAGCCCGGTGCGACCGCGTTGATCGTGATGCCGTCCTCGAGGGTGTCGGCGAGCGAGTCGACGAAGCCGATCACCCCGGCCTTGGACGCGGCGTAGTTCGTCTGCCCGCGGTTGCCGGCAATGCCGGCGAACGACGAGACCCCGACGATCCGGCCGTTGGGCCGGATCAGGCCGTGCTTCAGCAGCTCGGCGGTGATCAGCTCCGGTGCGGTCAGGTTCACCGCGATCGCCGACGCGAAACCGTCCGGCTTCATGTTCTTCAGCTGCTTGTCACGGGTGACGCCCGCGTTGTGCACGACGATGTCCACGCCGCCGTGCTTCTCCCGGACGTGCCGCGCGATCCGCTGCGGCGCGTCCTTGGCGGTGATGTCGAGGGTGAGGTGGTCGCCGTCGAGCTCGTTCATCACGGCCTGCAGCTCGCTGGCGGCCTGCGGCACGTCGATGCCCAGCACGGTGGCGCCGTCGCGGTGCAGCACCCGTGCGATCTGCTCGCCGATGCCGCGGCTGGCGCCGGTGACGATCGCCACCTTGCCGGTCAGCGGCCGGGTCCAGTCCGTCACCGCCTCGGCAACGGAGGTCTCGCCGTGGCACCCGACGCGCACCACCTGACCGGAGACGTAGGCCGACTTGGGGGACAGCAGGAAGCCGAGCGTGGAGGCGAGCGCCCCGTCGGCGGCGGGAGCGACGTAGACGAGCTGCACCGTGCCGCCCCGGCCGATCTCCTTGCCGAGGGACCGGGTGAAGCCCTCGAGCGCCCGCTGCGCCACCCGTTCCCCGGCGGTGTTGGCCATCTCCGGGGGAGTGCCGAGCACCACGACGCGGGCGCAGCTGGTCAGGCTCCGCATCAGCGGGGTGAAGAACCGCTGCAGCTCGACCAGGTCGGCGGAGGACCCGATGCCGGTGGCGTCGAAGACCAGGCCCTTGTACTGCTCGTCCTCGGCCGCGGCCTTGACGAAGGCGATGCCGAGCTCGTCGAGCGCGTCGGAGAGCGCGGCGCCGACCCGGCCTTTCCCGCCGACCACGACCGTGCCGTCCACCAGCGGGTCGCCGGCGGAGTACCGCTCGAGCGGCACCGGGTTGGGCAGGCCGAGGTTCTTCGCGAGCAGCTGCCCGACCGGGGTGTGGATCAGGGACTGGTAGCGGTCGCTCATCGGGGCGTGTTCCTCCAGGTCGGAAGCCGTCGCAGGGCGCGGTCGCACCCTGTGCTCAGTATGTAACTATGGGTGTAACTCGGAGTCCACAGTTCGTGACGTGGCACTCACTACGTTCCCTTTTCGCGCACGGTCGCGCAAGGATGGGCACGACTCGTCCGGACATCCCTTTTTGCCCAGTCCACGACCAGGAGCCGACACATGCAGTCAAGCACCCGTCGCGTCGCCGTCATCGGCGGCAACCGCATCCCGTTCGCGCGCTCGAACACCGTCTACGCAACGGCGTCGAACCAGGACATGCTCACGGCCGCGATCGACGGCCTGGTCAGCAGGTACGGCCTCGAGGGGCAGCGGCTCGGCGAGGTCGTCGCGGGTGCGGTGCTCAAGCACTCCCGCGACTTCAACCTGACCCGGGAGTCGGTGCTGGGCTCGAAGCTGGCACCCGAGACCCCCGCCTACGACATCCAGCAGGCGTGCGACACCGGCATCCAGGCCGCGACGCTGGTCGCGAACAAGATCGCCCTCGGCCAGATCGAGGTCGGCATCGCGGGCGGCACCGACACCACCTCGGACGCACCGATCGCGGTGAACGAGAAGCTGCGCAAGATCCTGCTCGAGGCGAATCGTGCGAAGTCCCTGCAGGGACGGCTCGCCGCGCTGGCGAAGGTGCGGCCGGCGTACCTCGCTCCCGCCATCCCGCAGAACCTGGAGCCGAGGACCGGATTGTCGATGGGGGAATCGGCCGCGCTGACCGCGCTGGAGTGGGACATCGGCCGGGAGGAGCAGGACGAGCTCGCGGTGGCCTCGCACCACAAGCTGGCGGCGGCGTACGACCGTGGTTTCCTCGACGACCTGGTGACGCCCTTCCAGGGTGTCGAGCGCGACCAGAACCTGCGCCCGGACTCGTCGCTGGAGAAGCTGGCCAAGCTCAAGCCGGTCTTCGGCAAGGGCGAGGCTGCGACGATGACCGCCGCGAACTCCACCCCGCTCACCGACGGCGCGTCCGCGGTACTGCTGGCCTCGGAGGAGTACGCGAAACAGAAGGGCCTTCCGGTGCTGGCCTACTTCACGGCGGCCGAGACCGCGGCCGTCGACTACGTGCACGGCGGTGAGGGTCTGCTGATGGCGCCGGCGTACGCGATGCCGCGGATGCTCGAGCGCGAGGGGCTCGCGCTCCAGGACTTCGACTTCTACGAGATCCACGAGGCGTTCGCATCCCAGGTGCTCGCCACCCTCAAGGCGTGGGAGGACCCGATCTTCTGCAAGGAGCGGCTCGGCCTGGACGCGCCGCTGGGTCCGATCGACCGCAGCAAGCTGAACGTCACCGGCTCGTCGCTCGCCGCGGGTCACCCGTTCGCGGCCACCGGCGGCCGGATCCTCGCGACCCTGGCGAAGCTGCTCGACGAGGCGGGCTCCGGCCGGGGCCTGATCTCGATCTGCGCAGCCGGCGGCCAGGGCGTCACCGCGATCCTGGAGAAGTAGCCGCCCAGGCCGGCCAGGGTCAGACGGAGCGCGGCCCGACCGCCATCGCGATGCTGGCGGCGACCATGTGCTCCTTGACCTGCTCGGCCGAGAGGACAGCGACCACCGGGACACCGGGCGCCGCCTCCTTCACCAGCATGCCGACCCGGGCGAGCTGCATCCCGCCGAGCCCGGTGGCGTAGAGAGTGTTCGCGAGCAGGTCCACGTCCTCGGTGTGGAAGGTGCCGCGCTCGACGCCGTCGCGGAGCACGTCGGCGACCCGGGCCAGGCAGGTGGCGATGCCGCGGCCGAGCCGGTAGACGGCTCCCTCGCTGACCTCCTCCAGCAGCTCGGGACCCGGCCGGCGCATCAGCGTCTGCGCGCAGTCCACGAACGCGGGGTACTCGACCCCGAAGTCGATGAACGCCTCGGTGATCCGGCGCAGGCGTCGCTCCGGGCTCGCACCCGCCTCGTCCGCGTCGGCGAGCCGTGCCTCGAGCTCCTCGAGGTAACCGACCAGGGTGAGCGCGAACAGCTCCTCCTTGCCGGTGAAGTGCCGATAGATGATCGCCCGGTTGATGCCGACGGCACGGGCGATGTCCTCGATCTGGGCGTCGCGGACCCCGCGCGCGTCGAACAGCGCCCGGGTGGCGTCCAGGATCTCCTTCTCGCGCAGCCGGCGCCGGGCGGCTGCCGCGGACCGGCGGCCGTCCGGCCGGTCGGTGGCGGTGTCGACGGCCGCGGTGTCGCTGCTCATGGGCTCATCGTACGGCGCGCGGGACGCTCAGTTGCACAACGCGTACAGCTACGCCGTGCCGGTGTGCAGGGCGCGGACCATGTCGACGGTGTCGGCCTCGGCGGCGCTCTTGTCCTCGCGGTAACGCAGCACCCGGGCGAACCGCAGCGCCATCCCGGCCGGATAGCGCGAGGAGGTCTGGATGCCGTCGAAGGCGACCTCGACCACCTGCTCGGGGCGCACGGTCACCACGTGCGCGGAGCGGGAGGTCTCCAGCTCGAGGAAGCGAGCGGTCTGCCATCGCAGCATCTCGTCGGTCATTCCCTTGAACGTCTTGCCCAGCATCACCAGCTCACCGGTGTCGGCGTCGCGGGCGCCGAGGTGGATGTTCGACAGCCAGCCCTGCCGGCGTCCGCTGCCCCACTCCACCGCCAGCACGACCAGGTCCAGGGTGTGCCGGGGTTTCACCTTCACCCACGCAGCGCCACGCCGGCCGGCCTCGTAGGTGGCGTCGAGGCTCTTCACCACCACGCCCTCGTGGCCCGAGCGCAGGGTCTCGGTGAAGTAGGCGCTCGCCGCCTGCTGGTCCGCGGTGACCAGCCTCGGCACGACCAGCTCGTCCGGCAGCGCCTCCGCCAGCGCGGCGAACCGTTCGTGACCCGGTGCGTCGAGGAGATCCTGGCCGTCGAGGTGCAGCAGGTCGAAGAAGTACGACGTGAGCGGCACCGTCGTGCGCAAGGTCGCCACGTCGAGCTTGGTCATCGTCCGTGCGGCGGTCTCCTGGAACGGGCGTGGACGGCCGTCCGGGTCCAGGGCGATGGCCTCCCCGTCGAGCACCAGCGACCGCGCCGGCAGCGCCGAGACCGCGTCGACCACCTCCGGCACCCGGTCGGTGATCTCGTCGAGCGTCCGGGTGAACACACGCACCTGTCCGTCGTACTTGTGCACCTGGATCCGGATCCCGTCCAGCTTCCGGTCGACCGCCAGCTGCTGTCCCGCCGGCCCGGCCTTGCCGAACGCCTCGCCGAGGTCCGCGGCGCTGGAGGCCAGCATCGGCCGCACCGGACGACCGACCTCGAGGCCGAACCGGGAGAGACCCGTCGCGCCCTCGGTGAGCGCGGCCACCGCCACCGGGACGGTCGCACCGCACAGCATGGAGGCCCGGCGTACGGCGGCGGGCGGCACGTCGGCGGCGATCGCGATGGCCTCCAGCATCAGCCCGTCCAGCGCGCCCTGCCGGAGCTCACCGGTGGCCAGCCTCCCGAGGTACGCCTGCTCCTCGGCGGTCGCCCGCGCGAACAGGTCGTGGACCGCGGACGTGCGCGCGGCCCGAGATCCGGTGCCGGAGACGCTGCCGATCCGCTCGAACCCCTCGTGCACCTGCGTCAGCGTCAACGTGGGCTCGGCCGCCGGCTGCGGCAGGTCGGTGAGGCTGCGCCAGCCGAGCCCGGTGCGTCGCTGGCGCAGGACGCCGGACAGGTACGCGGTGGCGGTCTCGACCTCCTCGGGAGCGGCCTCCCGCAGCGCGGCGGCGAGCGCCGTGACCTTGGCGGTGCGCGACCGGGTGGCGCCCACCTTCTGTGACGCCTCGACCACGTCGCGCAGCAGCATGAGCCCATTCTCACCACAACCTCCGACGCCTGCCGTCCTGGGGCGGGTTAGCCTGTGCCGGATGTCCCCTGAGCCCGTGCTGGCGCGGAAACGCGTCTGGCGACCCGGTTGGCCGTGCCCGGTCGGTGTGGTGCTGTCCCCAGCACGCCGCGGCCCGGGCGACCCGACGTACCGGATCGACCCGGACGGCACCGTCTGGCGGGGGCTGCGCACCCCGGAAGGCGTGGTGACGCTCCGGCTGAGGACCGGACGGTACGACGAACAGGTGCATGCCGCCGCGTGGGGCCCGGGCGCCGACTGGGCTCTGGAGCAGGTGCCCGCCATGCTCGGCGCCGAGGACGACCCGACCGGCTTCGAGCCCCGGCACCGGGTGGTCGCCGAGGCGCACCGGCGGCACCCGCACTGGCGGGTCGGCCGCACCGGGCTGGTCCTGGAGGCGCTGGTGCCGGCGATCATCGAGCAGAAGGTCACCGGCCAGGAAGCCTTCGGCGGGTTCCGTTCCCTGGTCTACCGGTTCGGGGAGCGCGCGCCGGGGCCGGGGGCAGAGCGTGACGTGTGGGTGCAGCCGTCGGCGGAGCAGCTGCGGGCGATCCCGTCCTGGGAGTGGCTCAGGCTGCACATCGACCCGGCCCGGTCGAAGGCGCTGGTGCGCGCCGCACAAGTCGCGCCGGCCCTGGAGCGGACCGTGGGGCTGCCCGGCGACGAGGTCGACCGGCGGCTCCGTTCCCTGCCCGGGGTCGGGGTGTGGACCTCGGCCGAGGTGCGGTTCCGTGCGCACGGTGACGCCGACGCGGTCAGCTTCGGCGACTACCACATCGCCAAGGACGTCGGCTGGGCGCTGACCGGGCAGGAGGTCGACGACGACGGGCTCGCGGAGCTGCTCGAGCCGTACCGGCCGCACCGGTACCGGGTGCAACGCCTCGTCGAGCTCGCCGGCCTGCGCCGCCCGCGGCGCGGTCCCAGGATGGCGCCGCGCACGCACCTGCCCGGCCGGTGAGAACGCGGGTCAGCGGGCCGCGCTGGCCCAGTCGGGCAGCAGGTCGCTGGCGAGGACCAGATCCCGCAGCGGCGCGACGAGGTCCCGCAGGCGCCCGCAGTCCGCGGCGCTGACCCGCGCCCAGCCTTCGACGGCCAAGGCATCGGTGTCCTGCTCGATCTGCCGCCGGACGACCCGGCCCCGTTCGCTCAGCTCCCCGTCGGCCGTCAGCAGGCCTTGTTCCCGGAGCCGTTGCCGGGCCTGCGCCCACTCGTCCGGGCTCCAGCCGCGGGTGCTCTCCAGGAACGCGGTGTTGTGGGAGAACAGGCCGCCCAGGACGAGCGACTCGACCGGGTCCAGGCCGGCGGCGTGCAGGACGGAGACATGCCCGTCGCCGCGGTGCTCCCGGACCAGGGTCGCCGCGTGCCAGAGGGCGAGCAGGTCGTCCTCGGGCCAGGGCAGGGCGCTGTGTGCGGCGTACAACGGGCGCCCGTGCATGCCGAGGCCGTCGCAGACCCGGTGCATGATGGCGAGCGCCTCACCGAGGTCCGGGTCGCCGAGCACCCGGTGCAGAGCGGCCGACACCGCATCGTGACGTGCCTTCAGGACCTGGTCCGGGTCGGTGACGGCCCACGCCTCCGACAAGGACTTGTCGACCAGCCAGGGGGCGAACACGTAGAACGTCGCGGCCACGACGCGCGGCTCGACCTTCCCCATCGCGGCCGAGCGCGCGGCGAAGTACGAGCGGCGTCGATGCAGGCCGAGGTCGGTGTACGCCGTGGTGGTCTCCGGCGCGAAGTAGTCGACGATGTGGATCGGCTCGAGGACCCTCCAGCCACGGCGGGCCAGCGTGGACAGGTCGGTATCAGATGCGCTGCTCATGGAGGTGACCCTAGACGGCGCGGGGCAGCGGCGGCAGTATCAGAGACCGACCGGCAGCTCAGGAGGCAGTGGATGCGCAGCACGATGCAGGACTTCCCGCTCACCATCGGAGGCATCCTCCGGCACGGCAGCACCGTGCACGCCGACTCCGAGGTGGTGACCGCGACCGGTGACGGCACGCGGTCGATGTCGTACGCCGACCTCGGCACCCGCACCGCCAAGCTGGCCAACGGCCTCCGGAGCCTGGGCATCACCGGTGACCAGCGGGTCGGCACGTTCCAGTGGAACAACGCCGAGCACCTCGAGGCCTACTTCGCCGTCCCGGCGATGGGCGCCGTGCTGCACACGCTGAACATCCGGCTGTTCCCCGAGCAGCTCGTCTACATCGCCAATCACGCCGAGGACCAGGTCGTGATCGTGGACGCGTCACTGGTCGAGCTGCTCGGCAAGGTGCTGGACAGCTTCGAGACGGTCACCCATGTGCTGGTCGCCGGCCCGGAGGCGGGTACGACGGACCTCGGCTCGTTGCGGGACAGCGGCAAGGAGGTACTGCTCTACGAGGACCTGCTCGCAGACCAGCAGGAGACGTTCGACTGGCCCGACGTGGACGAACGGGACGCGGCCGCGATGTGCTACACGAGCGGGACGACGGGGAACCCCAAGGGCGTGGTCTACAGCCACCGTTCGGCGTACCTGCACTCGATGGCCGTCGACATGGGCGTCTGCGCGGGGCTCACCTGGGAGGACCGGGTGCTGCCGATCGTGCCGATGTTCCACGCCAACGCCTGGGGGCTCGCGTACGCGTCGGTGATGGCCGGCGCGTCCCTGGTGATGCCGGACCGGTGGCTCCAGGCCGAACCGCTGGTCCGGTTCATGCAGCAGGCGAAGCCGACGGTGTCCGGTGCGGTGCCGACGGTGTGGAACGACGTCCTCGGCTACATCGACCAGCACGAGGCGGACCTGTCCTCGCTCCGGCTGGTGCTCTGCGGTGGCTCCGCGGTACCGGTCTCGCTGCAGCAGGCTCTCGGCGACCGGCACGGGATCACCATGGTCCAGGCCTGGGGGATGACCGAGACCTCACCGGTGGCATCTGTGGCGCGGCCGCCGACGGGCGCGGAGGGCGAGCTGATGTGGCAGTACCGCGGCTCGCAGGGCCGGTTGCTGCCCGGCGTGGAGGGCCGGATCGTCGGCGACAGCGGGGAGCCCCTGACCGGCGACGGGGACGTCGGTGAGCTCGAGGTCCGCGGCTCGTGGGTCACCGCGTCCTACTACAAGGACGACGATCCGGGAAAGTTCCACGACGGCTGGCTGCGCACCGGCGACGTCGGAACCCTGGATGCCCTGGGCTACATCACGCTGACCGACCGGGCCAAGGACGTGATCAAGTCCGGCGGCGAGTGGATCTCCTCGGTGTCGCTGGAGAACGCGCTGATGGCCCATCCCGACGTGGTCGAGGCCGCGGTGGTGGGCATCCCCGACGAGAAGTGGCAGGAGCGGCCGCTGGCCTCCGTCGTGGTCCGCGAAGGCGCCACGCTCACCCCGCAGGAGCTGCGCGACTTCCTGGGCAAGACGTTCGCGAAGTGGCAGCTGCCGGACGCGTGGACCTTCATCGAGGCTGTCCCGCGGACGTCGGTGGGGAAGTTCGACAAGAAGGTGATCCGCCGCTGGTACGGCGAGGGCGAGCTCGACGTCGTGCAACCGCGGTAGCGTCCGTCGGCCCACAAGACCGGCTCGCGGGCCACTTCCCACGATGAGCCCGCGCTTCCCATGGTCTGTGCACCATGGGAAGTGACGCCTCGCCTACACACCTTGATGAAACCGGGGCAGGTGTGAACCTTGGCGCAGGGTGGTCACAGCAGTGGGCGTAGCGGGGCCAGCACGGTCTCGGTGAACTTGCGGTGCATGCCCCGTGCGTCCCACTCGGACGCGGTGAGCTCCGCCGCGTTCGACAGGTCCGTGGCGAAGATCCGCTCCATCTGCGCGGCCATCCCGGGGTCGATGAACTCCACGTTGACCTCGTAGTTCCCGGTCATGCTCAGCCGGTCGATGTTCGCGGTTCCCACCGTCGACCAGCTGCCGTCGATCGTGGCGGTCTTCGCGTGCACCATCGCTCCCTGGAACCGGAAGATCCGCACGCCGGCCGCGAGCAGCTCGCCATAGTAGCCGCGGGAGAGCCAGTCCGCGACGACGTGGTTCGAGGTGGCCGGGACCAGCAGGCGTACGTCGACCCCTCTCTCGGCGGCGGCCTTGAGGGCGTCCACGAAGTCCGAGTCCGGGATGAAGTACGCGGAGGTGAGGTAGATGTGGTGGAAGGCGCGGTTGATCGCCTCCATGTACATGGACCGGATCGGGAACATCCACAGCCGGGGCACGTTGCGGTGCACCCGTATCCGCGGCTCCCAGTCCGCGGCGGTCTCCAGCAGCAGCGGCCGGCCACCGTGGCGCGCCCGCCGGTTCAGGTTCCAGAAGT
Source organism: Nocardioidaceae bacterium (assembly GCA_035699065.1). Lineage (GTDB taxonomy): Bacteria > Actinomycetota > Actinomycetes > Propionibacteriales > Nocardioidaceae > Nocardioides_C. Next base: position 17,281 of record DASSBE010000163.1, read on the forward strand.
CGGCGAAGGCCCGCTTCAGGTCCCAGACGCCGGGACCGGTGATCCGGACGTGGGTGTCGCGCCACTCGGTGGCGTACGGCGTACCCACGTTGTAGCCGCCGACGAAGGCGACCTCGTCGTCGACGACCAGGATCTTGCGGTGGTCACGGCCGTAGCGGCGCAGGTCGAAGAACCGCCAGCCGGCGTTGTAGACCGGGTACTCCAGCACCCGCAGCCGTGGCCCGAACCGCTGGAACAGGGGATTGACCACCAGGTTCGCGAACCCGTCGTAGATCGCGTACACCTCGACACCCCGGCCCGCCGCCTCGGCCAGCGCACGCTTGAACCGTTCGCCGACCGCGTCACCCTTCCAGATGTAGGTCTCGAACAGGATCTGCCGCTCCGCCTTCGCGATCGCGGCCAGCATGTCGTCGTACAGGTCCTGGCCGAAGGTGTACGTCGTGACCGTCCCGTCGCCGATCGTGACCTCGGCCGCCGGTGTGGTGGGGAACGGCTTCGGCTTCTTGCCCCGACGCCGGTAGGAGTCCACCAGGGTCAGGGTGAGCGCGAGCAGCACCTGGAACCCGAAGATCGTGAGCACCGTGCGCTTGAGGACGTCGCCCACGTGCTCGCCCCAAGGCAGCGCGGGGCGGTGTCGTCGGGTCGTCACGGGGGCAAATGTAGTCGGTGCCGCCCCGTATTCTTGAAGTCATGAGGCCCGTCACCGATCTCGAGCGCACGATCGCGCCGTTCAAAGTCGTCTCCGACTACTCCCCGTCGGGCGACCAGCCGACCGCGATCGACGACATCGAGAAGCGGATCACCGGCGGCGAGAAGGACGTCGTGCTGCTCGGCGCGACCGGCACCGGCAAGACCGCCACGGTCGCCTGGGTCGCCGAGCGGCTGCAACGCCCGATCCTGGTGATGCAGCCGAACAAGACCCTCGCGGCGCAGTTCGCCAACGAGCTGCGGCAGCTGTTCCCGGACAACGCGGTGGAGTACTTCGTCTCCTACTACGACTACTACCAGCCCGAGGCCTACGTCCCGCAGACCGACACCTACATCGAGAAGGACTCCTCGATCAACGAGGAGGTCGAGCGGCTGCGGCACTCCGCGACCAACTCGCTGCTGACCCGCCGCGACGTGATCGTCGTCTCGACGGTGTCCTGCATCTACGGCCTCGGCACGCCCCAGGAGTACGTCGACCGGATGGTCCGGCTGAAGGTGGGCACCAGTGACATAGAGCGTGACCACCTCTTGCGCCGGCTCGTCGAGATCCAATACACCCGCAACGACATGGCGTTCACCCGAGGTACCTTCCGGGTGCGCGGCGACACCCTGGAGATCTTCCCGGTCTACGAGGAGCTCGCGGTCCGGGTCGAGTTCTTCGGCGACGAGATCGAGCGGCTGATGACGCTGCACCCGGTGACCGGCGAGGTGATCACCGAGGACGAGGAGCTCTACATCTTCCCCGCCACCCACTACGTGGCCGGGCCGGAGCGGATGGAGCGTGCGATCAACGGGATCGAGCTCGAGCTCGAGGACCAGCTCGGGACGTTCGAGAAGCAGGGCAAGCTGCTCGAGGCCCAGCGCCTGAGGATGCGTACGACGTACGACGTCGAGATGATGCGCCAGGTGGGCTCCTGCTCCGGGATCGAGAACTACTCGATGCACATCGACGGCCGACGGCCGGGCTCCGCACCGAACTGCCTGCTCGACTACTTCCCCGAGGACTTCCTGCTCGTCGTCGACGAGTCCCATGTCGCGGTGCCGCAGATCGGCGGCATGTACGAAGGCGACATGTCGCGCAAGCGGAACCTCGTGGACCACGGCTTCCGGCTGCCGAGCGCGATGGACAACCGGCCGCTGAAGTGGGAGGAGTTCCTGGACCGGATCGGCCAGACCATCTACCTGTCCGCGACGCCGGGGAACTACGAGATGTCCAGAGTTGTCGGCCCCGACGGTGCTTCCCAGGTCGTCGAGCAGATCATCCGGCCGACCGGGCTGATCGACCCCGAGGTCATCGTCAAGCCGACCAAGGGCCAGATCGACGACCTGATCCACGAGATCAACGTGCGCGTCGAGAAGAACGAGCGGGTCCTGGTCACCACGTTGACCAAGAAGATGTCCGAGGACCTGACCGACTACCTGCTCGAGGCGGGGATCCGCACCCGCTACCTGCACAGCGAGGTCGACACCCTGCGCCGGATCGAGCTGCTGCGCGAGCTTCGGATGGGGGAGTACGACGTGCTCGTCGGCATCAACCTGCTGCGTGAGGGACTCGACCTGCCCGAGGTGTCCCTGGTGGCGATCCTGGACGCCGACAAGGAGGGCTTCCTGCGCTCGGACAAGTCGCTGATCCAGACCATCGGCCGTGCCGCCCGCAACGTCTCCGGGCAGGTGTTCATGTACGCCGACAAGGTGACCGACTCGATGGAGCGGGCGATCGAGGAGACCAACCGGCGCCGCGAGAAGCAGGTGGCCTACAACAAGGCGGCAGGGGTGGACCCGCAGCCACTGCGCAAGAAGATCGCCGACATCACCGAGATGCTCGCGCGTGAGGACGAGGACACCGAGAAGCTGCTCGCCGGGAAGTTGGTCGGTGGTGCCGGCCGCCAGCAGTCGCGCGGCAAGGCACCGGTGCCCGGACTGTCCTCGCGTGGTGGTCACGGCGACGCCGGCCGGCACGCTGCGGAGCTCGCCGGGCTCCCGTCGCAGGACCTTGCAGACCTCGTCCAGCAGCTGACCGACCAGATGCACACCGCGGCCGCGGAGCTGCAGTTCGAGCTCGCGGCGCGGCTGCGGGACGAGATCTCGGAGCTGAAGAAGGAGCTGCGCCAGATGGTCGAGGCGGGGGCCAGGTGAGGCCGGAGGACCTGGCCGCCTACTGTCTCGGCAAGCCGGGGGCATGGCCGGACCAGCCGTGGGAGGGCGACTCGGTCGCGAAGGTCTCCGACGGCTCCGGTGGCGGCAAGATCTTCGCCTTCCTCGGAGCCGGCTCGGTCGGGGTGAAGTGCGGCGCGGACCGAGACGTCGCCGACGAGTGGCTAACCCGCTACCCCGATGACGCGTCGGTGATGGCCTACATCGGCCGCTCCGGCTGGAACACCCTGGTGGTGGGTGCGGGCATCCCGGACGACGAGATCCGTGAGGCGGTCGACGTGTCCTACCGCCTCGTCGTCGCGAAGCTTCCGAAGAAGCACCGGCCGGAGGGCTGGGACGAGCAGGCATGAAGGAGACGCCGACCATGGCACGAGAGATCCAGGTGACGTTCGACTGCGCCGACCCGGCGGCGCTCGCGGGGTTCTGGGCAGAGGCGCTGGGGTACACCCTGCAACCGCCGCCCGAGCCGTTCGACTCGTGGGACCAGGCGCTCGAGGCCTGGGGGGTGCCGCCGGACCAGCGCAACACCCGGTCCGCGTTGGTCGACGCCGACGGCTCCGGTCCCCGGCTGTTCTTCCAGCAGGTGCCGGAGGGCAAGTCCGCGAAGAACCGGGTCCACCTCGACGTGCGGGCCGCGCCTAACGCCCGGGGCGACGAGCGGATGCCGGCGCTGGAGGCGGAGGCCGACCGGTTGTGCGGCCTGGGCGCTACCCGGGTGCGGCGCTTCGAGCCCGACGGCGCGACGAGCGCGGGCTTCCTCGTGATGCAGGATCCCGAGGGCAACGAGTTCTGCCTGGACTGAGCCCGTTCAGCCGGCCGGCGCACCGTCCGAGCGGGGGCGGAGGAGCCGGGCCAGCAGGGGCGCCGCCAGCAGCATCACGAAGACCCGGATGACCTGCACGGCGAGCACGTAGGTGACGTCCGCGCCGCTGTCCGCGGCCATCGCGAGGACGGCGTAGACGCCTCCGGGGGTGGTGGCGAGGTAGGCCGAGAGCCCGTCGATGCCCGTCACCGACGACAGGAACACGCCCATCGCCGCGCAGGCCGCGATCACCACGAGGATCAGCACGACCGCCCAGGGAAGCAGCCGCACCACGCTGCGCAGGCTCGCGCGGGTGAACCGGAGCCCCACCTGCACACCGATCAGCGCGTAGCCGGCGTTCGCCAGCAACGAGGGGACGGTCACCGTGCCGAGCACCCCGCTGACCGACAGTCCCACGGCGACCAGAAGCGGTCCGAGCAGCGACCCCGCCGGGATCCGGGCGTACCGCGCGGCGACCAGGCCGAGGACGACCGCGGCGACCGTGTAAAGCACGTCCGCCGGCAGCCAGGTCGGGTCACCTGCCTCGACGACGCCCCGGCCGGTGGGTGGGTGGAACACCACCGTCGTCACCAGCGGCATCGCGAGCAGCACCAGCAGCACCCGCAGGTACTGCACGATCGTCACCACCTGCTCGTCGGCGCCCAGCTCACGGGCCAGCGCGGTGATCCCCGAGGCGCCGCCGGCGATCAGCGCGAACGCACCCGTCGTCGCGGTGACGTCACGGCGGAACGCGAGCATGCGTCCGGCCAGCACGCTGATCGCGACGGTGCCCAACGTCACAGCGAGGACCGACGGCCACTCCGTGCCGAGCCGGTCCAGTGCCGGCAGGTTGACCATCGCCCCGATGGTCACGCCGACCAGCGCCTGTCCCACGTTGAAGGCACGTGCGGGGATGGCCAGCGGTGTCGCCATGGTCAGCGCGTACGCGATCCCGCCCAGCAGGGTGCCGAACAGCACCGGGGACGGGAGGCCGACCGCGTCGAGGAGGAACGTGGCGAGGGTGCTGGCCACGATCACGACCACCCATCCGCGGATGAGCGGGAGGTTCACGGCAGGCATCGGGGGGCAGCCTATGCGGTGCCAGGCGCGGCCGCGGACGGCGACCACTTGGTGACTGCGCGTTTTGCGCGTGGCTCAGCGTCTGGGAGAATGGACGTGCGTGGAGGGGAGTATTCCTTCGCAGCGTCGTCGTCATCACGGATCCCGCGCGTCACCGCCCAGGGTTCCGGCGGCGCTGGCTCACACCGCCCGGTTCGGGGGAGGTGAGCGGAAGAGACCTCCGGAGCTAGTCCTGCTGCTCGTGCACCTGCGCGAGCCTGCCTGAGAGCACTCCGGAGGAGTCAAGTTCGTGGAAAGTCTGGTCGGCGACTCGGTCGCCTCACCGCTCATCTGGGTGGTCACCATCGTGGTCACCGTCGGCGTCCTGGTCGTCGACCTGTTCATCATCGGACGGCGTCCGCACGAGCCGTCGATGAAGGAGGTCAGCCGGCACCTGGCGTTCTTCGTGTCGCTGGCGGTCCTGTTCGGTCTCGCGCTCTGGGTCTTCGCGGAGCCGCACGCGCTCAGCCCGCACCCGGGACCCGAGTTCTTCGCCGGCTGGCTGACCGAGTACTCCCTCTCGGTCGACAACCTGTTCATCTTCCTGATCATCATGAGCAAGTTCTCGGTTCCACGTCAGTACCAGCAGACCGCGCTGATGATCGGCATCGTGCTCGCCCTGATCATGCGGGCGATCTTCATCTTCGTCGGCGCCGCCGCGATCAACGAGTTCAGCTGGGTCTTCTACATCTTCGGGCTCTTCCTCGTCTACACCGCCGTCAAGCTCGCCAAGGAGGGCGGCGAGGACGAGGACGACTACGAGGAGAACAAGCTGATCAAGTTCGTCGAGAAGCGCTTCCCGGCCACCAAGGAGTACGACGGCACGAAGCTGTTCACGCGGCAGAACGGCAAGCGACTGATCACACCGATGTTCATCGTGATCCTCACCCTCGGCACCACCGACCTGCTCTTCGCGCTCGACTCGATCCCGGCGATCTACGGCCTGACCAAGGACCCGTACCTGGTGTTCACCGCGAACATCTTCGCGTTGATGGGCCTGCGCCAGCTCTACTTCCTGATCGGCGGGCTGCTCGAGCGGCTGATCTTCCTCTCCTACGGGCTGGCGGTACTGCTCGGTTTCATCGGCGTCAAGCTGATCCTGCACGCGATGCACGAGAACGAGCTGTCGTTCATCAACGGCGGTGAGGGCATCGCCTGGGCGCCCGACATTCCGATCTGGCTCTCCCTCGCGGTGATCATCGGGACGCTGGCCCTCACCACGGTGGTCAGCCTCGTCGTCTCCAAGCGGCGCACCCGCGAGGAGCTCGACGCGACCACAGGGCCCCGCCGGGACGGGGACAACGGCTGAGCCCGACCGGCGCCTAGCGGGTCACGCGCCCGGCGGAGACCAGGGTCGCGATCCGGTGCGGCGCCATCGGGGCGTCCTCGATCAGCTCGCCGCCCTCGGGTGCGTGCAGCATCCACCGGACGCCGTCGTCGCCGACGGGGCGGGTGGCGAAACCGACGTGGTAGATCCGCTCGCCGGGCCGCGCGAAGAAGTACAGGTCGCCCGGCCGCACCCGGTCCAGTGGCACCGGCTCCACGTCGTCGGCCTGGTCGAAGGCGTCCCGGGGCACGACCACGCCGTGCGCTCGGTAGGCGAGATGCACCAGACCCGAGCAGTCGAGCCCCCAGCCGCTCGTGCCGCCCCACAGGTACCGCATCCCGAGGAACCGGCGCGCCGACCCGAGGATGTCCTCGGGGACGTAGCACGGCGGCTCATTCTTCGCGGACAGGCGTACGTCGGAGCGCGACACCGTCGCGGACCGGTCCCCGGGGAGCGGCACATGCACCGTGTCGCCTGTGGTCCCGGCCACCCACAACGCCGTGCCGAACGACAGCGCGCACGTGGTGCCGTCCTCGACGACGCACGGCGCGGCCTGCGTCATCACGAATGCGGTCGCTCCGTCGGTGCGCGGAACGGGGGTGCCCAGGTGCGTCCGTCGTACCCATCCCGGATAGCCGTCGGGATGCTGCGACGAGGGCTGTGCGAGCGCGGCCACCCGGACCCAGTCGCCGCGGTCCTCGAGGACGTGCACGCCCTCACCGAGCAGCAGCTGGGTCACCGTGCGGCCACCGAGCGCCTTGCGGACGGTGGCATCCATCGAGGCAGCCCAGCCCGGCACGTCGGGGTCGTCGAGCAGCGCGAGCCGGTCCAGCTCGCGCGGCGCGGCGGCGGTCGACCACATCGTCGCCACCGGGACGCGCACCTCGAGCACGTCCGGGCTCCCGTGGAGGTGGTGCACGCTCACGCGAGAGCCTCGATCCCGAGACCCGGGGCGTCCGGGAGCACGACCGTGGCTCCGTCGTAGGACATCCCGCCGACCACGGGGGAGTCGGCCGCCCACCAGGCGGCGTCCAGGTCGGCGGTGGTGGTGGTGCCGTAGGCGGCGACGAGGCTGGCGGCGGCGCCGACCCCGATGTGGGTCTCCATCATCGATCCGACCATGGTGCCGAGCTGGTGTGCCCGGGCGAGCTCGAGAAGGGTCCGGGCCACCGACAGCCCGCCGCACTTGGCGAGCTTGACGTTGACCATGTCGGCGGCGCGGCGTCGGATCACCTCGACCAGGTCGTGCACGTCGTAGACCGCCTCGTCCGCCATCACCGGGGTGTTCACGCGTGCGGTGACCCAGGCCAGTCCGTCGAGGTCCTCGGCGCGCACCGGCTGCTCGACCAACTCGACGCCGGCCCCGGCGTCCTCGAGGGCCCGGATGACCCGCACCGCCTCGCCCGGCGTCCACCCCTGGTTGGCATCCAGCCGGAGCCTGACGTCGGCGCCCACCGCTTCCCGAGCCGCGCGGACCCGGGCCACGTCGGTGACGGCATCCGTGCCGACCTTCAGCTTCAGCACCGTGAAGCCGTCGCGCACACGTGCGACGGCCGCGCCGGCCAGCGCCGAGGCATCGCCCGCCGCCAGGGTGACGTCGGTGCCGACCCGGTGCGTGGTCGACCCGAGCAGGACCGGCAGGCTGATCCCGCGACGCCGGGCGGTGAGGTCGTGCAGCGCCACGTCGACGGCGGCCTTGGCGCCGAAGTTCCGGGCGACCGCGCCGGCCACCGACCGGCACAGCGGCGCGAGATCGTCGGCGTCCGCGCCGACCACGACCGAGCGGAGCGGGCCGGAGACGCAGGCCTCCGCGCCGGCCAGGGACTCACCGGTGACCTGCCACACCTGCGGCGCCTCCCCCCAGCCGGTCACCCCGTCGGCGTCGGTGACGCGCACGACGACGGTCTCGGTGGTGGTGGTCCGGCGCAGCGCGGTCACGAACGGGGTGTGCAGCGGCACCGACAGCCGCTCGCAGGTGACGGTCTCGATCGTGCTCACGCCTCGCGACCCTCCCAGACCCGGCGGCTGACCTCGGCGATCAGTGCGCCGGCCACCTCCTCGGGCACGTCCACGGTGGTGCAGACAGCCAGCACGTACGCGATGCCACCCACCGGACGGACCAGGGCCACATCGTGCGTGACCCCGTCGACCCAGCCCGTCTTGTTGGCGACACAGGTGCCCTCCGGGAGCCCGGCCGGGACCTTGTCGCGGTGCTCCTGCCGCGCGAGCACCTCCTCGACCGCGACGCAGGTCTGTTCCTCGGCCAGCGTCCGCGAAGCGATCCCGGCCATCACCAGCGCCAGGTCGTGCGCGGTCACCAGGTTGTCCAGCCCGGACTCGCGCGCGGCCGCGTCCTCGATGCCGCGCGGCAGCACCGTCTCGCCGCTGCAGCCGGCGTCCATGAGCACCGTCGCGACCTCGCCCGCGCCGACCTGCTCGAGGACCAGGTTCGTGGCGAGGTTCCCCGACTTCACGACCGAGTGCCGCACCAGCCGGCGCAGCGGCGTGGTCGAGCCGAGCAGCGCCCAGGTCTCGTCGTCCTGGTCGTCCTCCTGGGCGAGGCTGTACGGCGAGCCGTCCAGCGCGGAGCCGAACGCGTTGTGCACCAACACCTCCGCGTCCAGGTCGATCTCGCCGCGCTCGTGGCGACGGTAGGCGGCGACCAGCAACGGCAGCTTCATCGTGCTCGCCGCGTAGTGCACCTCGAGCTCGTCGCGGCTGTACGACGGGCGTCCGTCCGTGTCGCCGCACCAGACCGAGACGGTCCCCGCGCCACGGGCGGCGTGCCGGTGCAGGAACGAGCCGACCAGCTCGTCGAGGTCGGCACGTGCGTGCGGGGTGAGCGCGAGGGCGTCGGGCATGGTCAGAGGCTACGGCCCGCGCGTGTCCGATCTCTTGTCGGGCACGCCGCGCCGGGTCTAGGCTGATCTCACACTGGTGCGTATCACGAGATGAGTTGCAGCATGCGCAACAAAGACCGGCTCACGTTGCTGCGGCGACTGCTCGAGCACGTCCGCTACGAGGTGCTTCCCACACCCTCCATCGAGGGCATCGTCCTCGACCACCTCCCTCCGGGCTTCACGCTGACCGTGACCGCGTCACCGTCCAAGGGACTCGGCGCCACCCTCGACCTCACCGAACGACTGGTTCGACAGGGCTACGACGTGGTGCCGCACCTTGCCGCGCGGATGGTCAGCGGCAGGTCGGAGCTGGCCGAGATCTGCGAGCGGCTCGTCGCCCTCGGTGTGCGGACCGTGTTCGTGCCCGCCGGCGACGCCGACCCGCCCGCCGGTGACTACAAGGCGTCGCTCGACCTGCTCGAGGACCTGTCCGGGCTCGGCCGTCCGTTCCCGAACGTCGGGATCACCGGGTACCCGGAGTCGCACCCCTCGATCGATGACGACCTCACCGTGCAGGCGATGTGGGACAAGCGCCGGCACGCGACCCACGTGGTCAGCAACCTGACCTTCGACCCCGGCACCCTCGAGACGTGGCTGCGCCGGATGCGGAACCGGGGGATCACCCTGCCGCTGCTGGTCGGCCTCCCCGGGCCGGTGGACCGCACGAAGCTGCTCACGATGGCCACCAAGATCGGCGTGGGGGAGTCGACCAGGTTCCTGGTCAAGCACCGCGGGACGCTGACCCGGCTCGCGGCACCCGGCGGGTTCACCGGCGAACGGTTCCTTGAGAAGTCGGCGCCGGCCCTCGCCGCGCCGGACGCGATCGTCGAGGGGCTGCACGTGTTCACCTTCAACCAGGTGGCCGAGACCGAGAAATGGCGGCAGTCGCTGCTGCAGCGCCTCGGAGGCGCGATCGGTGCCGCCAGCTGAGGAGCAACAAGTGCACATGTGCGCAGTTCGGGCTGCGGTATCGGCGGTTCGTGAGCAACAAGTGCACATGTGCGCACTTCGGGTGGCTCAGTTCGGGTGGCTCGGAGAGGAACGTCCGGGCCGCGGCCTCAGCGGAGGACGCCGGTGCTCCCCAGCACCGAGGCGAGGCCGCGCTCCAGCCCGGACGTCCCGGTGTCGACCACGGTCAGCGGCAGGCCGATGCTCTCCGCGGCGACCTCGGCAAGGCCCTGCAGCTCCGCGTCCGGCTCCTGCGCCAGCCACACGACCCGGGTATAGCCCCCGAAGTAGGTGTCGCGCAGCTCGGGGTAACGGTCCAGGCCCAGCTCGCGCAGCACGGTCCGGCGGAACGACCGGACCAGGAAGTCGGTCAGCACGTAGGTGCCGGGCTGCTCCTCGAAGAACCGCTCCATCCGCGAGCTGCCGGCGAACAGGTCGTAGCAGTGCAGGCCCTCGAGTCGCCGCAGGCCCATCCGGACGCAGACCTCGTCGAGCGCGCCGTAGGTGCCGCAGTCGGCGTAGCCCACCGCCACGGACTCGTAGCGGTCGAGCAGCTCGGTGGCCAGCGCCTCCACCCGGGGTGCGATCAGCCGGGGCTGGTTGTGCAGCAGCGGCGGCAGCGGATGCACGTCCACCGGCCAGCCGCGCCGGGCGACCACCTGCTCGGCCGGCTGCGCGATCGCGCCACAGGCGACCAGGGCCAGGTGGCTAGAGCGGGAACCCGAGCTGGTCGACGAACTTGTCGTTGAAGTCGGTCCGGTCGGAGAGCTCGACATAGCGCACCTCCTCGAGGAGCGTGGCCGCACCGGCCCGTTCGCGTTGGCTGAGCAGCACCATCTTCGCGCCCTCGCCGGCCACGTTGCCGGCCGAGACGATCCGCAGCACGGGCAGCTTCGGCACCAGCCCGATGCGCACCGCGGACGCCGGGGACAGGTAGCTGCCGAACGAGCCGGCGAGCAGCACCTGCTGGACGTCGCCCGGCTCGACCCCGAACTCCTCGAGCAGCAGGGACCACCCGGTGGCGATGGCGGCCTTCGCGAACTGCAGCTCGCGGACGTCGCGCTGGGACAGGTACACGGTGCCCGCGGTGTCCACGACTCCGACGGGCCGGAACAGGACGAAGACCCGCTCCTCGCCGATCTTGGTGAGCCGGTCGGCCAGGTCCGGGGCGACCTCCTTGGCCGCCTCCTCGGTGACGAACCGGCCGGACCCGTCGAGCAGGCCGACCCGGACCAGCTCGGAGACCGCATCCACCAGGCCGGAGCCGCACAGCCCCGCGGGCTCGACGTCGCCGATCACCTGCAGCTCCACGTCGGTGCCCAGCCGGACCACCTCGATGGCCCCGTCTGCCGCACGCATCCCGCACCGGATCGACCCACCCTCGAAGGCCGGACCGGCCGGTGCCGCGGTCGACAGGATCCGCTCTCCGTCGCCGAGCACGATCTCGCAGTTGGTGCCCACGTCGATGAACAGCCGCAGCCGCTTGTCACGATCCATGCCGGTGGCCAGCATCCCGGCCACGATGTCGCCGCCTACGTACGCCCCGAGCGCCGGGAACAACATCGCCCGCGCGCCGGGATGGACCGAGACCCCGAGGTCACCGGCGAGTACGACGGGCGGGGTGGACGAGGACATGATGAACGGGGCCACGCCGAGCGGCTCGGGGTCGATGCCGAGCGCCAGGGCGGTCATCGTCGCGTTGCCGGCGAGCGCGATCTCGTAGACCTCGGCCGGCTCGACGGCCCCCTCCTCGCAGACGCCGGCGGCCAGCTCGGCGAGGGTCGCGTGCGCGGCGGCGCGGAGCCGGCCGAGCGCGTCGGGATCCATCATCGTGGCGCTGATCCGGGAGATCACGTCGCCGCCGAACGGCTGCTGCTTGTTGAGCATCGACTGCACCGCGACCGGGGTCCCCGTGGTCAGGTCCAGCAGCGTGGCCACCACCGTGGTGGTGCCGAGGTCGAACGCGATCGCGAACCGGCGCTCGGTGGTGTCGCCGGGCTCGACGTCGATCAGTGCCTCGTCGACGACGACGGCGGTCACCTTGAAGTCGGCGGCGCGGAGCACGGAGGGCAGCCGGCGCAGCGCGTGCAGGTCGGCCACGGGCTCGAGGTCGTCGATGGCCTCGAGCAGCCGGGCGAGATCGGGCCGCTGGTCGGCCAGGGTCGGTTCGGAGAGCTCGACGTACCGCTTCTGCACCGCGGGGCGCAGGATCACCTGACGGCCGACCCCGACCGTCGCGGCCTTGGGCCGGGTGGTCAGCGGGGGTACCTCGACCCGGAGGTCCTCGGTGGCCTGGGCGAGGCACGCGAGCCGCCATCCGGCCCGCAGCTCCGTCGGGGTGAACGTGCGCTCGTCGGACCGGGAGACCGGCACCGTGCCGGACAGCATCTGCACCTTGCACTTCTTGCAGGTGCCGTGCCCGCCGCAGGTGGAGTCGATCGCGATGCCGTTCCAGCTGGCCGCGTCGAAGACCGTGACGCCGGGCGGCACCCGTACCGCACGTTCGGCGGGGGAGAAGGACAGCTGTACCCGGCCGGTGCCGTCGTGCGGCTGGCCGCCCGGGACCGGCGGCGGGTCGATCAGCCCCTCGCGGCGGAAGCTGTCGGGATCGATCCCGCTCGGGAACGGCTCGCTCACGACGCTGCGGCCTGCTTCGCGCGGTGCGAGGCGATCCAGGCGGTGCCCCACTCGTCATGGCCGAGGAGGAGGTCCGCGGCCTTCACCGCGTCCACGATCCGCGGCGTGCGGGTGTCCATGATCGCGCTGGTCAGCCCGGCGGTCATCGCCATCGGCAGGAAGGCCGCGCCGATCGCGTGCCGGTCCGGCATGCCGAACGACACGTTCGACGCACCGCAGGTCATGTTCAGCCCGAACTCGTCGCGGATCCGGCGCATCGTGGTGAGGGTCGTCTGCACCACCGACGTGTCCGCGCCGATCGGCATCGCCAGGGGGTCGATCAGGATGTCCTCGACCGGGATGCCGTACTCCGTGGTGGCGACCCGCACGATCTTGGCGACCAGGTCGAGCCGCTTGTCCGACTCCATCGGGATCTCGTCCTCGTCGTTGGGGAGGGCGATCACCGCGGCGTCGTACTTCTTGACCAGCGGCAGGATCGCCGCCATCCGCTCGTCCTCGGCGGTGATCGAGTTGACCAGTGCGCGCCCCCGGTAGGCGGAGAGCCCGGCCTCCAGGGCGTCGACCACCGAGGAGTCGATGCAGATCGGGAGGTCGGTGAGCTCCTGGACCATGGTGACCGCCTTGGCCAGCAGCGCGGGCTCGTCGGTCAGCGGCACCCCCATGTTGACGTCGAGCACGGTGGCGCCACCGGCGACCTGGGCCGCGACGTCGCGGGCGATCGCCGAGAGGTCGCCGGCCCGCAGCTGTTCCTGGAAGATCTTCCGGCCGGTCGGGTTGATCCGCTCGCCGATCAGGCAGAACGGTCGGTCGTGCCCGATCACGACCTCCTTCGACGCCGACCGCAGGCGGGTCTCGTGCCTGGGGGCGCTCACGCCGACACCGGGGTCCGGCGCCGCTGCAGCAGGTCCTTGGCCTTCTTCACCGTGGCCGAGGCGTCGGCCGCGTAGCCGTCGGCGCCCACTGCGTCGGCGTACTCCTGGGTGACCGGTGCACCGCCCACCATCACGATCACCGAGTCCCGCAGTCCGGCCTTCTGCAGGGCGTTGAGGTTCGCCTTGAACATCGGCATGGTCGTGGTGAGGAACGCGGAGAAGCCGACGATGTCGGGCTGGTGCTCGTTGATCGCGTCGACGAACTTCTCCGGGGCGACCTGGACCCCGAGGTCGATCACCTCGAAGCCGGCGCCCTCGAGCATGATGTTGACGAGGTTCTTGCCGATGTCGTGCACGTCGCCCTTGACCGTGCCCATCACGAACTTGCCGATGGTCTGCACCCCGGTCTCGGCGAGCAGTGGGCGCAGCACCTCCATCGCACCGGCCATCGCACGGCCGGCGATCAGCATCTCCGGCACGAAGAAATCGCCACGCTCGAAGCGTGCCCCGACCTCCTCGAGCGAGGGGATCAGTGCGTCGAACAGCAGGCTCTGCGGCTCCATCCCCTGACCGAGTGCGTCATGGGTCAGCTCGAGCACGGCCGGTGCGTTGCCGACCAGCGTCTGGTCGTACAGGCCTTGCAGGATCTCATCGGGTGTCATGCCACGCCCTCCTTGGGGATGCGACGACGGAGTACTTGGGACAGGGAACTGCTGTGCTGGCGCAACAGCCGGCCGATCTCGTCGAGCTGGCCACGGAGCCGGGTGCTCGGTCCGGAGACGCCGAGAGCACCGATCACGTTGCCGTCCCTGCCGTGCACGGGAGCGGCCACCGCGTCGAGCCCGATCTCGAGCTCCTCACGGGTCATCGCGTAGCCGCGGCGGCGTACGGTCGCCAGCTCACGGCGCAGCGTCTCCGACTCCGCCAGGGAGTGCTCGGTGAGCTGCTCCAGCACGCCGCCGGGGACCGGAAGGCAGTCGAAGGCGTAGAGGACCTTGCCCAGCGCGGAGCAGTGCGGGGGCACCGTGACGTGCATCCAGTCGCGGGCGCCCAGCATGTACGTGGCGTTCACCTGGGCGATCTGCACCACGGTCTCCGCCCGGGGCACGGCCAGGTTCACGGTCTCGCCGGTCTCGGCGCCGATCTTCTGCAGGATCGGGTCGGCCAGCCGCGCCACCTGCGACCACGGGTCGTGCCGGGCGGCGTAGAGCGCGAACAGCGGGCCGGAGATGTAGGCACCGCCGGGGTCCCGCTCGAGCAGGTGGCCGGCCTCGAGTGCGGTGAGCAGCCGGGAGGTCGTCGACCTGGCCAGGCCGGTCTCCTCGACCAGGTCGGTGAAGCTGATCGGCTCGTCGGCCTGGACCACGAGCGAGAGCAGCTGTCCCGCCCGGTCGATCGCCTGGGTGCCGTTGGTGCTCACTGGCTGGCTTCCCGATTCTCTGAGTTCCATATTGTGGAACTGCAGTTCCACAATATGAGGCTATGATGCGGAGCACACCGAGTCAAGGAGGCTGGCGCCAATGTTCCGCAACACCATGCCGCGCTACGAGGTCCTCTCCGCCGATGCCCTCGCCACGCTGGACCAGGGCTGGCGGCGGATCGTCAGCGAGATCGGCGTCGAGTTCATGTCCGACCGGGCGCTGGACCTC
The DNA here is from genome assembly GCA_035699065.1 of Nocardioidaceae bacterium. Lineage (GTDB taxonomy): Bacteria > Actinomycetota > Actinomycetes > Propionibacteriales > Nocardioidaceae > Nocardioides_C. Next base: position 32,397 of record DASSBE010000163.1, read on the forward strand.
TTCCGCGCGGCCGGTCAGAGGGTCGAGGAGAACACCGTCTTCCTCGACCCGGAGTTCGTGCTGGCGCAGGTCGCCAAGGCGCCGCGGGAGTTCGACGTCGCGGCCCGCAACCCGGAGAACTCGATCCACATCGGTGGCGACGCGATGGCGTTCGGGGCCGTCTACGGACCTCCGTTCGTGCGCCAGGGCGCCGTCCGGCGCGACGCCACGATGGAGGACTTCCGCAACTTCACCAAGCTAGCCCAGTCCTTCGACGTCCTGGACTCCGCCGGCGGGATCATCTGCGAGCCGAACGACACGCCGCTCGACTCCCGGCACCTCGACATGACCTATGCGCTGCAGACGCTGACTGACAAGATGTACATGGGCAACGTGGTCTCCGGGGTGAACGCCCGCGACACCATCGAGATGAGCTCGATCCTCTTCGGCGGTCGCGACGTCATCGAGCGCACGCCCGCGACGATCTCGCTGATCAACTGCAACTCGCCGCTGAAGTGGGACGACCGGATGCTCGAGGCGCAGTTCGAGTACTCCGAGGCGAACCAGCCCGTGGTGCTGACGCCGTTCATCCTGATGGGGGCGATGTCGCCGGTGACGATCCCGGCCGCGCTCGTCCAGCAGATGGCCGAGGCGCTGTCCGGGATCGCGCTGTCCCAGCTGATCCGTCCCGGGTGCCCGGTGATCTTCGGGTCGTTCCTGTCCAACATCGACATGCAGTCCGGCTCCCCGACCTTCGGCACCCCGGAGTCCGCGATCGGGTTGCTCTGCACCGGCCAGATCGCGCGGCACTTCGGGCTGCCGTTCCGCACCGGCGGCGCGATGACGTCCTCCCAGGTCCCCGACGCACAGGCCGGTTACGAGGCGCTGATGACGCTGATGCCGACCTTCCTGGCCGGGGCGAACTGGGTGATGCACTCCGCCGGCTGGCTCGAGGGCGGCCTGGTGTCCGGCTACGAGAAGTTCATCGTCGACGTCGAGCTGGTGCAGATGATGAAGGAACAGTTCAAGCCGATGGAGATCGACGAGGCCTCCCTGGCGTTCGACGCGCACGTCGAGGTCGGCCACGGCGGGCACTTCCTGGGGGCCGCGCACACGATGGAACGTTTCCGGACCTGCTTCTACCGGCCGATGCTCTCCTCGTCGGAGAACTACGAGCGCTGGATGCGCGGCGGCGGTGTGGACGCCGCCGGCCGCGCCGAGCATATCTATCAGAAGACGCTGGCGGAGTACCAGGCCCCACCGCTCGACGAGGCGATCCGCGAGGAGCTCGAGGAGTACGTCGTACGCCGCCGCGCCGAGCTCGGCGACTGAACCGGCCCGAGCGGTCTCAGCGGAACACCACCGTGCGGCTGCCGTTGACCAGGACCCGGCTCTCGGCGTGCCAGCGCACGGCCCGGGAGAGCACCTGGCTCTCCACGTCCCGCCCGGCTGCCACCAGCTGCTTGCCGCTCAGCGAGTGGTCGACGCGGAGCACGTCCTGCTCGATGATCGGCCCTTCGTCGAGGTCCGGCGTGACGTAGTGGGCGGTCGCGCCGACCAGCTTGACGCCGCGCTCGAACGCCTGCTGGTAGGGCCGGGCACCCTTGAAGCTCGGCAGGAACGAGTGGTGGATGTTGATCGCGCGTCCCTCGAGGGCCTTGCACGTGTCGTCGGTGAGCACCTGCATGTAGCGGGCGAGCACCACGAGGTCGATCCCCAGCGACTCGACCAGCGCGAGCATCTCCGCCTCCGCCTCGGCCTTGTTGCCCGCCGTCACGGGCAGGTGGTGGAACGGCACGTCGTAGGCCTTCGCGAGCGGCTCGAGGTCGGGATGGTTCGACACGATGCCGGGGATCTCCACCTGCAGCGCACCGGTGCTCTGCCGGTAGAGCAGGTCGTTGAGGCAGTGGCCGAACTTCGAGACCATCACCAGCGTGCGGTACTTCGCCGCGGCCTCCCACAGGTGCCAGGTCATCGCGTACGCCGCGGCGACCGGGGCGAAGGCCGCGCGCAGGCCTTCCAAGCCGGCCGTGTCGTCGAAGACCTCGAAGTGCACCCGCATGAAGAAGCGGTCCTCGAGCCGGTCGTCGAACTGCTGGCTCTCCAAGATGTTGCCCGAGTGCTGGACCAGGAAGCTCGACACCGCGAAGACGATGCCCGGCCGGTCCGGGCAGGCGATGGTGAGGACGTACTCCGGATGCCGGCTCGCGGCGAGGCTGGACGTCATCGATGACTCCTTCGGGTTGCGCTCAGGACAACACAGTCTGCGATACGCAACACCGAGTGCGCTACCGTTGCGCGATGAGCAACACGGTAGAGGCTCCCGGTGCCGTTCAGTCGGTGGAACGCGCCGTCACCATCCTGGAGATCCTGGCCCGGGCCGGCGAGGCCGGGGTCACCGAGCTGGCGGGCGAGATCGGCGTGCACAAGAGCACCGCGTTCCGCCTGGTGTCCACGCTGGAGCAGGGTGGGCTGGTCGAGCAGTCCGAGGACCGTGGCAAGTACCGGCTGGGCGTGGGGATCCTCCGGCTCGCCGGCGCCACGACCGCACGGCTGGACGTGGTGCAGGAGGCCCGCCCGATCTGCCGCAAGCTCTCCGCCGACACCGGCGAGACGGTCAACATCGCGGTGCTCTCCGACCGTTCCGCGTTCTACCTGGACCAGTTCGCCGGCGCCTCGGCGCTGCAGCCGCACAACTGGGTGGGACAGCACATCCCGTTGCACGCCACCTCCAACGGCAAGATCCTGCTCAGCGGGCTGCCCGACGACGAGGTGACCCGGATCGTGCCGTCGCTGCCTGCCCACACCGACAAGACGATCACGACCCGCAGGGCACTGCGCAGCGAGCTGGAGAAGGTCCGCGCCCAGGGGTTCGCGGTCGCGATCGACGAGCTGGAGGTCGGGCTGGCCGCGGTGGCGGCGCCGATCCGCAATGCCCACGGCGACGTCATCGCCTCGCTCAGCCTGTCCGGGCCGACGTTCCGGCTCGACGAGGCCCGGGTCGCGGAGCTGATGCCGCTGCTGACCTCCGCCGCCGAGGAGGTGTCGCACCGTCTCGGTTGGGGAGCACGTTGACGCGGGCTATTGACGCCAGGCTCACACCTCAGCATTCTGTTGCGTAGAACACGAAAGTGTTGCGTATTGATCAACGCATCGCGATCCGGAGGACAGCGTGCCCGAGATCTTCGTCCATGGCCGGTGGGGGAGTGCGCGCGGCGGCGGTCGCCGCGAGATCCGGTGCCCCGCCGACGGCACGCTGGTGGCGGAGGTCGACGAGGCGGGTCCCGAGGACGCCGCGGCGGCGATCGGGAGCGCCCGGCAGGCGTTCGACGAGGGACCGTGGCCGGCCACGCCGGCCGTGGAGCGCGGTGAGCTGCTGCGCCGCGTGGCGGACCTGCTCGTCCGGGACCGCGCCGACATCGCCCGTGCGGAGTCCCTCGACACCGGCAAGCGGCTGGTGGAGAGCGAGTACGACGTCGACGACGTGGTCGGTGTGTTCCGGCACTATGCCCGGGTGGCCGACGAGGACGCGGGCCGGGTGGTCGACACCGGCCGGCCGGACGTCGAGAGCCGGATCGTGCACGAGCCGATCGGTGTCTGCGCGCTGATCACGCCCTGGAACTACCCGCTGCTGCAAACCTCCTGGAAGGTCGCCCCGGCGCTCGCGGCCGGCAACACGTTCGTGCTCAAGCCGAGCGAGCTCACCCCGCACACCGCCATCCTGCTCGTCCGGCTGCTCACCGAGGCCGGGCTGCCCGACGGTGTCGCCAACCTGGTCCTCGGCGCCGGTCCCGTCGCCGGCGCTCCGCTCACCGACGATCCGCGAGTCGACCTGGTGTCGTTCACCGGCGGGCTCGCGACGGGGAGGCGGATCATGGCCGCCGCGGCCGGCACCGTGAAGAACATCGCTCTCGAGCTCGGCGGCAAGAACCCCAACATCGTGTTCGCCGACGCGGACCTCGAGACCGCGCTCGACTTCGCGCTGACGGCCGTCTTCCTGCACTCGGGACAGGTGTGCTCCGCGGGCGCGCGCCTGCTCGTGGAGGAGTCCGTCCACGACGACTTCGTGGACGAGCTCGTCTCGCGTGCCGAGCGGATCAGGCTCGGTGGCCCGTTCGACGACAAGGCCGAGACCGGTCCGCTGATCTCGGCCGGCCACCTGGAGAAGGTGGAGGACTATGTCGCGACCGGGATCGAGGAGGGTGCGTGGCTGCGGTGCGGGGGCACCCGCCCCGACGACCCGGCACTGGCCGACGGCCACTACTACCCGCCCACGGTGCTCGACCGGTGCGACAGCTCGATGGCCGTCGTCCACGAGGAGTCGTTCGGGCCGGTGCTGACGGTGGAGACCTTCCACGACGAGGACGGGGCCGTCCGCACCGCCAACGACAGCCACTACGGGCTCGCCGGCGCCGTGTGGACCCAGAACGCCGGCAAGGCCGAGCGGGTCGCCCGGCGACTGCGGATGGGCACGGTCTGGATCAACGACTACCACCCCTACGTGCCGCAGGCCGAGTGGGGCGGCTACAAGCAGTCGGGGGTCGGACGCGAGCTGGGCATGGAGGGGCTGGCCGAGTACCGCGAGACCAAGCACATCTGGCACAACGTGCGGCCGGCGCCGCAACGCTGGTTCGGAAGCTGAGGAGAGCGCATGCCGGACGCACAGGTCGACTTCGTCATCGTCGGGGGTGGCTCCGCCGGGTGCGCGCTCGCGAACCGACTCAGCGCCGACCCCGGGACGACGGTGCTCGTGCTCGAGGCCGGGCGCTCCGACTTCAAGGTCGACCCGTTCATTCACATGCCCGCCGCGCTCCCCTTCCCGATCGGGAACCGCCTCTACGACTGGAGGTACGAGTCGGAGCCCGAGCCGCACATGTTCGACCGGCGCATCTTCCACGCGCGCGGCAAGGTGCTGGGCGGCTCGAGCAGCATCAACGGGATGATCTTCCAGCGCGGAAACCCGCTCGACTACGAGCGCTGGGCGGCCGACCCCGGCATGGAGACCTGGGACTATGCGCACTGCCTGCCGTACTTCAAGCGGATGGAGACCTGCCTGGCGGGCGCCGACGAGTGGCGCGGTGGCAGCGGCCCTCTGGTGCTCGAACGCGGCCCGGCGCGCAACCCGCTGTTCGGCGCCTTCTTCGAGGCCGCGCAGCAGGCCGGCTACCCGCTCACCGAGGACGTCAACGGCTACCGCCAGGAAGGCTTTGCCCGGTTCGACCGCAACGTGCACCGCGGCCGCCGGCTGAGCGCGGCGCGCGCCTACCTGCACCCGGTGCGGCACCGCCGCAACCTGACCGTGCACACGTTGGCGTTCACCACGAAGATCCGGTTCGAGGGCAACCGTGCCGTCGGTGTCGACTACACCCGTGGCCGGCGCCGGCACACCGTGCGGGCCGGTGAGGTGATCCTCTGCGGGGGCGCGATCAACTCACCCCAGCTGCTGCAGCTCTCGGGTGTCGGCAACGCCGCCGACCTGCGGGAGCTCGGCGTCGACGTGGTCGCCGACGTCCCCGGTGTGGGCGAGCACCTCCAGGACCACCTCGAGGTCTACATCCAGTACGCCTCCAGGCTGCCGGTCTCCATCGCCCCCGGCCTCAAGTGGCGCAACCGCCCCCGGGTCGGCGCGGAGTGGCTGTTCCTGCGCAAAGGCCTGGGTGCCACCAACCACTTCGAGGGCGGCGGGTTCGCGCGCAGCAACGACGAGGTGGACTACCCGAACCTGATGTTCCACTTCCTGCCGATCGCGATCCGCTACGACGGCACCGCACCCACGGAGGGCCACGGCTACCAGGTGCACATCGGGCCGATGTACTCCGACTCACGCGGCTCGGTGCGGCTGACGTCCACCGACCCCACCGTGCACCCGGCGCTGCGGTTCAACTACCTCTCCACCGACCAGGACCGCAAGGAGTGGGTGGAGGCCGTCCAGGTCGCCCGCGACATCCTCACCCAGCCGGCGTTCGACCCCTTCAACGACGGAGAGCTCTCCCCAGGTCGCTCGGTGAGCACCGACCAGGAGGTGCTCGACTGGGTGGCCCGGGACGCGGAGACGGCCCTGCACCCGTCCTGCACCGCGCGGATGGGCACCGACCAGATGTCCGTCCTCGACCCGCTCAGCATGCGGGTGCACGGCGTCGAGGGGCTCCGTGTCGTGGACGCGTCGTCGATGCCGTACATCACCAACGGAAACATCTACGCTCCGGTGATGATGCTGGCCGAGAAGTCGGCCGACATCATTCTCGGTAGCACCCCGCTCGAACCGTCGACGGCGCCGTTCTACCGCTACCGCGCGGGGAGCCCGCTTCATCCCACCGGAGGACCGGCATGAGCATCACCACGACCACCGGCACGACCGCCGGTCCCGCCACGACCGATGCCGCGCTCACCGTCTCCAACCTCTGGAAGATCTTCGGCAGCAGAGCGGATCGCATCATCGGCAGCCCCGACGCCGATCTGTCACGCCAGGAGCTGCAGGCCAAGACCGGCTGCGTGATGGCGGTCAAGGACGTCTCCTTCGAGGTCGCCCCGGGCGAGGTCTTCGTAGTGATGGGGCTCTCCGGGTCCGGGAAGTCGACGCTGGTCCGGCTGCTCACCCGGCTGATCGAACCGACCTCCGGGCAGGTCACCCTGAACGGGGAGGAGGTCACCAGCGCGTCGGAGACGCAGCTGCGGGAGATGCGCCGGCACCAGGTGGCCATGGTCTTCCAGCACTTCGGGCTGCTGCCGCACCGCAAGGTCATCGACAACGTGGCCTACGGCTTGGAGGTGCGCGGCGAGGGCAAGGCCGAACGCCGGCAGCGGGCCCAGGAGATGGTGGACCTCGTCGGGCTCACCGGGAACGAGGAGTCCTATCCCGACCAGCTCTCCGGCGGCATGCAGCAGCGGGTCGGGCTGGCCCGCGCGCTGGCCGTGGACCCGGACGTGCTGATGTTCGACGAGCCGTTCTCGGCGCTCGACCCGCTGATCCGCCGGGACATGCAGAACGAGGTGATCCGTCTCCACCAGGAGGTGGGCAAGACGATGGTCTTCATCACCCACGACCTGCAGGAGGCGCTCAAGCTCGGCGACCGGATCCTGATCATGCGGGACGGTGAGATCGTCCAGATCGGCACGCCGGACGAGGTGGTCGCGGCGCCCGCGGACGACTACGTGCGTGACTTCGTCAGCGAGGTCCCCCGCTCGCACGTGCTGACCCTGCGCTGGGTGCGCAGGGACCCACGCGACGGGGAGTCCCTCGAGGGCCCGGTGATGAGCGCGGACCGCGTCGTCAAGGACGCCGCCCGCGAGGTCCTCGAGGCCGACCATCCGACCCGGGTCTACGACGGCGAGGAGTTCCTCGGCGTGGTGGACGACGAGGACATCCTGCGCGTGGTCGTCGCGGAGGAGGAAGGCGGCGCGGACTCGTGAGCACGACCGGCCGGGCGCGACTGACCACCTCGTCGATGGACGTGGGTGGGCTGGCGTCACGGGTCGGGACCGGGTGGCTGCTCGTCGGCGTCACCGTCGTCTGGCTCGCCGGCTGGGCGATGTGGCGTGACACCGCCAACCTGGAGCTCGGGGGCGCGCAGCTGACCGACTTCCACCGCTGGCTCAACGGAGTGCGCGACGACTTCGACGCCGCCCGGGACAGCAGCTTCTTCTTCGAGCACGTGATCGGCGGGATCAGCTCCGCGCTGGACGGCACCGTCACGTTCCTCCAGAACCTGGCCAGCGAACCGGCGTTCCCCCGCCCGGTGCCCGAGGTGGGCTGGCTGGGTGTGGTGGCCGTGCTGACCTGGCTGGCCTACGCGCTGGCTGCCTGGCGGGCCGCAGTGCTCGTCCTGGTCAGCCTCCTGCTGTTCGGCTCGCTGGGTTACTGGGGCGACAGCATCGACCTGCTGATCATCACGTTCGTCGCGGTGGTCCTCTGCGTGGTGATCGGCCTCCCGGTCGGTATCTGGATGGCGCGGAGCAGACGTGCGACGACGGTGATCACACCGATCCTCGACGCGATGCAGACGATGCCGTCGTTCGCCTACCTGACGCCTTTGGTGCTGTTCTTCGGGATCGGCCCCGCGTCCGCGGTGGTGACCACGCTGATCTATGCCATCCCACCGCTGGTGCGGATCACCGCGCACGGCATCCGCAACGTCACGCCGGCCACCCTCGAGGCGAGCAGGTCCCTGGGGGCGACCAACTTCCAGGCGTTGCGGAAGGTGCAGCTTCCGATGGCGAAGCGCACGATCATCGTCGGCATCAACCAGTGCACGATGGCCGCACTGTCCATGGCCACGATCGCCGCCCTGATCAACGGCCCCGGCCTCGGTGAGCCGGTGCTGCAGGCGTTGCAGAGCCTCGACATCGGCACCGCCTTCGTCAGCGGCATCGCGATCGTGATCATGGCGATCATGCTCGACCGGACCACCACCGCGGCGAGCCAGCGCGCCGAGCACGAGACCCGGCCGGGCAACGCGAGCGGCCGGCGCAGGTGGATCCTGATCGGCGCCCTCGCGGTGCCGGCCGCTGTGTGCGTCTACCTGTCCCGGACCTACCTGTGGGCGGCGCAGTTCCCGGAGCGCCCGGACCTCGGCGGCCCGCTGTCGGACGCGGTCACGACCTTCAACGACTGGTTCGTCGACGCGGTCTCGGGGGTCACCAGCGCACTGAAGGACCTGATCTCGTACGGGCTGCTGAACCCGATGCAGTCCCTGCTGGCCGAGACGCCGTGGTGGCTGATGGGCCTGGTGATCGTGGCCTTCGCCTACGTGCTCGGTGGATGGCGACCGGCCGTCGTCGCGCTGGGCTGCCTCGCCGTCATCCTCGGCACCGGTCTGTGGAACGAGACGATGAAGACGCTCACCACCACGCTGGTGGCCACCTTGATGGTCGTGCTGACCGCGCTCGTCGTCGGTGTCCTGATGGGCCGGAGTCCACGGCTCGACACGGTGGTCCGGCCGATCCTCGACGCGCTGCAGACCATTCCGCCGTTCGTCTACCTGGTGCCCGCCCTCGCGCTGTTCGGCAGCACCCGGTTCACCGCGATCATGGCAGCGATCGCCTTCGGCGTGCCGATCGCGACCAAGCTGGTCGCCGACGGGGTGCGAGGGGTCTCCCCGACCTCCGTCGAGGCGGCCCGGGCCGCCGGCACCACCGCCTGGCAGATGATCAGCAAGGTGCAGCTGCCGATGGCCCGCGCGGCGGTGGTGCTCGCCGCGAACCAGGGCCTCTTGTTCGTGCTGTCGATGGTCGTCATCGGCGGCATGGTCGGTGGGGGAGGACTGGGCTACCTGGTGGTGGCCGGCTTCTCCCAGGCCCAGCTGTTCGGCAAGGGCCTCGCCGCCGGTATCGCCATCACCGCCCTCGGGATCATGCTCGACCGCATTGCCCAGTACGCCGCGGCTCGTTACGGCCGCGCATAACCAAGGAGACAACATGGCACGACGAATTTCCAGGTCCGTCCGCCTCGCAGCACTCACCGTGGTCGTCGGTCTCGGGCTGGCCGGGTGTGGCGGCGGCGACATCGAGCCGACGGCGAAGGGCGGCGACGCGGCTGGCGGTCAGGACTGCGGCAAGTTCGACGTCGCCATCAACCCGTGGGTGGGCTACGAGGCCGACGCCCACGTGGTCGGCTACGTCGCCAGCAGCCAGCTCGGCTGCGACGTGGAGTACAAGAATGTCAAGGAAGAGATCGCCTGGCAGGGGATGGGCAACGACGAGATCGACGTGGTCATCGAGAACTGGGGCCACGAGGACTTGAAGAAGAAGTACATCGAGGACCAGGGCACCGCCCAGGAAGCCGGCTCGACCGGGAACATCGGCGTGATCGGCTGGTACGTGCCGCCGTGGATGGCCAAGAAGTACCCCGACATCACCGACTGGAAGAACCTGAACAAGTACGCCGACATGTTCGAGACCTCCGAGTCGGGTGGCAAGGGACAGCTGCTGGACGGTGACCCGTCGTTCGTGACCAACGACGAGGCGCTGGTGAAGAACCTGAACCTCGACTACAAGGTGGTCTACGCCGGCAGTGAGGCGGCACTGATCCAGGCGTTCCGCCAGGCCGAGAAGAACCAGAAGCCGCTGCTCGGCTACTTCTACGACCCGCAGTGGTTCATGTCGGAGGTGCCGCTGGTCAAGGTCGACCTGCCCAAGTACACCGAGGGCTGTGACGCGGATCCCGAGAAGGTCGCGTGCGACTACCCGGAGTACGACCTCGACAAGATCGTGGCGACCGACTTCGCCGAGTCCGGGAGTCCGGCGTACGACCTGGTGAAGAACTTCAACTGGACCAACGACGACCAGAACCTCGTGGCGGCCTACATCGCCAGGGACGGGATGGAGCCGGAAGAGGCCGCGAAGAAGTGGGTCGAGGAGAACCAGGACAAGGTCGACGCCTGGCTCAAGTGAGCCGGGTGCCGGCACACCGGGTCGGGAGGGCTCATGGCAGGACGTCGGCTCGAGCGCGTCACCGGGAAGGAGACCGTCCTCGACGCGATCGGGAACACGCCGTTGGTCCGGATCGACGGTGTATGGGTGAAGCTGGAGTACCTCAACCCGTCCGGGTCGATCAAGGCCCGGATCGCGAGGTACATCATCGAGCGGGCCGAGCGGGAGGGACTGCTCGGCCCGGGGGACACGATCGTCGAGGCCTCGAGCGGCAACACCGGGAACGCGATGAGCATGGTCGCCGCGGTCAAGGGCTACCGGATGCTGGTCGTCATGCCGAACGGGATGAGCCCGGAGCGCACGGCCATCTCGCGTGCGTTCGGCGCCGAGGTGATGGCGGTCGGGGACTTCCACGTCAACGACGCGCTGGCCACCGTCCGCGAGCTCGGTGACCGGCCGGGGTACTTCGCTCCGCAGCAGTTCGACAACGAGTGGAACGTCGAGGAGAACCGGGTCTGGCTCGGCTCGGAGATCCTCGAGCAGCTTCCCGAAGGAGCAGTGCCCGGTGCCGTCGTCGGTGGCGTCGGCACCGGCGGCACGATCGTGGGGGTCGGGCAGCGGTTCAAGGAGGTCGACCCCGACTGCGTGGTGGTCGCGCTCGAGCCGGACGAGTCCTGCACGATCCTGTGCGGGGAGGTCGGCAGGCACCTGATCGAGGGGATCTCCGACGGGTTCGTGCCCGGGATCATCGAGCGGCACCGTGCCGAGCTCGACCGGCTGGTCAGCGTCGACTCGGAGTCGGCCATCGCCGAGATGCGCAGGCTCGCGCGCGAGCACGGGATCTTCGTGGGCCCCAGCTCCGGAGCGCACCTGCTGGCCGCCCGGCAGATCAAGGACGAGCTCGGCCTCGAGCACGTGGTCACCTTCTTCTGCGACGAGGGCGAGAAGTACCTCCACGACTACTTCACCGGGACGGACGCGGAGCGGCCTCTTGACACCAGCCGAGCAGGCAGATGATGCTGGGCACGGTGTTTCGTATGACGCTGGCTGTTGCGAGTCACGCAACGAAAAGGTAGCGCGCTCCCGGAGGCGGAGTGACGCGGAGAGAGGTGGGTTCATGGCGACGGTTCCAGCCAGTGCGCGGGTAGTCGTGATCGGAGCCGGCATCGTCGGGAACAGCCTGGTGCACCACCTGGCACGGCTCGGCTGGCGCGACATCGTGCAGATCGACAAGGGCCCGCTGCCGAACCCCGGCGGTTCCACGGGCCACGCGTCGAACTTCATCTTCCCGGTGGACCACAGTCGCGAGATCACGGACCTCACGCTGGACAGCGTGCGGCAGTACCAGGAGATGGGCGTGTTCACCGAGTCCGGCGGGTTCGAGGTCGCCCGCACCGAGGCGCGCATGGAGGAGCTCCGTCGCCGGATGAGCTCCGCCAAGGCGTGGGGCATCGAGTCCGCCCTGGTCGAGCCGGAGTTCGTCACCGAGAAGGTGCCGTTCCTCGACGCCGACCAGATCATCGGGGCCTTCTGGACCCCGTCGGTCGGCGTGGTCGACTCGCTGCGGGCCGGAACGATCATGCGGGAGTCCGCCCTCGAGACGGGCGCCCTGACCGTCGTACCCACCGTCGAGGTCGTCGGCCTGGACACCGAGGACACCGCGGACGGCTCGTCACGCATCACCCGCGTGCGGACCAGCGGCGGCGACATCGAGGCCGAGACCGTCGTCATCGCCTGCGGGGTGTGGAGCCCGAAGATCGGCGACATGGCCGGCATCTCGATCCCGCTCACCCCGGCGGTGCACCAGATGATCAGCGTCGGCCCGTGCCCTCAGCTGAGCGGGAGCGCCGGTGAGATCGAGTTCCCGATCGTCCGCGACATGGACACGTTCTGCTACGAGCGGCAGCACGGCGCCGACATGGAGGTCGGCTCCTACGCGCACCGGGCGATCCTGCACGAGCCGGAGGAGATCCCGTCCATCGAGCAGGCCAAGCTCTCGCCGACGGAGATGCCGTTCACCTCCGACGACTTCGACCCGCAGCTCGAGCAGGCCTACGAGCTGATGCCGGACCTGCTCGGCGCCGAGGGGGCCGAGATCCGCTACGCGATCAACGGCCTGCTCTCGTTGACCTGTGACGGCAGCCCGATCCTGGGGGAGTCACAGGTCAGAGGACTCTGGACCGCGGCGGCGGTGTGGGTGAAGGAGGGCCCGGGCGTCGGGCGCGCGGTGGCCGAGTGGATGACGCACGGCCAGTCCGAGATCGACGTCTCCGCCTCGGACATCGCGCGGTTCTACCCGCACCAGATGCGTCGCGAGCACACCCGTCGGCGGACCACCGAGGCGTTCATCAAGACCTACGGCATCGTGCATCCGGCGGAGCAGTACGAGTCGGACCGCGACCAGCGGCTGTCGCCGATGCACGAGTCCGAGGTCAAGCTGGGCGCTCGGTTCTTCGAGGCGGTGGGCTGGGAACGGCCGCAGTGGTACGAGTCCAACGCCGACCTGCTGGAGGTGTACGGCGACGCGGTGCTGCCGCGCGAGCACGAGTGGGACTCGCGCTGGTGGTCACCGATCGTCAACGCCGAGCACCTCCGGATGCGCGAGGCCGCCGGCGTCATCGACCTGACCGCGTTCGCGGTCTTCGACATCACCGGGCCCGGCGCTCTCGACGCGGTGCAGCGCACCTGCGTCGCCCAGTGCGACGTCGCGGTCGGCAAGGTGATCTACACCCCGGTGCTCGACCACAAGGGCGGCTTCCGTTCCGACCTGACCGTGATGCGGCTCGGCGAAGACCGCTTCCGTGTCGTCACCGGCGGCGCGCACGGCATGGCAGACCGCAAGTGGTTCGCCGACCAGCTGCCCGCCGACGGGTCGGCCCGGCTGACCGACCACACCGACGAGCTGTGCACGGTGGGCCTGTGGGGTCCGCGGGCGCGCGACATCCTGTCCGCCCTCACCTCCGACGACGTGTCGGACGGGGGCTTCGGCTTCCTGACCTGTCGCGAGATCGCCGTGCGGGCCGGGACAGAGACCCTTATCGTGCTCGCCTCCCGGATCTCCTACGTCGGCGAGCTCGGCTGGGAGCTCTACGTTCCGATGGCCGACGGGGCCGCGCTGTGGGAGGCGCTGCTCGAGGCCGGTGCCCCGCACGGCGCCCGCCCTGTCGGCATCGGCGTCTACGCCACGACAGGCCGGATCGAGAAGGCCTACCGCGCCTTCGGCTACGAGCTCGACGGCGAGCGCACGATCGTCGAGGCGGGGATGCAACGGCCGAAGGTGAAGAAGGCGGACTTCGTCGGCCGCGAGGCGTATCTCGCGCAGCGCGAGCAGGAGCCGGCCACTGTGCTCTGCACGCTCACCGTCGACGACCACACCTCGGCTTCGGGGGGCAGGCGCTACATGCTCGGTGGCGAGCCGGTCCTGAGCCGTGACGGGGGCATCCTCACCGACGGGCACGGCCACCATCCCTACGTCACGACCGCCGGGTCGGCGCCCTCGCTCGGCAAGCACGTGCTGATGGCCTACCTGCCGCCGGCCGAGGCCACCGTGGGCAACCAGCTCGCCGTCTCCTACATGGAGGAGCTCTACCCGGTGACCGTCGCCTCGGTCGACAGCACGCCGCTGCTCGACCCGGAGAACGAGCGGATCCACTGATGGCAGACGTGCTGGTCTGCATCAAGCGGGTGCCGGACCTCGGTGGCGAGATCCGACTGACCAATGACGCGATGTCCGTGGACGACTCGTCCCTGGGTCATACGGTCAGCCCCCACGAGGAGTGCGCCGTCGAGCTGGCGATCCAGGTCGCCAAGGACACCGACGGCCGGGCCACCGTGCTCACGGTCGGCTCCTCCGAGGCCGTGGAGCAGCTGCGGAACGCGCTGGCACTGGGCTGCACCGGCGCGGTGCTGGTGGAGGCGGACGCGTCGGCGTACGGCCCCGCCGACGTCGCCACGGTGATCGCGGACGTGGTGCGCAGCCAGGAGCAGGCCGGTACGACGTACGACCTGGTGCTGCTGGGCAGCGACGCCTCGGACACCGGCGACTTCCAGGTCGGCGTCCGGCTGTCCTACCTCCTGGACCGGCCCGTGGTAGCTGGGGTCTCCACGCTGAGCGTCGAGGGTGAGCGCGTCACCGCCCGGGGCAGCGGCCCGGACGGCGGGACCGAGATCTACGACGTGCCGCTGCCCGCGGTGCTGACCGTGATGGAGGGCGGCATCGAGCCGCGCTATCCGTCGATCCCCGGCCGGATGAAGGCCAAGAAGGTGTCGATCGACGAGGTGACGCCGGCCCACCAGCCGGCCGGGACGGGCCGTGTCAGGCTGAAGCTGCCGCCCGCCCAGCCCAGCGAGGTCACCGTGCTCGGCGAGGGTGCCGACGCCGCGGCGGCGGTCGTGGACCTGTTCGAGAAGCTCGGAGTGGCGCGATGATCCTGGTGCTGGTCGAGACCGACGACGGCGGCGCCGCGGAGGTGTCGCGCGAGACGATGACCTTCGCACGCGGGCTCGGGGAGGAAATGGTCGCGCTGGTCGTCGGGGACGGAGTCCCCGGGCTCGTGGACCAGCTCGGGGAGTACGGCGCCGCACGGGTGTTGCACGCGGACGGCGACGCCTTCACGTCCTACGCGGCAGCCGCCTGGGCCGCGGCGGTCGTGGCCGCCGCCGGGGAGGCCTCCGTCGTGATGGCGGCCGGAACCACGCGCGGCAACGAGGTGATGGCCCACGTCGCCTGCCGGCTCGGTGTCGCGATGGCCGCGAACGTCGTCGCTGTCGACTCCACCGAACCGCTCGTCGTCTCGCGCCAGGTGCTCGGCGGCTCGGCGCTGGAGGAGATGCGGCTCGGGGACGCGGTGGCCGTGCTCACGGTGGCCGGGCACGCCTGTGAGGCCCGGCCCGCGGACGGCGGGACGTCACCGGTCGTCCAGCCGCTCGACGTCGCCGTGCCCGACACCGACCTGCGCGCGCGTGTCGTTCGCTCGGAGCCGGGGGAGCCGGACGAGTCCGGCAGCCTCAAGTCCGCCCGCGTCGTGGTCGGTGCCGGTCGGGGCGCGGGCAGTGCCGACGGTTTCAAGGACCTGCTGGAGCTGACCGAGCTGCTCGGCGGGGCGCTCGGGGTCTCCCGGGTGGTCACCAGCCTGGGCTGGAGGCCGCACCACGAGCAGGTCGGCCAGACCGGCAGCCGGATCTCGCCGGACCTCTACGTGGCGTGCGGGATCAGCGGGGCGATCCAGCACTGGGCCGGCTGCCAGAGCGCCAAGACCATCCTGGCGATCAACACCGACCCGGACGCGCCGATGGTGACCAAGGCCCACTACGCGGTGATCGGCGACCTGCACGAGGTCGTGCCGGCGATCAACGAGGAGCTGCGTCGCCGTCGCGGCTGAGCGGGGAAGCGACCACCAGCAACTAGTGGTACATTTGTACGACTAGTTGTGAGGGAGCGGCTCCGGTGCAGTACACGATCCTGGCGTTGGCGATCGCCGCGGAGCTGTTCGGCACGATGTGTCTGCGGGCGTCCCAGGGCTTCTCCAGGCCGCTGCCTGCCGCCGGTGCGGTGGTCGGTTACGCGCTGTCGTTCTGGCTGCTCTCGGTGGTCCTCGTCCGGGGGATGCCGGTCGGGGTGGCCTACGCGATCTGGGCCGCGGTCGGGGTGGCGGTCGTGGCGCTGCTCGGCTGGTGGTTCTTCGACGAGAGCCTCACCGTGGTGCAGGCCGGCGGCCTCGCGCTGATCATCGTCGGTGTCGCGGCGCTCGAGCTCGGCGGGACGCATTGACCGAGAGCGACGGCCGCAGGATCCGCGGACAGCGCCGTCGGCGGCAGCTGATCGACGCCGCGCTCACCGTGCTCGCGCGCGACGGGTTGGCCGGGCTGACCCATCGCGCCGTCGCGACCGAGGCGGGGGTCCCGCTGGCATCGGCGACGTACCACTTCACCGGCATCGACGACCTGGCGCTGTCCGCCGTCCTCGAGGCCACCGCCGCGTTCGTCGGGTCGATCGAGGACCGGTCCGGTGGCAGCGGCATCCCGGCGTACGCCGCCGCCCTCGCCCGGGAGCTGTCGGAGCATCGCGGACGCGTCATCGCCGGGTACGAGCTCTATCTGCTCGCGGCCAGGCGGCCGGCGCTGCGTGAGGCCGCGACGGCGTGGCTGCGGGCCGGGACGGACACGCTGCTGGCCGACGTGGACCCGTTGCGGCGCCGGGCGTTCCTCGCCGCGGTCGACTCGGTGTGCCTCAAGGCTCTGCTGACGGACCCGGTCCCGGACACCGCCGAGGTCGAGGCGCTGCTCGTCCATGCCCTGCGCTGAGCGCGAAGGCGCGACGGTGGCCCCGTAGGCTGGCACCGGCGAAACGGATGGGCGGAGCATGTTCTCGTCCTCGCCACGTGTCCGTTCCGGGGTCTCCAGGAGGTAGATGGTGCGCATCGCTCTGCTGTCGTACCGCAGCAAGCCGCACTGCGGTGGCCAGGGCGTCTACGTCAGGCACCTGTCCCGTGAGCTCGTCGCACTCGGCCACGACGTCGAGGTGTTCTCCGGCCAGCCGTACCCCGAGCTCGACCCGGGAGTGCGGCTGACCAGGTTGCCGAGCCTGGACCTCTACCGGGAGCCGGACCCGTTCCGGACGCCGAGGCCGGGGGAGATCCGCGACGCGATCGACGTGCTCGAGGTGGCCACGATGTACACCGCGGGGTTCCCGGAGCCGCTCACGTTCAGCCTGCGCGCGGCCCGGGTCCTCAAACGCCGGCTGGGACAGTTCGACGTCGTGCACGACAACCAGACACTCGGCTACGGCATGCTCGACATCGCCCGCGCCGGCCTCCCACTGGTCGCCACGATCCACCACCCGATCACGTTCGACCGCCGCGTCGAGGTCGCGGCCGCCCGGGGCCTGAAGAAGCTCACCACCCGCCGCTGGTACGGCTTCCTCACCATGCAGGGCCGGGTCGCCCGGCGTCTCGAGCACGTCCTCACCGTCTCCGAGTCGTCGGCCCGCGACATCGTCACCGACTTCGGCGTCGCACCGGACCGGATCGAGGTGATCCCGCTCGGTGTGGAGCCGGAGGTCTTCCGGCACCACCGGGACAGCCGCGTCCCCGGCCGGATCGTCGCGATGGCCAGCGCCGACACCCCGATGAAGGGCATCGCGACGCTGCTGGAGGCGTTCGCCAAGCTGCGCACCGAGCGCGACGTCGAGCTGCTGCTCGTCACCAGGCCGCGGCCCGGTGGCCGCACCGAGCAGCTGATCGACAGCCTCGCGATCAACGACTCCGTGCGGTTCGTCAGCGGGCTCTCGGACACCGAGCTCGCGGCGCTGGTCGGCTCCGCCGAGATCGCCTGCGTCCCCTCCCTCTACGAGGGGTTCTCGCTGCCGACCGTGGAGGCGATGGCCTGCGGCACGCCGCTCGTGGTCAGCCGCGCGGGTGCGATCCCCGAGGTGGTCGGTGAGGAAGGACTGTGCGCCGACCTGGTCACGCCCGGTGACGCCGAGGAGCTCGCACACACGCTAGCCGCCCTGCTCGACGACCCGCAGCGACGGCGACGGATGGGTGAGGCGGGCCGCCGGCGGGCCTTGAGCAGGTTCAGCTGGCGGGCGGTCGCCGAGGCCACAGCTGCGGCGTACACCAGGGCCATCGAGGAGAAGGAGAACCGCACCGATGCTGACCGTTGACTTCGACCGGCTCGAGGTGGCCGCCGGAGACCGGGTGCTGGACATGGGCTGCGGCGCAGGACGGCACGCCTTCGAGCTCTACCGCCGGGGCACCGACGTGATCGCGTTGGACCAGGACGCCGACGAGCTCTCCGCGGTCTCGGACATGTTCGCCGCGATGCGTGCCGCCCACGCGGTGCCCGACGGCGCCGAGGCGGACGTCAAGCAGGGTGACGCGCTGCAGCTTCCGTTCGCGGACGGCGAGTTTGACCGGGTCGTCGCCGCCGAGGTGCTCGAGCACATTGCCGAGGACGAGACGGCGATCGCCGAGCTGGTCCGTGTGCTGCGGCCGGGCGGCACGCTGGCGGTGACCGTGCCGCGCTGGCTGCCGGAGAAGATCTGCTGGGCGCTGTCGGACGCCTACCACGAGGTCGAGGGCGGTCATGTCCGGATCTACACCGGCGAGGAGCTCGTCGGCAAGGTCGCGCGGGCCGGGATGCGGTTCACCGGCAAGGAGCACGCGCACGCGTTGCATGCGCCGTACTGGTGGCTCAAGTGCGCCGTCGGGGTGGACAACGCGCAGCACGTGCTGGCGAAGACCTACCACCGGATGCTGGTGTGGGACATCATGAAGGGTCCGTGGCTGACCCGCACCGCCGAGCGGCTGCTCAACCCCGTCATCGGCAAGAGCATGGTCCTCTACTTCACCAAGCCGTGATGGCCGACATCCCCGCCCTGCAAGGGCTACTGGGTGTCCACGACGTACGTGCCACCGCGGCGTCGATCGCTCGGGCGCAGGAGGACTCCGGTGCGATCCCGTGGTTCGCCGGCGGCCAGGTCGATCCTTGGGACCACGTGGAGTCCGCGATGGCGCTGTTGGTCGGTGACCAGGTCGAGGCGGCCGAGCGTGCCTACGCGTGGCTGTTCCGGACCCAGCGCGAGGACGGCTCCTGGCCGATCCGACAGCGTGGCGGAGCGGTCGAGGACGCCGGCGCGGACACCAACATGTGTGCCTACGTGGCGGTCGGCGTCTGGCACCACTGGCTGGTGCGCCACGACGAGGCGTTCCTGGTGTGTGCGTGGCCGGTGGTACGACGGGCGCTGGACCTGGTCACCGGTCTGCAGCTGCCCTTCGGCGGCATCGCGTGGGCGCGGGGCGCTTCCGGGGGTACGGCGGACACGGCGCTCGTGGCGGGAAGCTCGAGCATCTACCACGCGCTGTCGTGCGGGCTCGCGCTGTCCGACCTCGTCGAGGATCCGCAGCCGGGGTGGGAGCTCGCCGCCGGGCGGCTGGGCCACGCGCTGCGCGAGCACGAGGACCTGTTCGAGCCGAAGCCCCGGTTCTCGATGGACTGGTACTACCCGGTCCTGTCCGGTGCGGTGTGCGGCCCGGCCGCGCGCGCCCGGGTCGAGGCGCGCTGGGACGACTTCGTGGTGCCGGGTCTCGGCATCCGCTGCGTCGACGACCATCCGTGGGTCACCGGCGCCGAGACCTGCGAGCTGGTGCTGGCGCTGGACGCGATCGGCGAGCACGGTCTGGCGCGCCGGTTGTTGGCCGACATGCAGCACCTGCGGGAGCGGGACGGGTCGTACTGGACCGGCTACGTCTTCCCCGACGAGGCCCGCTGGCCCGAGGAGTGCAGCACCTGGACCGCGGCGGCGGTGATCCTCGCCGTGGACGCGCTCTCGCACACCACCGGCGGCGCGGACGTCTTCCGGGGAACGGCGCTGCCCGGCCGGTTCAGCGAGATCGGGCTCGAGTGCGGTTGCGTGCCGGCGGAGCGGTCAGCGGACCGGGTCGCCGGCCTCTCCGCGCACCCGGGTTAGCACCCGCATCGAGCCGAGCACCTGGTGCTCCACGAAGTCGCCGCTCTCCAGTGCGCGCAGGAAGATCCGGTACGGCGGCTGCCCGCCGTCGGCCGGGTCGGGGAACACATCGTGGATCACCAGCGTGGCGCCGTGGGCGACCCACCGTCCCCAGCCCTCGTAGTCGTGCGACGCGTGCTCGTCGGTGTGGCCGCCGTCGATGAACAGCAGCGACAGGGCAGTGCGCCAGTGCGCCGAGACCGTGGTCGACGACCCGACCACGGCGACCACCTGGTCCTCGAGGCCCGCGCGGGCGATGGTCTGCCGGAACGTCCCCAGGGTGTCGAGTCGGCCGGTGCCGGGGTCGACCAGGCTGGTGTCGTGGTACTCCCAGCCCGGCTGGTTCTCCTCGGAGCCGCGGTGGTGGTCCACGGTGAAGACCGTTCCGCCGGTCGACCGGGCGGCGGCACCGAGGTACACCGCGGACTTGCCGCAGTAGGTGCCGACCTCGAGCGCCGGGCCGTGCGGCAGCCGGTCCAGGGCGATCCGGTACAACAGGTCGCCCTCGTCGTCGGGCATGAACCCTTTGGCGGCCCGCGCGTGCTCGAGCAGGTCGGCGGGCATCGCACGATCGCCGTCGGTGCTGGGCACGTCGCGTCCGTCCCGCGTCAGCGGAGGCCGATGCGAGCGGAGCAGGCCGGCCAGGCTCCCCATCCCTGGGCGTGCTTCACACGCTTGGCGATCGTGACCTGCTCGACACGGCGGGCGCGGTGCGCGTTGCGGGCGAACTTGCGGCCGCCGAAGGCCCTCCAGGTGGACGCACTGAACTGCAGTCCGCCGTAGTAACCGTTGCCGGTGTTGATGTGCCAGCGGCCGCCGGACTCGCACTGTGCGAGCCGGTTCCAGGTCCGCCTGGTCGCGGCCTCGGCGGGACCGGCCACGAGGGTGGAGGCGAACATCGTCGAGAACGCCGCGAGGAAGATACTTGCGATGAGCATGCGTGAGCGCATGGGGAACCGGACCTCTCCAACGCCTGCGAGGTGAGCTGTCGGGTTCGGGCAGAGGGTCTTGCCCGGCCATGGTCACCGGCGGAACCGGTTGGATGGCTTCACCCCAAGGCGCTCAGCTGCGGCGGTGGTCTCGATCAGGATCGACCGTGACGATGCCGCAACGGGGTACCGGAATCTTGGGTCCCCCGCTCCTGTCCGCGGGTAGTGCTTGCAGGGGGCCGGCGGGTGGTGGACAGGATGAGGCGTGGCCTCCAGCCGGCGCTCCGTCGTCAACGGAACCCAACTAGGTTACGAAGTGATAACGACCGAGGCAAGTCGGCGTGGTGACTTGACCAGACCGTGCCCGTCCCCGCCGCAACGACTCCTCGAGGGAAGGGGTCGCGCGAGCCGGTCATCGAAGCGCCGCGAAGACTTTCGAAACTTCTTCGGGATTTCTTTGTGGGTAAGGGCTCTGGGGGCCGAGACTGTCGGAGCGCCCTCATAGGGTCGTGTTCATGTTCGAGATGGGCGGGGTCGATGAGCTGGACCAGGCGGGGGTCCTGGCTGCGCTCGCGTCGAACCGGGTGGCCCGGCTGGAGGCGGAGGCGCGGGAGCTGGTGTTGGCGGTGGCGTGGGCCGACCTGCACAACCCGGACGCGGATCTGGCTGGCCGGGGTTTGGAGGGTGTGGTGTTGCCGGGCACCGAGGGGGTGGTCCGGCACGGTGCGGACGGGACGCCGCCGGTGTTGGAGTTCGCGGCCGCGGAGTTCGCGAGTGTGAATGGGATGCATCCGGCGGCCGGGGAGAACCTGATTGGTGACGGCCTGGACCTGCGGCACCGGCATCCGGGTTCGTGGGCGGGCGTGTGTGCCGGGATGGTCCGGGCGTGGCAGGCGCGGAAGGTGACGCATCTGACCGCGACGGCGGGCCTGTCGCGGGACCAGGCTCGGTGGGTCGATGCCCAGGTAGTCGCGTACTACAACGCGTTGCCGTGGGTGCGGTTCGTGAAGCTGGTCGAAGCCAAGATCATCGAGGCCGACCCGGCCGCGGCGCGGGAGCGGGAGCGGGCGGCGGCGTTGGAGCAGTTCGTGCGCACCGGGCAGTGCAACGAGTACGGCCTGAAGACGGTGGTCGCGAAGGCCGCGGCGGGGGATGTGATCTTCTTCGTCGCGATGTGTGACCGGATCGCGGCGGTCCTACTGCAGAACGGGGACACCGACCCGGTCGACGTCCGGAGGGCGAAGGCGGTCGGGATCCTGGCCACCCCGACCCGCGCGCAGCGGCTCCTCGACGACGCCGCCACCCTCGACAGCGACGACAGCTCGGACGACGCCGATGATGCGGCCGATGGCTCGGGTGACACCGACGCGGAAGACAGCGACGAGGCGGAGGGCGTGGATGATCCGGGGTCGGTCGGTGAACAGGATGTGCATCCGTCGCAGAACGACGCCGACGACCCGACACCGCAGACGCATCCGTGTCCGACCTGTGCCGGGGACGGTGTCGTGGCCGGTGACCCGAGCCTGTTCCGGAGGCCGGCCCGCGTCGACCCGGGCAAGCTGCTGCCGGCCGCGACGTTGTATGTGCACCTGTCCCAGGCCGGTTTCGAGGCCGGGACCGGTGGGGTGGCCCGGGTCGAAGGGGTCGGGCCGGTCACCGTCGAACAGGCCTGCGCGTTCCTGGCCCACACCCACGTCACGATCCGGCCGGTGCTCGATGTGGCCGGCCAGGTCCCGGTCGACGGCTACGAGACACCCGCCGAGCTGCGGGAGGCACTCCAGCTGCGGAACCCGGCCTGTGTGTTCCCCTGGGCCACCAACACCGGACGCCGCAAGGACGGCGACCACACGATCCCCTACCTGTCCCCCGACAAGGGCGGGCCACCCGGTCAGACCAGTGCCGCCAACCTGGG
Organism: Nocardioidaceae bacterium; assembly: GCA_035699065.1. Lineage (GTDB taxonomy): Bacteria > Actinomycetota > Actinomycetes > Propionibacteriales > Nocardioidaceae > Nocardioides_C. The sequence continues at coordinate 55,093 of DASSBE010000163.1, forward strand.
GCTGCTGGCCCGGTTCGCGCACCGACTCAAGACCCATGGCCGATGGCGACTGAGACAACCACGCCCGGGCGTGTTCTTCTGGCGCAGCCCGCACGGCTACTACTACACCGTCGACCACACCGGCACCCATCCCGTCCCCAAGACGATCGGCGACGCCGCCTGGACAAGCCTCAACACGGGTATCGACGTGCACCCCGCCGCCGACGACCCGGTCCTCGACTACGAGACGTCTCACCAGGTGGCGTAGACGTCGTCAGCGACGGCTCCGACATCCGGCATCCGCCACCGCACTACGCTGGACCAATGCCCACGGACGCAACTCAGACGGCCACCGTGGCCGCCGAACAGCTGACCTTCGCCGATCTCGGCATCGACAAGCGCGTGCTCCGGGCGCTGGACGACGTGGGGTACGAGTCGCCGTCACCGATCCAGGCCGCAACCATCCCGGCGCTGCTCGAGGGCCGGCATGTGGTCGGCCTCGCGCAGACCGGCACCGGCAAGACGGCGGCCTTCGCGGTGCCGATCCTGTCGCGGATCGACCTGAAGCAGAAGAGCCCCCAGGCGCTGGTCCTGGCACCAACCCGTGAGCTGGCACTGCAGGTCTCGGAGGCGTTCGGACGCTACGCCGCACACCTGCCCGGTCTGCACGTCCTGCCCGTCTACGGCGGACAGGGGTACGGCGTACAGCTGTCCGCGCTGCGCCGGGGAGTGCACGTCATCGTCGGCACGCCGGGCCGGATCATGGACCACCTCGAGAAGGGCACCCTGGACCTGTCCGAGCTGCGGTTCCTGGTCCTCGACGAGGCCGACGAGATGCTCAAGATGGGCTTCCAGGAGGACGTCGAGACGATCCTCGCCGACACCCCCGACGACAAGCACGTGGCCCTGTTCTCCGCCACCATGCCGGCGCAGATCCGGCGGATC
>DASSBE010000164.1:0-20334 GCA_035699065.1 Nocardioidaceae bacterium
GGGCCGGCCCATCGCGGGCCGCTCGGCGGACGCCTCGTCCACGGCCCGGGCGGGGTTCGGCCGCGCCCTCGTCTCGGCGCTGGACTCCGCGCGCACCATCAAGCTGGCGGCCGCGGTCCCCGAGGTCCATGCTCACCTGCGTCAGGTGGACTCAGGCCGCGTCGCTGCGGCGGTGAAGGAGCACCGGGTCCAGGCCTTCCTCGACGGCGTTCCCGCGGTCATGGTGCAGTGCGGCGTCGTGACGGCCTGGGCGATCTACTTCTCGGACGGCTGGAGCCTCGCGATCGCCCTGCTCGTGGCCAACGCGGTCGGTGGCTTCGACTGGTTCGGCCGGGTCGCCGGGATGGTCGTCACCGAGGCGCCGGGGACGCGGGCCTGGCAGAAGGAGACCAGCCGGTTCGCGGGCGGCGCCGACCTGATGGACCTTCCGTCGCGGGTGGACCTCGTCAGCGGGGAGGCCCCGGAACCCGAGCCGGTCCGGCGTGTGCCGCTGGAGCGCCTGGAGCTGTCCGGCTTCTCGGCGGTCCACGACGACGGCACGATCGGCGTCAGCAGCGTCAACCTCACCGTGGAGGCCGGCGAGCTGTTGCTGCTGGTCGGGCAGGTCGGCTCCGGCAAGTCCAGCCTGCTCGCCGCACTCGCCGGCCTGATCGAGCACTCCGGCGTACTGCTCTGGAACGGTCGGGAGGTCACCGACCCTCAAGCGTTCCTCCGGCCCGCGCAGGTCGCCCACGTCGCCCAGGTGCCGCGGGTGCTGTCCGGCAGCTTCTCCGACAACGTTCTCCTGGGCCACCGGCGAGACTTCGACGACCCGGTCTCCGACGCCCGGTTGGCACGCGACATCGACGAAGCCGGTGGAAAGGACGCCCTCGTGGGGCACCGTGGCGTCCGACTCTCCGGCGGACAGGTCCAGCGGCTTGCACTCGCACGCGCGCTGGCTGCCGACGCCGAGCTGCTCCTCGCCGACGACGTCTCCAGCGCACTCGACGCCGCTACCGAAATCGAGCTGTGGGCAGCCCTTCGCCAGCGGCGGACGACCGTGATCGGTGCCACCGCGAAACGGGCAGCGCTCGCCCAGGCCGACCGGGTCGTCGTCCTCGTCGGCGGCGAGGTCGCCGCCACCGGCCCTTGGCATGAGCTGGCATCTGCGTGGAGTCACCTCGCGGGTTAGTCCGGGTCTACGAGGCTCGAGATGCGCGTCCCCGTCACGGCGGTGTGACGCATCATCCCTCGGCGTCCATGCCGACATCGCTCGCCACCCCCGGACCTCATCCGCTTCGGTGCCCTCGCCGACGGGCGCCTGATCGGTTACGCAGACCTGCACGGGTAGAGTCCCGGCGCCGCGAGCTTGGCTTCGACGCAGTCTCGACGATCTCGGCATCCGGGAAGTCCGAAAGGTTCCGTCGTGCAGCGGAGGCCAACGCCGGACCGAGCTCGACGCAGGTGATGCGAAAGTCGCGGTGAGCGAGGGGCAGCGTCGCCTTACCGGTGGCGCACCCGATCTCCAACAGCCGGTCGCCCGCATGCAGTGCAGCGGTCTCGGTCAGCGCGTCATGCAACGCCTCCGGATACTCGGGCCGGGCTCGCTGATAGAGGTCGGCAGTCGAGTCGAAGCTTGTGCGCAGCTGCCCTCGGTGGTCGCTCATGCTCCAATTCTCTCGTTCCGCGACGATGCGTAGAAGCTGAGCACCCGGTCCCGGTCGTCGATCCGCTTCCGGTGGTCGTCGGTCGCCTGGTCGAGGCGGTGACGATATCGGCTCACCGTTCGGCTTTGAGCGATACTTAGCTCACGGAGCGACCGACTCGTCGACCCAGACACAACTGCACCGTGGTGTCGATGTCGACTTGGTCGGGGAGCACCGCGCGGACCTGACACAGCGTCTCGGCCCGCCGCTCCGGGGCGAGCTTGAGGTAGGCCGAGACGGTGGCCAGTCGTCCCACGAACTCCGTGGCCGCTGTCGTCGCGACGCCCGGCAGCTCCCGCTGCTCGACGTCGACGAGGCCGTCGGTGGCGGCCATCTCCTCGATTGACCACGGATGTACGTCGACCGCCGACTGGTCGTCGGCCAGCACGCGCTTCTCGATCTCGTCGACCGCCGCGAACAGGTCGGGGTCCTTGAGCTCAGCCTGGCTGCCGAACAGCGCGAAGACGCCTCCGGGTGCGAGCAATTCGACAGCGTGGCTCCATCTCGTCTCCGGGCTAGTCCAATGCCAGGCCGCCGCGGCGTACACGAGGTCGAAGCGGGATTTGGTGCGGAACTGCTCGAACGTGGCTACCACCGGCCGCACGGGCAGGCCGTGCGCCACCCTCTCCAACACCTTCATCATGTCGGCGTCGGGTTCGAGCGCGGTGACCTCGACGCCACGCGCTGCAAACAGCCGCGTTGCCTTTCCGGTTCCAGCGCCGATTTCGAGTGCCGTGCACACGGGCCGCTCGACGTAGCGCAGAACCGCGTCGAGCAGCTCATTGGGATAGCCCAGGCGATAGCGCTCATAGCGCTCCGCCACCGACCCGAACGACAGCGCTCGGACGAACTTCCCGGAAGGCTGACTGGGCTCGGTGACCATGGACTCATGGATATCACCGCATCGCAATGACCGGCGAACCCCCGACCGTCTCGTGCCAGCTCCCCACTTCGGGATCGGTGTGCGGGACGGGGACGCGACGGGACAGGGCCGAAGTCGCGCTCGACACCGGCCGTCGGTATGGTCATACTTGTGACCATGACTGTGATGTCACTTGCCGAGGTCAAGGCGCACTTGTCCGAGCTTGTCGGGCGTGTGAACGCCCAGCACGAGCGTGTCACTGTCACGGTGCACGGCAAACCCTCGGCCGTGTTGATCGCGACCGAGGACTTGGAGTCCCTCGAGGAGTCGCTCGCGATCCTCTCGGATCCCGAAACGCTGCAGCGACTCGCGGCGTCTGACGCGGAACTCGCGCGAGGCGAGGGCGAGTCTGAGGCCGAGCTTGCCCAGGTGATGGGCGAGCGACGCAGGAACAGTGCGTGACGCCGGATCCCGACCGCTACGCGCTGGTGATCACCCCTACCGCTCGGCGTCAGCTCGCCCAGCAGCTGCCTGAGGCGGTGGCCTTCGCGGCGCACGAATTCATCGTTGGTTCTCTGCTCGACAATCCGCAGCGAGTCGGCAAGCGGCTCCACCCGCCACTTGAGGACCGTCATAGCGCGCGGCGAGGCACTTACCGTGTCATTTACCGAATCGACGCCAAGCAACGCACCGTGACGGTTGTCGACATTGCCCACCGCCGAGATGCCTATCGAACCCGTCGCTGATCCAATTGCCCGTTGTGATCGTGGGCCGATCCGCTTGCGGTGACGCGTTCGTTGGAGTCCCTGGTTCGCGAGTCGCCGCAGGTCGTTTCAGATTCGGGCCCGCCGACTGATAGAGACAACCGAGCGCGGGACCGAAACCCACCGGGCGGGAGTACCTCGAGGTCCGGTTCGAGCACTATGCGGAGAAGTGATCACAGGTCGTAGTAGAGCTCGAACACCACAGGCGGTGTTGGCAGGTCTTGGTCAACTCGCGAAAACGTGGCCTGACCTGCGGGGACGTTGATTTGATCCGACGGTCCGTGTTGGTCGAGTTCGGCCTCGAACGGATCTTCTGCGGAATCCCTGCGGAATTTCGCCACTCCTGATGCCCGCCCTCCAGCCGGAGGGATCTACGACCGCTGATCGGTTTGCCGCGCTACTCGAGCCCGAGTTGTCGGATGGGCGGACCCGTCCGCGCCGACCGTTCGGCAAGTTCGACTGACTTCCAATGTTCGAAGCGCTCGACTAGGTAGCTGCGTCGTTCGTCGGTCATCATGACGCTGTTGGCCAGCGCTCCTTCAATGTCATCGAGGAGCAGTGCTGTAGAGCCTGACGAAGTGCTGGTGCCGTAGACGGGTGAGAAGGCGACTGCTCGGTTTCCTTTGGCTTCGGGTGCCACCGTCACGGAGCTCGCATGGTCGAACCGTGGGCGCAGAGAGTCGAAGGTCATGAAGGCTTCGTTGGCCGCGCGCTGCGACTCTCGCTTCCGACGGAGGCCATCGGGGTCTCGATGGCCTCCACCATGCTCGAACTCGACCTGGCGACCGTAAATGAGTACGAACTGGGGCTCCACGGGGCGGTTTTCGTACCGATCTCCGTTGATCAAGTACTCGTCTCGGAAGATGCTCTTGTTATTGTCGGTCTCGAACCACGCCCGCTAGTCGTTCAACTGATCGTGGGCATCCCGGAACGCTGACGTCGGCCGGCCATTCTCCTTGAACCAGCGCTTGCTGGGCTTCTCAATCTCGATCAGGATCGGGGTGACGGGGCCGGACGATCTGGTCACCCACATGAGGTCCGGGATAAGGGTTCGGCCACTGCCCGTGAGGGCGGGTTGAGTGAACACCGCTGACAGGTCAGACCCGTGATGGCCACCTGGGCCGACGTCTCCGCTGCCCCCGGGAATCATCGCCGGATGGTGCTCGAGGAACCTTTGCACTGCTGGCTCTTCTGGGTCGTTGCCTGGCAAACGTGTGCCACTCGGCGAGAACTGCGTCAACGTACTGTGCCCAGGGCTTGGCTTGTGGCCGGTCGGGATCGTCGTCGGGGCGTCGAGTCGCCGTGCTGGCCCGGTTCTCCTGATCGCGTCTTGACACGCCCCCAAGCCTAGGCCGTCGATTCAGATTCATGGTGGCAACGCGGTGCCGCCGTCAGTTCAGGTCAGGCGACGAGCCGCATCCCTAGGGTCCTGTAGAGGCTGAACGGATCGGTCCACGTGACGCCGAACGCGTTGCAAGCGTCAGGCATCTTCATCTTCTTCTTGGAGTGGGGCGCGGGTTGTTCGCGGGTTGCTCCGGTGGCCATCGCGTGGGCGATCAGTCTCAGATCGGCGGAGCCAAGGAACTCATCGACGGCATCCTGTCGGAACAGGCAGGCTGGGTCGGCGGCCCAGGCGGCGAGCTCGGTCACTGCGGCAAGCGAACGTGCGTTATCAGTGACGCCGCAAGGGCGCGGTCTCGGTCCATCCTGCCGCAACCCAAACCGGCCAGTCTGGATGAGCGCCACGCCCGATTGTCCCAGTGTGGACGTTGGGTCCGACGATTCGCACGGCTCGTGTGATCCGCGGCCATGCCGCTCGTGTGCGACCCCCTACGCTCAGTTGCCGTGAAACCACGGCTAAACGAAACTCAACACGCGGTGCTCCGCTGGCTTGCCGACGGTCAAGCTGACGGAGCGGCCACGAACCCGCAGCGACTGACCGCGCGGGCACTGTCGAACCGACGGCTGGTGAAGATCAAGGGACGTGGCCCGCGGTGGCACGCGGAGTTGACCGATGCGGGCCGCCATTACGTAGTCCACGGGGAGTATCCGCCCGGGCATTTCGGGCCGCAGCCCGGGCCAGTGCAGGAACGCGCGGGCGTTGCTGAACCCGCGGCGGCCGCAAAGGTCGCAGGCCGACCCAAGGCCAAGCAGCAGGCGGAGCCCGCGGTCGACCTCACGGTGGATTCGCCGGCGGGCAAGCGCCATAGCGGCGCGCGCCCTGTTGGGGACGCCTTGTTCACTGCGTCGCGAACGGACCCGTACGACGAGAAGGTGCTCGTGACGGTGAAGGAAGCGGCGTGGATGTTGAGCCTGCCGGAGCATGCCATCCGTCAGGCCGTGTCGTTCGGCGATCTCGATCGGGTGTTTATCGGTGAGGGCGGCAAGAACTACCGGATTGTCTACGGTTCGCTCCTGGCCTGGGTGAACTCGATGCCACGGGAGTCAGCCCGTGCCTCGTGGTGGCGATGATGCGGCCGGAGCATTGGGAGCCGCCGGATCCGCCGAAGCTGCTTGTGTCCGCGAAGCGCGTCGCCATGGAACTCGACGTGCCGAGCTGGAAAGCGAACGAGATCTGCTGGTGCCTTGAACGAGTCTTCTACGCGCCGGGCCAGGCGCACTATCGAGTCACGAGGCCGTCGCTCGACGCGTTCAAGGAGCTGCTCGACCAGGGCTTGACCATCGCCGCTGCGCGAGCGGTGATGTGGCAGTTTCGGGAGCGCGGCGAACTTCCGCCACCCGATCTCGATCGCGAGCGAATGGACCGCATCTACTGGATGTCCCGTCAGCGAAGGCGCTGGTAACGCCGTCTGACCGCCGTTGCCGACGTCGCTGATCTGGGAGACGCTCGTCAGGTGAGCTCAGCACAGGATGCAGTGAACGCACAGGATTGCCCGGCCAGACTGCTGCGGCGAGTGCCTGGTTCAGTTCGGCCGCGTCGCGGCGCACTCGATGAGGTTGAGGCGTACATCGCGGAGCGCAAGCCACACATGGATCCGGCGCTTGCGTCACTGCTCTTGCCAGATCCCCAGAGGCTCTATCGGTGGAAGGTCGGACTCGAGTGTGGCCACGTCGACGACGTACTGACCAGCGGCCCTGATCGGTTACCTGACGCGCATCGTTACCGCGACAACCTCACCCAGACCGACCTGAACGCTGGCGAGATGTGGTGCCGTGACAAGAGCCATTGGGAGGAGCCGAGGCCGTACCGCGACATTTGCGAGTGGGTATCAAGCAAGGTGGTCGACTTTGAAGCCGACCCAGTCGAGCCGGAGGACGGGTGGGATGCGGAAACCTGGAAGGTCATTCGTCGTGACAAGCCAACGAGTTCCCGGTTCTGGCGCGTGCTCCTTGCCTGTGGTCACCACCACGACGACGTCGTGTCCAGTGTCGAGTGGACCCCGGATCGCGGACCGAAACTAACGACTGTCAAACGGGCACGCGAGATGAGGGCTGAGATGGAGGAGTACTGGGCGACTGATCCCGAGGCCTCACCGAAGTGCCAGATCGAACGGGTTCACCTGCGGAAGATGATCGGGCTCCGCTGGCCAATGCCGACGCCTGAGCAGGCCTGCTGCGCATGTGCCCATGCGCGCCAGATCACCGGGTACCAGCGGATCGGCTGGCTCGTCCCGCCGCCCAAGCCTGCGAAGCCTGCCAAGTCGCAGCGGGAACTGCTCGAAGAGCAGGTCGCACGGGCGGAAACGGAGGCGCGCCGGCTGCGGGCCCGGCTCGACGAGATGGACTGACCGGAGCGCCAGAGGGGGCGCTCAGAGGGTTTGGTAATAGTCGCGAATGATCGCCGCCATGAGTCGGCGACGCTCGGCGAGGAACTCCTGGTAGGAGCCGGCGGTGACATCGGCGAGCATGGCTGGCACGGCGCTCTCGGTCAGGTTGCGGGCGAGGTCGTCTGCATCGGTGATCTCGCCGAGTGTCAGGGCCCCAGACTCGATCTGAGCATTCACCTGTGCCATGTAGATCGCCGGCGGCTTGTTGCTGATGCTGATGTTGATCGACGTCTCGGTCAGGGCGAAGTTGGCGACCTGGTTGTAGTCGCCGCGGTCGGGATAGCCATTCTTCTGCAGGTAGTCCTTGGGGACGATGTGGTGGATGTCGCCCGACTGCTGGGTCATAGCCGCGACGGTGATTCCTTTAGAGAGGAATCCGCGGGAGTTGTTCGCGACCTGGGCAGCGAGGAAGGTCTGGAAGAAGGGGCTGACCGTGCTCGTCGTCTCCAAGGCGGCGGGAAGAGTGACGGCCCAGAAGGCGTCGGATAGCTCGGACTCCTCGACCTGCTTGAGGTAGTTGGCAGCACCTTGCTCACCGATGCGGCGGATGTCTTGCTCCCAGGTGGACTCGAAGCTTCCGGAGTGTCGGCCGGTAAGCATCGACATCACGAACCAGCGCTTCACGATGCGCTTGCGCTCGCCCTCGCTCATGTCTTTGTCGTCGCGCAGGCGGAGATAGAGCGCGTAGGCGAAGTTGAGCGCGTTGCGGGAGTTCACCATGCCCGGGCTGATGAAGCCCGCCGACTTGATGAGCATAAGGAAGTTGTCGAAGTGGAAGTTGTTGACGATCTTCAGGAGAGCCGCTTCGAGCTTGTCGTAGGCGACCGGAATGCGTTCCTCGTCAACCTTGCGGGTCTCCGGGTCGCGACCAGAGAGCTCACTCACGATGCTAGAGGCCTTGCCCCGGCTGAAGCCGATCAACCCCGCGACGCGGATGATGTCGCTGTACTCGGGGTCGTAGAGGTCCTCGGCCTCGTGCTTCAACCAGCTAATCGCCTTGAGGTAACTGGTAGCCGCGAACTCGCCATCGTTCTCCTTGATGTCGGCGTAGGCGTGCGGCGCGACAGCCAAGTGGCAGAAGTAGTCGATGAGCTTGCGGAGATTGCGTCCGCGATCGCCGTAGGTGGCGATCTTGCTCATGGCGAAGTCGGCGCTGCTGAGGGGCACACCCTTGGAGTTGATGCGGATGAATATCTCGGAGACAGTCTCGACGTCGAGGTCGTCGGCAAGGCCGATGATCCCTATCTGGGCGTTCTGGATGGCCCCGAGTTTGGCGAGGTTGGTCTCGAAGATCTTGGGGTCGACGCCCGGATTGCGCTCCATGTAATGGCGCGCGAACCCCAGCGGCGAGTCAGAGTTGAAGTACTCGCTGATGTCGGAGATCCACTGGGGGTTCTTCCCAATGACAGGGGTAAGAGTTGCGAACTCCTCGGTGATCGGATTGAACGCGACGACGATTCGGATTGCCTTGTACTTCTTGTTGATGACCTTCAGACCCGCGACCGCAGCCCGGAGTGCCGTGATGCGCTGCTGACCATCGATGAGGATCTGCTGGTGGGCCGCGACCTGGCCGCCCTTGAGCTTGGCGCCCACCGACTGCCAGGTGATCAGGTATCCGACGGGGTAGCCCTTGTAGAGGGAGTCCATCAGGTCGCGGACCTTGACGCTGTCCCAGACGAATGGGCGCTGGAGTTCCGGTATTGCGATGCGGTCGCTCTTGACGTCAGCCAGCAATTGCGTGACCGCGGACTGCGTCACGGAGTACTTCGCCATACGTGATCTCCTCGTCGTTGCAGCAAACGTTAGTCGGGAGCGCCGACATGGAGCAGGAATAGTGCTTTGACTCGTCCCGCCGCGACATGGTCAGGAGTCGGCGTGCCTCACGGCGTCCAGCGGTGTCCGCCGGGTGTCCTCGTCGCGACGGTACTGCTCGGAGTCAGCGGCAATCGGTCCGTGGAGCGTGGCATCGACGACCGCGGACCAGTGGGTGCGCATCGGCTCGGGCACCTCTATCTCGCTCCAGAGGTCGATCAGGAGCGCGCCGTCGAGATAGAGGACCAGGGTCGCCTCGGACCCGTAGGTGAGGAGCCGCTCGTAGACGAGTTTCCTGTCCGCGCGGACCGAGAGGTCCCACCGGAACTCGTCGTTGTCTTCTTCGATGAGGTCGAAGAACTTGATTGTGCGGAAGCATGTGGGGGCTTCCAGGCGCCACAGTCGGTCGGGGACGGTGAACGGGAATCGGAATCCCGGCGGCGCTGGGTGTTCGGTGAAGCTGACCCGCGGTTGGAGGGCGATGTTCCAGCCGGCGGCGTTCACGATTCGCTCCGCCACCGCGAGCCCGGGGCTCTTCTTGCCCCGCTCGTACGCCGACAGGGTCGGCTGTGACGTCCCGGCGAGGGCTGCGAGCTCGGCCTGACCGAGCCCGCTCGCAAGACGTGCCTCCTCGACGACGGTCCTCGGCTGCGGTCTCCAGTTCGTCACTCCTGCATCGTACATATCTAGCCGGATCTATTTCTGGCGATCTGGGGTCGCTCGCTCACCTACCTGTTGCCCAACCCGGGGCTGACAGGAAGGAGCAGCGTGATGAGCGTTGCCAAGTGCCTGGGCGTCGACCACCCCGACACTCCGAATATGCGAGAACTACGAGCCGAGTGGGCACAATGGCGACAGCTGTCGTCTGATCTGCCCGACGTCGAGTTGGCGGACCTGCCCACGTGGATGAGGGCCGCCGGACCGTCAGAGCGCGATGCCGTCCTGACCACCCTGCGCAACATCGCCGCCGACGACCCGCGGGCGTACGTCCTGCTCGCCTGGCTGCTGATGCCGGGCGCCGCACGAGTGGCTGGGAGAATCCGTCGCCTTGCCGATGCGATCGACGAGATCGTTGCAGGCCAGCTTTGGATTCAGATCTGCGACCACGACCCGCACGACGACACGTTCGTCGCCGCGAAGATCCTCGACCGCGTTTACCGGGAGTCGATGGCGGAGCTTGGCGTCGGCGACCTCGCCAAGCGGCGTGACGAGGCGTGGGCGATGGCGGTGCCGGTCGACGCATTCGACGAAGCCATCATCGACGAAGACGGGGACGAGGTACGCAGACGCACGGACGTACTCAGCGATCTGGCTCCAACGCGCAATCGACTCCGGCAGGCTGACGGAGAGCGACCGTGACCTTCTGCTCGACCTGGCCCATGCAGCCGAGCACCTGGACGCGCCGGGACGACGCGGGCGTGGTGGGTTGATGACGCCGTCGGTGACGCAAATGGTCGAGGAAGCCCACGCGCTGTCGTCACGGTCCATCCGGCGTCACGCGTCTGGCGCCATCCGAGCGCTGCGGGAGGAGGCGGAGCGAGGACGAAGCGCGATGTGAGAGGTCAGGTCCAGCTTAGAGATTCGTGCGACCACGTCTTGCCCTCGGCATCACGTGACAGTGCGGGGTCGATGAGCCGAGTGACGAGTTCTGCGGCGAGGTCGACCGTGCGGTAGTCAGCGCAGTAGGGCACGGGCTTGCTGAGCTTGGCATACCCCGCACCCCATGTCGTCGGCACGGCGAAGTGGTCGAACGTCTCCATCTTGCGGCGGCGTGCTTCGGTGGTGATCGCGATTCGGAGGCCGTCGCCGTCGATGTCTTGCGTGGTCGCGAACACCACGAGGTCGACCAGATCCTTCTCGCGACTGGACGCCTTTTCGTGGTACTCGGTCATCGTCGCGCAGACCTTGTCAGCGATCTGGTCAACGACGGGGTAGAGACGGTAGGGGTTCCTGGCCAGGCGAGGCAGGTTGAGCGCGGTGGCCGGCTCGGTCGTGACAACGTCTCCAGTCATTCCGGCGCCGACGGCGAGATCAACCTGGAGGTTGCCCTTCGCGCTGAGCCCGATGAAGATGTTGAACTTCACTTGGTAGCCCTCGGTGTAGGGCTGGGTGTCGTTGCCGATCGAGTCGATGTGCCCGACGTACTCGAAGCGGAAGTGGTCGCCGAGGTCGATCGCTGCGAGGCGGATCAGGTCGTCCAGGGCCTGTGTGAGTGTAAAGCCTTCGCGGTACAGGTCGATGTCGCGGGTGGAACGCGTAGACGGCACCCGCGCGAGGATGCCGGTGCCGCCCTTGAGAACCCACTCAGATTCGTCGCCATCGGAGAACACCCGACTGAGGAACCGGTTGAAGTACTCCAGTTGGATGCGGCGATTCACGTCGAGAGAGAGATCCGAGTTCGCCGCCTTCTTGGCGGCGTCCTTGATGGCGGCCTCGACTCCGGCAGGCGTGGGGTAGGGCTCAGACATTCTTCATCGCCCTCTGCGCGTTCTCGATCAAACGCATCATCTCCGGGGTGACTGTGGGATTTGCACTCTGAGCTGCCGTTGCCTTACGGATTGCATCCATGGTGCCGGAATCCATGAGCACGCGCTGCACGGCCTCCTGCGCCCTCTTCATTGCAGTTGGGCTGATGGCGGACAGCATCTTCGCTCGGGCCTGTTCATTGAGCGATGGGAACGACTCATGGATCACCTTCGCTGCTTCTTGGGCAGCGAGGATTTCCTTCAGTCGGACACCACCGAACTGGTCGAGATACTTGGCGGCGACGCGTGAACCGATCTCCTGCGTGGCCGCGATCCGTCCCGACAGAGTGTCTGCGTCGATACCTGCAATCTCCATCAGCCGCTCGAGCAGAGCGGCTCCATCGCCCCGACGGAGGCCCTCGCGCTTCGCGTGTGGAGCGAGCAGTTCGCGCAGGCGATCGACGTCGAGCCTGTGCTTGTAGGACGCATCGCGAAGGGCATCGGCGATGTGGCTGGTGTCGGCCGCGGCGTTGAAGAGGTCCGCAATGGTGCACTCGATCGTCATGGCGGGCAGGCCATCGACGGTGGTGACGTCGCGTGGGTCGAGCTTGCGCTGTCGGTAGCGGATCTCGCTGCGCTGGCTCTGCCGGCGAGTGGGGCTGACGAAGTCGTAGCGGCGATCCCAGAGGTCGCCGATGCCGTGGAGTCGCGCTGCGGACGTCCCAGCGAAGACAACGCCACTCTCGCGGTCCTTGCTGCGCTCGTGTCCCATGCGCTTGGGGTCGGTGCTGAGCCAGGCAGCGCGGAGGTCATCGAACTGATCGCCGGGTGCTCCGGCGTCCTTGTACACGCCGTGCGCGAGACGCTCCAGGTGTCCGGCCTCGGCGAGTCGGGAGAGGTCCAGGCGGGCGATGCCGTGCATGCTGGCCTGAGCCGACGTGACCATGCCCCACTGGTAGGCAGTCAGGTCGGCCAGGATGCGAAGAGCCTCGGTGGACTTCATACTTGGATAGTATCTTACATAGTGATACATCCCAAGTCATCTGCGAAATCAAGATTACATTCCAAGCGTCGGGCCGCTGTCTCGCTGCGGCGACCGCGGGAATGGGTAGATCGACGCGGCTCGTGACGACCTACGAAGACCAACTCGCGCGGCGACTCCAGGACCGCGACCCTGATCACGTACGGCTCGTGTATGTGCGCCATTCGCCAGCCCGGCACGACGCACGCTAGCCGCCACAACTTCAGCCCGCCGCAAGTGCGCCCGCCCCCAAGCCTTGAGGACCGTGTGACGGAGTGCGCCGTCGCTGCGGCCGGATCGAACAGCGCGTAGACCGAATCTCCTGCGGAATCCCTGCGGAATCTGGGCCTCGAGACGAAGCGAAAACGGCCCCCGATCCTGCATAACTGCAGGTCAAGGGCCGCTTTGGTGTTCTACGAGTTCTTAAAGGTCGTAGTAGAGCTCGAACTCGTGCGGGTGCGGTCGCATCGCGACCGGCGCGATCTCGTGCGTGCGCTTGTAGTCGATCCAGGTCTCGATCAGGTCCGGGGTGAACACGCCGCCCTCCAGCAGGTAGTCGTGGTCGGCCTCGAGTGCTTCCATCACCGCGGGCAGGGTTGCGGGCACGGTGGGCACCTCGGCGTGCTCGTCGGGCGGCAGCTCGTAGAGGTCCTTGTCGATCGGCTGGGCCGGCTCGACCTTGTTCTTGATCCCGTCGATCCCGGCCAGCAGCATGGCCGAGAACGCCAGGTAGGGGTTGGCCGACGGGTCCGGACAGCGGAACTCGACGCGCTTGGCCTTCGGGTTCGCGCCGGTGATCGGTATCCGGATACACGCCGAGCGGTTCCGCTGGCTGTAGACCAGGTTGACCGGGGCCTCGAAACCAGGGACCAGTCGGTGGTAGGAGTTCACGGTCGGGTTCGTGAACGCGAGCAGGGACGGGGCATGCTTGAGCAGGCCTCCGATGTAGTAGCGGGCCATATCGGAGAGTCCGGCGTACCCGGCCTCGTCGTAGAACAACGGCTCGCCGGCGTTCCAGATCGAGGAGTGCACGTGCATCCCGGAGCCGTTGTCCCCGAAGATCGGCTTCGGCATGAACGTCGCGGTCTTCCCGTTGCGCCACGCGACGTTCTTCACGATGTACTTGAACTTCATCACCGCATCGGCCGAGGTGAGCAGCTCGTCGAAGCGCCAGTTGATCTCCGCCTGGCCGGCCGTGCCGACCTCGTGGTGCGCACGCTCGACGACCAGACCGGCGCGCTCGAGCTCGACGGTGATCTCGTCGCGCAGCTCGCCGAAGTGGTCGACGGGCGCAACCGGGAAGTAGCCGCCCTTGTACTTGACCTTGTAGCCGCGGTTGTTGCCCTCGGCGCCGGTGTTCCAGGCGGCCGCGTCGGAGTCGATGTGGTAGTAGCCGGCGTTCGCCTTGGTCTCGAAGCGCACCGAGTCGAAGACGTAGAACTCGGCCTCGGGCGCGAAGTAGGCGGTGTCACCGATCCCGGTGCTCTTCAGGTACGCCTGCGCCTTGCGCGCGATGTTGCGCGGGTCGCGGCTGTACGCCTCACCGGTCAGCGGGTCGTGGATGAAGAAGTTCAGGATCAGCGTCTTGTGCTCACGGAACGGGTCCAGGTATGCGGTGGTCGGGTCCGGGAACAGCTGCATGTCCGACTCGTGGATCGCCTGGAAGCCGCGGATCGACGACCCGTCGAAGCCCAGGCCGTCCTCGAAGACCGACTTGTCGAACGACGACGTGGGAACCGTGAAGTGCTGCATGACGCCGGGCAGGTCACAGAAACGTACGTCGACCATCTCGACGCCCTCGTCCTTGATGTACTTCAACAGCTCGTCGGCGTTTGCGAACATTCGTCCTCCTTGGCCGCGCGGTGGCGGGCCGGAATCATGCAGGTCAACAGGCGGTGCGACGCTGCACCACGTCCCGAAACCTATGTACGAGGGATTTCTTGACCGTATCCGGTTTGTTTCGTGCATGTAACACTACGTCCGACCGCCCTGGATCACCCCCGGCCGTGCAGCCAGGTAGCGTTGGCCCAGTGAACGATCCTCGCCCGTCCGCAGAGGCAGCCGAAGCGGGGTCGTACCCCGGCGAGCGGCTGGGGCTCCCGGCGCAGGGCCCCGGGGCTGTCGCCGGCTGGGGCCGCCGGATCCTCGCCCTGGTCGTGGACTGGGTGGCCAGCACGCTCGTCGCGATCGGGTTCACCGGTGTCGGCGGCTGGCTCGACGGCACCGTCGTCTCCGAGTCGCTGCCGCTGGTGATGTTCCTGCTCGAGGCGACGTTCCTGACTGCGCTGGCCGGCGGCTCCTTCGGCCAGCTCGTCTGCCGGCTCGTCATCGTGCGCGTCGACGGCAAGCCCGTCACGTTGTTGCAGGCGCTGGTGCGCACCGTGCTCATCTGCCTGGTGATCCCGCCGCTGGTCTTCAACCGCGACCAGCGGGGCCTGCACGACCTCGCGGCCGGCACCGTCGCGCTCCGCCGGTAACTGGTCACAACGGCCTATATCGCCGCCATCTCCCACGGCACTAGCCTCGAAGGCAGACCGGGCGGGGTCGGCCGGGCTGCACGGCATCCGTCGCCTGGCTCCGCCCTGAACGGAGGCCGGATGGGCCGAGAGCCGCAGCGCTGGCGCGAGGACGCCGTGGACGCCCAAGAGGTCGTCGAGCACGTCCGTCCGGGCGCACGAGTGTTCCTCGGCAGCGCCTGCGCGACCCCGCGTGCCCTGGTCACCGCCCTCGGTGCGAAGCACGACCTGATCGGCGGCGGCGTCGAGGTCGTGCACTTCCTCACCGACGGCGCCCTGCACGCCCCCACCTACCGGCACCGCACCTGGTACGTCGGACAGGACCTGCGCCACCTCGCGGAGCAGGGAGGGCTCGACTACGTCCCGATGTCGCTGGCCGACGTGCCCGCCAGGTTCGCGAACGGCTCCGAGGCGATCGACATCGCGGTCGTCTCGATCGGGCCCCCGGACGCCGAAGGCCGGTGCAGCCTCGGCGTCTCCGTCGACGTCACCCTGGCCGCCGTACACGCCGCGAAGATGGTGCTCGCCCAGGTGATGCCGGCGATGCCGACAGTGCGGGGCAGCGGGTTCGTCGACTGGGACCTGGTCACCGCGCACACCGTGGTCGACGACGAACCGATCGAGTACGTCCACCCGCCGGTCGGCGAGGTCGCCGAGCAGGTCGCCCGCTACGTGGCACGGCTGGTCCCGGACGGGTCCACGCTCCAGGTCGGGCTCGGCCGGGTCCCCAACGAGATGCTTCGGCACCTGACGAACCGTCGCCGGCTCGGAATCCACTCGGACGTCCTCACCGAGCCGCTGGTGGAGCTGGTCGAGAGCGGCGCCGTCGACGGCAGCGAGAAGTCCGTCGATCCCGGCGTGGTGGTGGGCTCCTGGGCGATGGGCACCGGCCGGCTGTACAAGCTCCTCGACGGCAACCCCAGCTTCCAGCTGCGCGGCGCCGACGAGGTCTGCGCGCCCGCGGTGCTCGCCGCCCAGGAGCGGCTGGTCTCGGTCACCCAGGGCTTCGCGATCGACCTGACCGGGCAGGTGACCATCGACTCCCACGAGGGCGGTGTCTACGGCGGCGTGTCCACCCAGACCGACTTCCACCGCGCCGCGGCGAACAGTCCCGGTGGCCGGGCGATCGTGTGCATCAGCTCGGTCCGCGACGACGGGACGTCGGCGATCCAGCTGCACCTCGCCCCCGAGCAGGCGGTCGGGATCGCGCGGCACGAGGTGCGCTGGGTGGTCACCGAGTGGGGCGGTGCCTACCTCTACGGGCTCTCGTTGCGGGAGCGCGCCGTCGCCCTGATCGACCTCGCCCACCCGGACCACCAGGACGCGTTGCTGGAGCTGGCCCGTGCCGCCCGCCTCCTGCCACCGGGCCAGGAGCTGCGCAAGCACCAGGCCTATCCCGACCACGAGGTCCGGGTCGTGGAGCTACGGGACGGGCGCTCGGTCACCGTGCGGCCGAGCCGTACGTCGGACGCGGCGATGTTGCGCAGGCTCTTCCACCGGCTCCCGCCGCAGGACGTGTTCACCCGGTTCTTCCAACAGCTGAAGTCACTGAGCACCACGATGGCCGAGCAGCTGTGCAGTGCCTCCTACGACAACGAGATGTCGTTCGTGGCGGTGGTGGGCGACGCGGAGAACGAGCAGGTGATCGCCACCGCGCAGTACTTCCTGCTGCCCGAGACCGGGCTCGCGGACGTCGGCTACATGGTCGACCCGGGTTACGCCGGCTGCGGGCTCGGCTCGGCGATGCAGGACCTGCTCGTGGACTACGCGCGACGGCAGGGGATCCGCGGGTTCCACGCCGACGTGCTCACCAAGAACATCGCCATGCTCGGCGTACTCGAGAAGGCGGACGCCGAGACGACCGTGGGTCGCGAGGAGTACGGGTCGGTGGAGGTTCAGCAGATCTTCCGTTGAGCCGGGCTCAGCCCTCGTGCCCTTCGGCCGCGCGCACCTCGAGCCGGACGCGCTTGTTGCCCTTGCCCTTGGACTCGGTGCCGGTGACCGTCACCGCGCCGACCTCCGCGGTGCTCAGCACGTGGGTGCCGCCGTCGGCCTGCTTGTCGAGCCCGACGATGTCGATCACCCGCAACGGGTCGATCTCGCGGGGGATCAGGTGCGCCGCCGTACGGATCAGCGCGGTGTCCTCGTCGGCGACCTCGCGACCCACGAACTCCACCAGGATCTGGTGCGCCTTGGCCATCTCCTCGTTGATCCTCCCCTCCACCTGCCGGCCGAACTCCGCGGACATCGACGGTAGCGGGAAGTCCAGCCGCCCCTTGCCCGGGTCCATGTTGCCGCCGGTGACCGCGACCCGATGGTCGGCCCACATCACGCCGCAGAGGATGTGCAGCGCGGTGTGCGTGCGCATGGTCAGGTGCCGCCGGTCCCAGTCCAGGACGCCCTGCACCTCCTCGCCGTCGGCGGGCAGCGCGGCGTCCTCGTCGAGCCAGTGCCAGATCCGCCCCTGATCGCGGCCCACCCTCACGACGCCCGCCTCGCCGTCGCCCCAGCGCACGGTGCCGAGGTCGTACGGCTGTCCGCCGCCACCGGGGTAGAAGGCGGTACGGCGCAGCGCGACCCTGTGCTGCTCGCGGTCCACCTGTTCCACGCGTGCATCGAAGTCGCGCAGGTAGGCGTCGACGGCGAACAGTTCGGTCTCGGCGAGGCCGGCAGGCGCCCCGGCGGGAGCCTCGCGTCCCGGAACGGCCATCGGCGTACCTCCTTCTGGTGTCCCGCGTTCCCGCCCATCAAAGCACTCGGCGCAACTAGAATCGGCTGCACACGTGAGCACAAGGGGGGCCTCATGCGCAGACCTGGACGGACCCGGAACGTCGTCGTGGCCGCACTGGTGCCGCTGCTGCTCCCGGGGCTGACTGGTTGCGGCTCCGATGAGCCGGCCGACTCGAGCGCGTCGGCCACCTCGCCCACGGCGGTCATCAGCCCGAGCACGTCCCCGACCACGCCTCCGACTGGGGGATCTTCCGACGACCTGGCCGACAACGCGTCCGCCGCTCCCGCTGAGGACCCCGCCGAGGCGGGACGGGCGGGTGGCTACACCCTCGAGACGCTGCTACCGGCGATGAAGGCGGCGGTTAAGAAGAACCCGACGACGCAGATGCGGATGAAGATCGACGCCGGCGGCCAGACGATCCGTGCCGACGGTGTCGTGGCCTACGACAAGTCGGGCCCCCGGATGGCGATGACCATGTCCGGCGCCTCGATCGGCGGCGACGCGATGGAGATCCGAATGATCGACCAGCTGATGTACGTGTCGCTGCCGCCGATGACACCGCCGGGCAAGTTCCTCGAGGTGGACCTGAGCGACCGGTCCGGCCCGCTGGCGAACCTGCCCGGGCTGACCGGCCAGGACCCGCTGAGCACGTTCGCCGCGTTCGACGCGGGCCTGGAGAAGGTGCGCTACGTCGGCAAGGAGACGGTCGACGGTGAGCACCTGGACCACTACCTGCTGACCGTCGACGCCGCCGCGGCGGCCCGCGCGCAGGGCACTCCGGACGTGGCCGGGATGCCGGCGGAGGTGGAGTACGACCTGTGGCTAGACGACCGGGACCTGATGCGCAGAATCACCTTCGACATGCCCGATCAGGTAGCGATGGACATGACCATGTCGCACTGGGGTGAGCCGGTCACTGTGGAGCCGCCCGCTGCGGGCGACATCGTCAAGACGCCCGGTAGCTGAGGCGGCTCAGCGCCCGCGCGTGATCAGCGCCCGCGCATGTTCTGCCGGGCACCCTTGAGGTTCGTCGGGACCGGGCCCTTGGGCAGCGGGATGTTGGACCGGTTGGCGTCGAGCGCCTTGAGCCGCGCCAGCACGTCGGTCATCTCCGCGGGCTTGAGGTTGCGGCCCAGCTTGCTCACGTGACGGCTGATCTTGCTCACCGGCACCGCTCCCGCGGAGTCGCCGCAGATGACCTCGTGGATCTTGACCTCGGAGGCGACCCGCTCGTGCTTGCGTCGTTCGGTGGCCATCAGCGTCTTGAGCCGGTTCGGGTTGCCCTCACCGACCAGCACGATCCCGGGCGGGCCGACGACCCGGTGCACGACGTCCTGGTTCTTGTTGAACGCGACCGCGGGGTCGAGCTTCCAGCCGCGGCGGAGCATGCCCAGGGCGGCCGCCGCGGCACCGGGCTTGCCCTCGATCTGTGAGAACGCCGCCTTCTGCGCGCGGCGGCCGAACACGAACAGGGCCGCGATCACGCCGACCAGGATGGCGCCGACCAGGTCGAAGGCCCACATGCCGGGCAGCAGCGAGAACAGACCGAAGCCGACCAGCGCGCCGAGCAGGAACACGCCGAGCAGGATCCAGCCGATCTTCGGGTCGGCCGCCCTGGTCATCCGGTAGCTGGCCGCGATCTGCTTGAGGCGGCCCTGCTTGCCCGGTGCCTCGGTCTTGTCCTTCTTCGCCATGGTCCTCTGCAGTCCTCACGTACCGTGCACGGTGCTCCTGGGTGGAGCGCCGATTGTCTCAGATGGCCGCCGTCAGACGGCCGCCTGCTCCCGTGCCTCGATCGCCTGCTTGTAGAGCCGGCCGGCGCGGTACGACGAGCGCACCAGCGGCCCGGACATCACGCCGGCGAAGCCGATGTCGAGCGCCTCGTCGTGCAGCTCCACGAACTCCTCGGGCTTGACCCACCGCTCGATCGGGTGGTGCCGCAGCGACGGGCGGAGGTACTGGGTGATCGTCACCAGCTCGGTCCCGGCGTCGTGCAGGTCGCGCAGCGCCTGGGAGACCTCCTCGCGGGTCTCGCCCATGCCCAGGATCAGGTTCGACTTGGTGACCAGGCCGAAGTCGCGGGCCTGGGTGAGCACGTCGAGGGACCGGTCGTAGCGGAACGCCGGACGGATCCGCTTGAAGATCCGCGGCACCGTTTCCACGTTGTGCGCGAGCACCTCCGGACGCGACTCGAAGACCTCGCGCAACAGGTCCGGCTTGCCGTTGAAGTCGGGAATCAGGTTCTCCACGCCGGTGCCCGGGTTGAGCTCGTGGATCTGCTTCACGGTCTCGGCGTAGAGCCAGGCGCCGCCGTCGGGCAGGTCGTCGCGGGCGACGCCGGTGATCGTGGCGTAGCGCAGGCCCATCGTCTGCACACTCTCGGCGACCCGCCGCGGCTCGTCGCGGTCGAGCGGCTCGGGCTTGCCGGTGTCGATCTGGCAGAAGTCGCAGCGCCGGGTGCACTGGTCGCCGCCGATCAGGAACGTGGCCTCCCGGTCCTCCCAGCACTCGAAGATGTTGGGGCAGCCGGCCTCCTGGCAGACCGTGTGCAGGCCCTCGCTCTTCACCAGGTCCTGCAGCTCGCGGTACTGCGGGCCCATCTTCGCCTTGGTCTTGATCCACGCCGGCTTCTTCTCGATGGGAGTCTCGGCGTTGCGGACCTCGAGCCGGAGCAGCTTGCGCCCTTCCGG
>DASSBE010000165.1:0-35282 GCA_035699065.1 Nocardioidaceae bacterium
CACGGTGAAGTGGGGCCGGTACGGCGACTGGCTGAACAACAACATCGACTGGGCACTCTCCCGCAGCCGCTACTGGGGAACGCCGCTGCCGGTGTGGCGCTGTCCGCAGGGCCACCAGACCTGCGTGGGGTCGCTCGCCGAGCTCTCCGAGCTGACCGGGACCGACCAGTCCCGGCTGGACCCGCACCGACCGTACGTCGACGAGGTCACCTTCGCCTGCCCGCACGGGGCCGGCGGCGCGGGCTCACCGGCCTGCGGGCAGGAGGCGCGCCGGGTCGCGGAGGTGATCGACGCCTGGTTCGACAGCGGTTCGATGCCGTTCGCGCAGTGGGGCTACCCCTACGCGCCCGGCTCCCAGGAGCGGTTCCGCGACGCCTACCCCGCGGACTTCATCTGCGAGGCGATCGACCAGACCCGCGGCTGGTTCTACACGCTGATGGCGATCGGCACGCTGGTGTTCGACCAGTCGTCGTACCGCAACGTGCTGTGCCTGGGCCACATCCTGGCCGAGGACGGCCGGAAGATGTCCAAGCACCTGGGCAACATCTTGGAGCCGATGCCGCTGATGGAGCGGCACGGTGCGGACGCGGTGCGCTGGTTCATGGCCGCCTCCGGTTCGCCCTGGGCGGCCCGCCGGGTCGGGCACACCACGATCCAGGAGACGGTGCGCAAGGTGCTGCTGACCTACTGGAACACGGTCGCGTTCCAGGTGCTCTACGCGCGCAGCGCTTCGTGGACGCCCTCGGCGGACGTCCCCCCCGTGGCCGAGCGGCCGGTCCTCGACCGCTGGCTGCACGCGGAGACGGCCCGGCTCGTGCGCGCGGTGACCGAGGCGATGGAGAACTTCGACACCCAGCGGACGGGCAACCTGGTCGCGCAGTTCGTCGACAACCTGTCGAACTGGTACGTGCGCCGCTCCCGGCGCCGGTTCTGGGACGGTGACCCCGCCGCGCTCGGCACGCTCCACGACACGTTGGAGGCCGTCACGAAGCTGATGGCACCGCTGACCCCGTTCATCACCGAGCGGGTCTGGCAGGACGTGGTCCGCCCGGTGTCCGACGTGGCCGCGGACTCGGTGCACCTCGCCGACTGGCCGGTCGCCGATGCCGCCGACGTGGACGAGGAGCTGTCCGCCGCGGTCGCCCTGGCCCGTCGGCTGGTCGAGCTCGGCCGCGCGGCCCGCGCGGACGCGAAGGTGCGGACCCGCCAGCCACTGCGCCGTGCCCTGGTCGGGTCCGTGGCGTGGGCCCGGCTCACCGACGAGCTGCGTGCCGAGGTCGCCGAGGAGCTCAACATCGGTGGGCTGGAGCCGCTGTCGTCGGCCGGTGCCGACCTGGTGGACTTCTCGGCCAAAGGCAACTTCCGCGCCCTCGGCAAGCGGTTCGCGAAGCAGACGCCCCGGGTCGCGGCCGCCATCGCCGCCGCCGATGCGTCCGCGCTGGCGGAGACGCTCCAGTCCACCGGCCGCGCGCTGGTCGTCGTCGACGGCGAGGACGTGGAGGTGCTGCCGGACGAGGTGATCATCGCCGAGCGCCCCCGCGAGGGCTGGTCGGTGGTCAACGAGCAGGGTGAGACCGTGGCGCTCGACCTCGAGCTGACCCCCGAGCTGGTCCGCGCCGGCCTCGCGCGCGAGGTGGTCCGGCTGGTCCAGGAGGCCCGGAAGAACAGCGGTTTCGACGTCAGTGACCGGATCGTGCTCACGTGGCAGGCCGGCGGTGACGTCGCGGCCGCGTTGCGTGAGCACGGTGGGCTGGTGTCCGGTGAGGTGCTCGCCGTGGAGATGCGGGAGGCCGAGCCGGTCGACGAGTCGGTCCCCCCGGTCGACGGCACACCGACCGGGTCCGTCGTACACGACCCCGACCTGGACCTGCGGTTCTCCGTCACCCGCGTCTGAGCCCTGGACCCAGTTTCATCCAGGTATGACGGGAACCCGTCACTTCCCACGGGGCACAGGCCGTGGGAGGTGACGGGTTCCCTACATACCTTGATGAAACGACAGGCAACCAACGAGGCCGGCCCCGCGTCTCGCGGAGCCGGCCTCGTGCTGGTTCAGGGGTGCGTCAGCCGTGCTGCGACTGGGACTCGCCCTCGTCTCCGAGCAGCGACTTCAACCGCTTCGGGGCGTGGTCGCCGGCCGCGATCGTGCCGGCCTCGCCGTTCCCGTCGAGCGCCTCGAGCTGCTGGGTGAAGTAGGTCTTGAGCCGGCTGCGGTACTCGCGCTCGAACGAGCGCAGGTTCTCCACCTCGGCGTTGAGCTTGTCCTTCTCCTTCTCGAGGTCACCGAACAGCTGCTGACGACGCTCGGCGGTCTCCGAGTCGAGCATCTGCGAGCGCGACCGGGCGTCGGACTCGAGCCGGTCGGCCTTGCTCTTGGACTCCGACTCCAGGCGCTCGGCCTTGGTGCGGGCCTCGCCCACGATCTTGTCGGCCTGGCCCTTGGCGTCGTCGACGAGCTCGTCGGCGTTGCGGGTCGCGATCTCGAGCAGACGGGCTGCGGCGCTGGACGCCTCACCGACGGTGGCGACCTTGATCGTCTCCACCGAGCTCGACGCCTCGGCCACCGGAGCAGCCGCGGCGGGCTCGGGAGCCTTCACCGGCTCGGGGGCCTTCTGCTCCACCGGGGCCGCTGCCGCGGGGGCCGTTCCACCTTGCTGAGCGGAGGAGAGCTTCGACCGAAGGTCGTCGTTCTCGCGCGTGAGCCGCGCCAGCTCCGACTCGACCTCGTCGAGGAACTGGTCGACCTCTCCCATGTCATAGCCCTCGCGAAGGCGGACCGGAGTAAAGCGCTTGTTGCTCACGTCCTCAGGCGTCAGCGGCATGACCTCACCCTTAATTCGTAGTCGTCAGTTGATCGTCCGGCGATTCCTCGGCCCACGGTACTCCGAAAGCACCCGCACGACGTAACGGGGCACTCGATTTCCCGAAGCCCCCGAAGGATAGCGCCCTCACCGTCCCATCTGTCACAAAAGCCCCAGGAATCCGTCCGGTGAAACGTGCGGTGCACCGCTGGTACGACGGGCAGGGCAGTCGCCGGTACGACGGGCAGGGCGATCGGCTCAGGTGCTGTACAGGATCGAGTCGTTGACGATCAGCAGCAGGTAGACGACGACCATCACGATCAGGAAGCTCATGTCGAGCGCGACGCTGCCCAGGCGCAGCGGCGGGATGAACCGACGGAAGAACATGATCGGCGGGTCGGTGATCGAGTAGACGACCTCGAGCAGCACCAGCACCGGCCCGGTCGGGGTCCACGAGCGGGCGAAGACCTGGACCCAGTCCACGATGAACCGGACGAACAGCAGCGCGAGGAACAGCCAGAGGATCCAGTGGGTGATCAGGAAGATGACGTGCACGTGGCCGGAGCCTAGCTCTGGTTGAAGAATCCACCCTCGGCGATGCGCTGCTTGTCCTCGGCAGCCACAGACACGTTGGGGGGAGAGAGGAGGAAGACCTTGTTTGTGACGCGTTCGATGCTGCCGCGGACCCCGAAGATCAGGCCGGCGGCGAAGTCGACGAGCCGCTTGGCGTCGTTGTCGTCCATCTCGGAGAGGTTCATGATCACCGGGACACCGTCGCGGAAGTTCTCGCCGATCGTGCGCGCCTCGTTGTAGGTGCGCGGGTGCAGCGTGACGATCCGGGACAGGTCGGTGACCACACCGGTCGGCCCGGTGCCTGCGCGACGCCGGTCGGCGATGCTCGACACCGGGGCGGGGCCGTTGTCGGCCCGGTCGACGTCGGCGGCGCGACCGTGGCCACGCTCGTCGTACTCGTCGTAGGGCTGGTACCCGTCGTCGAAGCGGTCGCTGTCCTCGAGCAGGCCTAGGTAGACACCCATCTTGCGCATTGCGCCGCTCATGACCTCATGTCCTCCGGTACTTCCCGCGCCCTCGGTTAGGACGCTGCTGCTTGCTCGACACTACTTGATGGTGGGCCGTGGTCCGAGTACCGCGCTGCCAATCCGCACGTGTGTCGCACCCGCCCTGATCGCGGCTTCCAGGTCGCCGCTCATGCCCGCCGACATCCAGGTCGCCGCCGGGTCGACGAGGCGGACCTGCGCGGCCAGCTCGGCCAGCGTGGCGAACGCCGGCGCGGGGTCCCGGTCGAGCGGTGCCACCGCCATCACGCCACGCAACCGGAGGCCGTCTGCGGCGGCGACCTGCTGGGCCAGCGTGACCACGTCCGCGGGGCTTGCACCGCCACGGCCGGTTGCGTTCCCCTGCTCATCGCCCACCGGGTCGAGGTTCACCTGCACCAGGCAGTCGACCAGGCCGTCCCGGTCGTGGGCTCCCCGCGACAGCCCCCGGAGCAGCTTGGCTCGGTCCACCGACTCGACCACGTCGGCGTAGCCGGCGACGGCCGCGGCCTTGTTGCTCTGCAAGGTGCCGATGAAGTGCCAGCGCAGGTCCAGGTCGGCGCACGCGGCGGCCTTGGCCTCGGCCTCCTGGTGCCGGTTCTCGCCCACGTCGCGCACGCCCAGGTCGGACAGGTGGCGTACGTCGGACGCCGGGAAGAACTTGGTGACCACGGTCAGCGTGACCTCGTCGGTGGACCGGCCGGCGTCGCGGCAGGCGGAGGTGATCCGTTCCCGGACGGTGGCGAGGTTCGCCTCGATCTGCTCGCGCCGGGCGGCGTCGTCGGTCATGGCCGGACCCGGATGAGGCCGGCCAGTCGACCGGACTCCTTGCCCTGGCGGCGGTAGGAGAACAGGTCGTCGTCCTCGATCGTGCAGCGGGAGGCGTCGACGAGGTGCGCGCCCGCCGCGGCGAGCTGGGCCCGCACCCCGGCTCCGACGTCCACCGCGGGCGTGCCCCAGGAGGTCTCCGCGAACGCCTCGGGCACGACCGCCGACACCTGGTCGCGCATCGCGGCCGGCACCTCGTAGCACCGTCCGCAGACGTGCGGGCCGACCCACGCGGTGAGCTGCTCGGCGCCGAGGTCGCGCATCGCGGCGACGGCGGCCGGGACGATGCCGGCGACCAGGCCGGGCCGTCCGGCGTGCGCGGCACCGACGACCCGGTGCGAGACGTCCGCGAGCAGCACCGGGACACAGTCGGCGACGCGCACCATCAGGACCAGGCCGGGAACGGTGGTCACCAGGGCGTCCGCGACGGCCGGCTCCCGGGTAGCCGGGTCCGAGTCCACGACGTGGACATCCGCGCCGTGCACCTGACGCATCCGGATCACCGGCGGCGCGACAGCCGCCGCGTCCGTCGTACTCCCGGCGAATGCCGAGGCGACGCGGGTGATGTTCTGCTCGACGGCGGCCGGGTCGTCGGCACCGGAGGCGGCGAGGTTCAGCGACGCGTACGGACCGCCACTGACTCCTCCGTGGCGGTCCGTGAACGCGACGTCGACCGGGCCGCGGCTGTCCTGGAACGCGAACATCGCCTGCCCCTACACCGAGCTGTCAGACGCGTGGGCGGCTGGGGCCGCACCACGGTCTGACAGCTCGGGTCGTGCGGGTCTCACTTCAGGAAGTCGGGGACGTCCAGCTCGTCGTCGTCGAAGTGCACCGGGCGCGGCTGCCGGGGCGGCTGGGCCGGTTGCTGGGGCGACTGCTGGGTCTGCCGGGCCGGCTGACCCTGCGTGGCCGGACCCGACTGTCCCTTCGAGCCGTCGAACGGGTTCGTCCGCTCGGTGGGGCGCGCCGACGACCGGGCCTCGGCGGGCTCGGGCTGCTTCGCGGGCTGGCCGGTCTCCCCGACCCGCGCTGAGTTCTGCGTGGCCGCGGACTGGGCGGCGGCGCGGGTCTCGGCCTGGCTCTGCTGCGCGGCCGGCTCGCGACGGAGCACCGTGCCGTTGTCGCGACGCTTCGGCATGCCGCCGTCGAAGCCGGCCGCGATCACGGTCACCCGCACCTCGTCACCGAGCGCGTCGTCGATGGTCGCACCGAAGATGATGTTGGCCTCGGCGTGCGCCGCCTGGGCCACCAGCGCGGCGGCCTCGTTGATCTCGAACAGTCCGAGGTCGGAGCCACCGGCGATCGAGAGCAGCACGCCGTGCGCACCGTCGATCGACGCCTCGAGCAGCGGGCTGGAGACCGCCATCTCGGAGGCCGCGACCGCGCGGTCCTCGCCGCGGGCGGACCCGATGCCCATCAGCGCGGAGCCGGCGTTGGCCATCACCGACTTCACGTCGGCGAAGTCGAGGTTGATCAGGCCCGGCGTGGTGATCAGGTCGGTGATCCCCGAGACACCTTGCAGCAGCACCTGGTCGGCCTGCTTGAAGGCGTCGAGGACGCTGACGTTGCGGTCGCTGATCGACAGGAGCCGGTCGTTGGGGATCACGATCAGGGTGTCGACCTCTTCGCGCAGCCCGGAGATGCCCTCCTCGGCCTGGTTCGCGCGGCGGCGACCCTCGAACGAGAACGGGCGGGTGACGACGCCGATGGTCAGCGCGCCCAGCGAACGGGCGATCCGCGCGACGACGGGCGCGCCTCCGGTGCCGGTGCCACCGCCCTCGCCGGCGGTCACGAACACCATGTCGGCGCCCTTGAGCACTTCTTCGATCTCTTCGGCATGGTCCTCGGCGGCCTTGCCACCGACTTCGGGGTTGGCGCCGGCGCCGAGCCCACGGGTGAGCTCGCGGCCGATGTCCAGCTTGACGTCGGCATCGCTCATGAGGAGGGCCTGCGCGTCGGTGTTGATCGCGATGAACTCGACGCCCTTGAGTCCGACCTCGATCATCCGGTTGACGGCGTTGACGCCACCTCCACCGATACCCACGACCTTGATGACGGCCAGGTAGTTCTGCGGTGCTGCCACGGCGGGTGCCTCTCACTGCTCTTGCTGCGCTGCCTGGGTGCAGTGCAGACGGGTGTATTCGGTGGGGGAAGTAGACACGGCGGCCTTCCAAGAACCAGAACCCTAACCCTGAAGTAGAGGGTTATAGTTATGTCAACCTCGTGCTTGCAGAACAAACTAGGTGAGCCGCGGAACCGAGTACAACCGACACGCAGGGCGCGTCGACATTTCTTTCTGCCGACCTCAGCACTCCCCCAGGTCGCCCTGGTCGATCGGGGTGAAGCACGCCGCGTCCACGAGCAGCCCGAGTGGCGAGCCGCCCTCCCCTGAGAACTGCTCTCGCGATGAAGAGCTCGCGGCTCAACGGGTGGTGGGCTGGCCAGGGACGCTCACGTCGTAGGTCTGCGCCTTCGGTGCGGCGTCGAGGAGCACCTCGATCACCTTGGCCTTGCTGGCGGAGTCGTCCGCGCTGCCCCAGAAGATGGTCCGGCCGTTGCGCATCCGCAGCGTGATGGTGTCGATGGTCTGCACCTCGACGAAGTCGACCTTGGCGGCCAGCCCGGCGGGGAGTACGTCGACCACGGTGGCTGCCTCGGCGAGGGCGTCGGAACGGGTCCCGGCCCGCGTCCGCACCACCGGGAGGTCCTTGGGTGCGGTCGGGTACCTGCGGAACACCACGCCGTCCCGGTCGAGCCCGCGCACCACGCCGTCGCGTTCGACCACCGCGACCGGCACGCGTTCGCGCACGGCGATCCGGACCTTGTCCGGCCAGGCCCGCGAGACGTCGACCGACTTCACCGGCGCGAGTCCCTCGACCCGGGCGGCGATCGCGGCGAGGTCCACGGTGGCAAGTGGCTCCCCCGTTGGCACCTCGGCCACCCGCCGTACCGCCCGGGGGTCGAGCACCTGGTTGCCCTCCACCGTGACGTCCGCGACCGCGAGCACCGTGGAGAAGAACAGCAGCCACACCGCGCCGGCCGCGACACCGAGCACGAGGAACAGCACCGCAAGCCCGCGCCACGCCAACCAGCGGCGGGCCCACTGGCGCCGCGCGAAACGCTTGCGGGCGATCCGGACGGTCTGCTCGTCGTCGGTCGCGGAGTCGCGAGACCCGGTCCTATCGGTCAGCATCCGACGCCTCCCCCGACGATCTCTCCGCGAGCAGCTCCAGGACCTCGGGCCCGAGCAGCGTCACGTCACCGGCGCCGAGGGTCAGCACCACGTCCCCGGGCCGGGCGCGTTCGGCCAGGCGCTGCGGGGTGGCCGACCAGGACGGCTCGAACAGCACCTTGTCGGCGGGCAGCGGCACGTGCGAGGCGACCAGCTGCCCGTTCACGCCGGGCACCGGGTCCTCGCGGGCGACGTAGACGTCCATCACCACGACCTCGTCCGCGGCACCGAGCGCCTCGCCCATCGCGGCGCCGAAGATCCGGGTCCGGGAGACCAGGTGCGGCTGGAACGCGACGACCACCCGGCCGTCACCGGCGAGCGAGCGGGCGGCCTGCAGGTCCCCGCTGATCTCGTTCGGGTGGTGCGCGTAGCTGTCGTAGACCCGGATCGCGTCGACCTCGCCCTTGAGCTCCATCCGCCGCCGGGTGCCGCTGAACGCCTCGAGCCCACGTTTCATGTCCGCGAAGGAGAACCCGAGCCGCAGCCCCGCCGCGAGCGCACACAGCGCGTCGAGCACGTAGTGCCGCCCGGGGATCCGCAGCGCGACCTCACCCAGCCGGCGGCCGCCGTCGACCACCGTGAAGGTCGAGGTGGAGCCGGCGAACGTCACCGCCTCCGCGCGCAGGTCGGCCGAAGCGGACTCGCCGACGCCGATCGTCTCCAGGCCGCGTTCGCGGGCCTGCGCGGCGAGGTCCGCGGCACCCGCGTCGTCGACGACGGTGACCAGGAAACCCGCCGGCTCGATCCGGTCCAGGAACGCGGTGAACGCCGCGTGGTAGGCCTCCTCGGTGCCGTAGTTGTCGAGGTGGTCCGCCTCCACGTTCGTGACCAGCGCGGCGTACGGCGCGTAGACCAGGAACGCGCCGTCGCTCTCGTCCGCCTCGGCGACGAACAGGTCGCCGCTGCCGTCATGGGCGTTGGCTCCGGTCTCGTTGAGCTCGCCGCCGATCGCGAACGACGGGTCGGCACCACAGTGCTGCAGGGCGACGGTCAGCAGCGAGGTGGTGGTGGTCTTGCCGTGCGTGCCGGCCACCGCGACCACGGTGCGGCCGCGCATCACCGACTCGAGCGCGGCCGACCGGGGCAGCAGCCGGAGACCCTGCCGCTGCGCCTCGACCACCTCGGGGTTGTCCTCGCGGACCGCGGTGGAGACCACGAGCGTGTCCACGTCGTGCACGTGCGCGGCGTCGTGGCCGATGTGGCACGTCGCCCCGAGCGCGCGCAGCGCCTCGATGGTGCGCGACTCCTTGGCGTCGCTGCCGCTGACGGTGATGCCGCGCGCCAGCATGATCCGGGCGATGCCGGACAGTCCGGCACCGCCGATGCCGACGAAGTGCACCCGGCCCAGCCGGTCGGCGGGCAGCAGGTCGGAGGGAACCGGGACCCTCACCGGACCGCCGCCGTCACCATCTGCGCGAGCTTGTCGTCGGCGTCGCGCGGGATCAGGTCGGCCGCCGCTGCGGACATCGTCGAGAGCCGTGCCGGGTCGGTGACCAGCGGCGGAACCGTCGCGGCGACCCACTCCGGCGTGAACGCGCCGTCCTGGACCAGCAGCCCGCCGCCCGCGTCGACGACCGGGCGGGCGTTGTGCGCCTGCTCCCCGTTGCCGATCGGCAGCGGCACGAACACCGCCGGCAGGCCGACCGCGGCGACCTCGGTGACGGTGTTGGCCCCGGCGCGGCAGACCACCAGGTCGGCCGCGGCGTAGGCGAGGTCCATCCGGTCGACGTAGGGCAAGGTGACGTACGCCGGATCGCCGGTGCGTCGCTGCACCGAGGCCGACCCGGAGGCACCGACGACGTGGAGGACCTGCACGCCGGCGTCGGCGAGGGCACGGTGCGCGCCGGACACCGACTGGTTCAGCCGGCGTGCCCCCTGCGAGCCGCCGGTGACCAGCAGCGTCGGCCGGTCGGTGTCGAGGCCGAAGGTGCGACGGGCCTGCTCCCGAAGCGCCGAGCGGTCCAGGGTGGAGATCATTCTCCGGATCGGCAGCCCGAGATAGGTGGCGTGGCGCAGCGCGGTGTCCGGGAAGCTGGTGGCCACGTGCCGGGTGATCCGGGCGCCGAGCTTGTTCGCGATCCCGGGAACCGCGTTCCCCTCGTGCACCACCAGCGGGAGCTTGCGGCGGCGGGCGGCGAGGTAGGCCGGCACCGAGACGTAGCCGCCGAAGCCCACGACGACGTCGGGCCGGAGCCGGTCGACCACGTCCAGGGCTCCGGTGACCGCGGCGCGCAGCCGGACCGGCACCCGCAGCAGGTCGACCGACGGCCTGCGCGGCAACGGCACCGGCGGGATCAGCTCGAGCGGGTACCCGGCCTCGGGAACGACCCGCACCTCCAGACCGCGCGGCGTGCCCAGCGCGGTGACCTCGACGTCGGGGTCGAGGCGGCGCAGGGCATCGGCGGTGGCCAGGAGCGGCGACGTGTGGCCCGCCGTACCTCCCCCGGCAAGCAGAACTCTCAACTTACTTTCCTCGTCTCGACAGGCCGCCGCCCGCGGTGACCCCGGCCGCGCGCCGGCGTCGCCTCGCCTTCAGCGCGGCCTCCGCTCCCGGCTCCTTGCGGGCGAAGGAGACCAGCAGGCCGAGCGCCACCAGCGAGGGCAGCAGTGCAGACCCACCGTAGGACACCAGCGGGAGCGGGATGCCGATGACCGGCAGCAGCGCGAGCACCATCCCGACGTTGATCATCATCTGCGCCATCAGCCAGATCGTGATCCCGGCCGACATGTAGCGGATGAACGGGTCCTGGGTGCGCACCGCGACCCGGATCCCGGCGTAGGCGATGGTCAGGAACAGCACCAGGACCAGCAGCGTGCCGACCAGCCCGAGCTCCTCACCGAGCACCGCGAAGATGAAGTCGGTGTGCGCCTCGGGCAGGCTGCCCCACTTCTGCTGGCTGGCCGAGATGCCCTTGCCGAACCAGCCGCCGCTCGACATCGCGAACAGGCCGTGCGCCGACTGCCAGCCGGCGCCCTGGTAGTCCTTGAACGGGTCGGCGAAGTTGGTCAGCCGCTCCAGCCGCTCCCGGCTGGTGCTGGCCAGCCACAGGGCGAGCACGCCGACGCTGAGCAGGGAGCCGACGAACAGCCGGGCCGGAGCGCCGACGACCCAGAGCATGCCGAGGATGATCGCGAACAGCACCAGTGCGGTGCCCAGGTCACCCTGCTTGACGACCAGGAACGTGACGAACCCGGTCACCGGGACCATCGGGATCAGCGCGTGCTTCCAGTCGTCGAGCATCTTCTCCTTGCGCGCGTAGAGGTCTGCGCACCACAAGATGACTGCCAGCTTGGCGATCTCCGAGGGCTGCAAGGTCAGCGGCCCGAGCGCCAGCCAGTTGCGGTTTCCGTTGGCCTCGAATCCGAGGCTGGTCTGGGTCAGCGCGATCAGCACCGTCGCCAGCACCAGGCCCGGCCAGGCCAGGAACCGCAGCAGCCGGGTCGGCAGCCGGGACGCGACGAACGCGATGGGCAGGGCCAGCGCGACCCACATCAGCTGTTTCAGCACGATGTGGTAGCTGTTGCCGTCGAACTCCTTGTAGGAGTAGACGCTCGACGCGCTGAGCACCATGATCAGCCCGATGGTCAGCAGCAGGGTGGAGGCGCCGAGGAGCAGGTAGTACGACGTCAGCGGGCGGTCCAGCGTGTGCCCGAGTGTCTGCGTGCGGTCGGTGACCCAGCCGGTCACGGCGTTGTGCCGGCGTGGCTCCCCTGCCGCCGTGGTCACATCCAGCCCTTCCGTCGTACCCCGCGGGAGAGCTCGTCTCCCTACTGCCTGTCGCGAAGCCTGCGCACGGACTCGGCGAACGCGTCGCCGCGCGCACCGTAGTTCGCGAACATGTCCATGGATGCGCACCCGGGGGCGAGCAGCACCGTGTCCCCCGGCTGCGCCAGGTCTGCTGCCGCCGCGACCACGCGGTCCATGACAGAAGTGTCCCCGCCCTCGACTTCGATGATGCGGACATCGGGCGCGTGTCGCGAAAGCGCGTCCGCGATCACCGCGCGGTCCCGGCCGAGGAGTACGACGGCCCGCAGCCTGTCGCGCACCCCCCGCACCAGGTCGTCGAACGAGGCACCCTTCGCCAGTCCCCCGGCGACCCACACCACCGGGTCGTAGGCCTGCAGCGAGGACTTCGCCGCATGCGGGTTGGTGGCCTTGGAGTCGTCGACGTAGCGGACTCCGGCGACGTCGGCCACGTCGGCGATCCGGTGGCCGTCGGGGGTGAACGACCGGAGGCCGTCGCGCACCGCCGTGACCGGCACGCCGTGTGCGCGCGCCAGCGCCGCCGCGGCCAACGCGTTGGCGACGACGTGCGGCGCCGGCGAGGCGAGGTCCCCGATCGTGCAGAGCTCGGCGGCCGTGGTCTCACGCTCCTCGATGAACGCCCGGTCGGCGAGCATGTCCTCGACCACGCCGAGCATCCCGACCGCGGGCATGCCGAGGGTGAACCCGATGGCGCGGGCGCCCTCGACCACGTCGGCGTCGCGGACCAGCTGCTCGGTGACCGGGTCAGCGGCGTTGTAGACGCAGGCCCGCTGCACGCGCTCGTAGATCTTGCCCTTGTCGGCCGCGTAGTCGGCCATGCCCCGCGGACCCGCGTACCAGTCCAGGTGGTCCTCGGCGACATTGAGAACGGCGGCCGACTCAGCGGCCATCGAGCCGGTGTAGTGCAGCTGGAAGCTGGACAGCTCCACCGCGAGCACGTCGTACGGCTCGGGGTCCATGACCGCCTCCACGATCGGCAGGCCGACGTTGCCGCAGGCGACGCTGCGCAGTCCGGCCGCACGGAGGATCGCGTCCAGCATCTGCACCGTCGTGGTCTTGCCGTTGGTGCCGGTGACCGCCAGCCAGGGTGCGTTGTTGTGCGGGTCGCGCAGCCGCCAGGCGAGCTCCACCTCGCCCCAGATCGGGATGCCGCGGGCCGCTGCCTGGGCCAGCAGCGGGGCGGTCGGCGACCAGCCCGGGGAGGTGACCAGCACGTCCACGTCGTCGGGCAGGGCCGCGGTGGAGCCGGGACCGAGCCGGACCTCGGCGCCGAGGATCTCCAGGATCGTGGCCTTCTCGGCACGGTTCCCGGCGTCGGACTCGTCGAGCGCCACCACGTGTGCGCCCTGGTGGGTCAGGTTGTCGGCGGCCGCGAAACCGGAGACGCCCATGCCGGCGACGACCGCCCGGACCCCGTCCCAGGAGTCGTGCCGCCCCAGATCGTGCAGCTTCATACTCCGGCGACCCATTCGGCGTAGAAGACACCGAGTCCCGCGGCGACGCAGAGCCCGGTGATGATCCAGAACCGGATCACCACCGTGATCTCGTCCCAGCCCTTGAGCTCGAAGTGGTGGTGCAGCGGCGCCATCCGGAACATCCGCCGGCCACTGGTGGCCTTGAAGTACCCGACCTGCAGGATCACCGACAGCGTCTGGATGACGAACAGGCCGCCGAGGATCAGCAGCAGGAACTCGGTGCGGGTCAGGATCGCCAGCCCGGCCAGGGCACCCCCCAACGACAGCGAGCCGGTGTCGCCCATGAAGATCTTCGCCGGTGAGGCGTTCCACCACAGGAACCCGAAGCAGGCGCCGGTGATCGCCGCGGACACCACTGCGAGGTCGAGCGGGTCCCGGACCTCGTAGCAGGTCGGCCCGGGTGCGATCACGCAGGACTGGTTGTTCTGCCAGATGTTCACCAACGTGTAGGCACCGAACACCATCGTGGACGCCCCGGTGGCCAGGCCGTCGAGCCCGTCGGTGAGGTTCACCCCGTTGCTGGCGCCGGCGATCATCACCAGCATGAAGATCACGACCAGCACCGCGGGCAGCGTGAGGCTCGGCACCTCACGGATGAACGAGATCGCCTTCGACGCCGGCGTCTCACCGCGCTCGTCGGCCAGCGCCGGGGTGATGGCCAGCCAGCTGAACACCACCGCGACCAGGGTCTGCCCGATGATCTTGGCCTTGCTGCGCAGACCGAGGCTGCGCTGCTTGGAGATCTTGATGTAGTCGTCGAGGAACCCGACCGTGCCGAGGCCGACCAGCAGGAAGAGCAGCAGCAGCGCGGAGGCGGTGGGCCCGTCCTGGGTGATCAGCTTCGCGCAGAAGTACGCGAGCACCACCGACATGATGATCACGAGCCCACCCATGGTGGGGGTACCGCGCTTGGTGTGGTGGGTCGTCGGCCCGTCGTCGCGGATCAGCTGCCCGTATCCCTTGGCGACCAGGACCCTGATCGCGATCCGGGTCCCGAGCAGGGTGAAGACCAGAGAGAGGCCTCCCGCAAGCAGGATTGCTCTCATTGACCGGTCTCCTCAGGTGGCGCGGATGTCCCCGCGCTGTCGACAGATGGGTCCGTCGGGCTCTCGGCCAGCACCGTCTCGGCGACGCGGCGCAGCTGTGCGTCCCTCGACGCCTTGAAAAGCACGACGTCGGCGGGGCGCAGGTGCTCGTGCAGCCAGGCGACGGCGCTCTCGGTGTCCGGGACGAAGACCGACTCCCCGCCCCAGGAGCCCTCCAGACATGCGCCCAGGTGGATCGGACGGGCCCCCTGACCGACCACGAGGAGCTGGTGGATGTCGAGGCGCACCACGAGTCTGCCCACTGCGTCGTGCTCCTCTCGACTCGACGCGCCGAGCTCGAGCATCTCGCCCAGGACCGCGACGGTGCGCGAGCCGGGCCGGCCCCGGCCGATTGCCGCGAGGGCCTTCAGTGCCGCCCGCATCGAGTCGGGGTTGGCGTTGTAGGCGTCGTTGAGGACCGTCACCCCGTCGGCCCGCTCGCCGAGCTGCATCCGCGCCGGTGACGTGGCTGTCGCCGAGCTCAGCGACTCGACGACCCGGTCCAGGAGGACGTCGAGCGCGAGCGCGACTGCGGCGACGGCTGTGGCGTTGGCCGCGTGGTGCTCGCCGATGAGCTGCAGGGTGACCGGACGTCGTGCGTCGCCGGCGACCAGGTCGAAGGACGGCCGGCCGAGGTCGTCGAGGGTGACGTCCTCGAACCGGACGTCGGCGCCGGGATCAGACCCGAAGCTGGACACGTGCGCCGTGGTTCGTGCAGCCATGGCGGCGACCAGGGGGTCGTCCGCGTTGAGCACGGCGATCCCGTCGGCGGGCAACGCCTCCACGATCTCGCCCTTCGCCTGGGCGATGGCCTCCTGCGACCCGAACTCGCCCAGGTGCGCCTTGCCGACGTTGAGCACGAGCGAGACGTGCGGCGGTGCCACCGAGCACGAGGCCCGGAGGTCCCCGAGGTGCCTGGCGCCCATCTCGACCACGAGGTACCGCGTGTCCGGGTCGGCCCGGAGCACGGTGAGCGGCAGCCCGAGCTCGTTGTTGAAGGAGCCGAACGTGGCCACCGTCGGCCCGGCCGCGGCCAGCACCTGCGCGAGCACGTCCTTGGTGCTGGTCTTGCCCTGGGAACCAGTGAGCGCGACCACGCGGACATCGGGCAGCCGGGTCAGCGAGTGACGGGCCAGCTCCGCCAGCGCGGCCACCGGGTCGGCGACGACGACACCCGGCTGGCCGGTGTCCCGGGAGGACAGCACCGCGGCGGCACCCGCGGCCAGCGCGGTCTCCGCGTAGTCATGACCGTCCACACGCTCGCCGACGACCGCGACGAAGAGTCCGTCGCGCTCGGCGATGCGGCTGTCGACGAAGGCCGGCCCGGACACCATCGCCCCGGCGTCGTGCACGACCTCGCCGCCCACGACGGCCGCGACCTCGGCCAGCGTCATCGCGATCACCGGCGGCCCATCTCCTCGACGAGCTCCTCGACCAGCACGACCCGGTCGTCGAACGGGTGCACGGTGCCGTCGACCTCCTGGCCGGTCTCGTGCCCCTTGCCGGCCACGATGACGGTGTCGCCGGCGTGGGCGAGCGAGACGGCGAGCCGGATGGCGTCGCGCCGGTCGCCTACCTCGTGGGTCTCGGCCGCCTCGGTGGCCGGCACCTCCGCGGCGCCGGCGAGCACCGCCTTGCGGATCGCGCCGGGCTGCTCGGTGCGGGGGTTGTCGTCGGTCACGATCAGCACGTCGGCGAGGCGCGCGGAGATCTCGCCCATGATCGGCCGCTTGCCGGGGTCGCGGTCACCGCCGGCGCCGAGCACGACGATCAGCCGGCCACGGGTGAGCGGACGCAGCGCGGTCAGCGCGGCGCTGACGGCGTCCGGCTTGTGTGCGTAGTCGACGATCGCGAGGAAGTCCTGGCCGGCGTCGACCTGCTCCAGGCGACCCGGGACACCGGACGAGGCGGCGATCCCGTCGGCCACCGCGGCGGGGTCGAAACCGGCCTCGCCGAGCACCGCGATGGCACACAGTGCGTTGGCCACGTTGAAGTCCCCGGTCAGCGGCACCCGTGTCGGGAACCGCTCGCCGGAGGGAGCCTGGACGGTGAACGCCGACCCGGTCGGCTCCAAGGTGATGTCGCGTGCGGTCCAGTCGGCGTCGGCGCCCGCGACGGAGAAGGTACGCATCGGGATCGTCGCCTCCGCGAGCAGTCGTCGCCCGTGCTCGTCGTCGACGTTGACCAGTCCCTTCCGCGCGCGCTGGGGCGTGAACAGGGACGCCTTGGCCTGGAAGTAGTCCTCGACGTCGGCGTGGAAGTCGAGGTGGTCGCGGCCGAGGTTGGTGAAGGCGGCGACGTCGAAGACGACCCCGTCGACCCGGCCCATCACCAGCGCGTGGCTGGAGACCTCCATCGCGCAGCCCTGCACGCCCTGCTCGCACATCACCGCGAACAGCGCGTGCAGGTCGGGTGCCTCGGGCGTGGTCAGCGTGGTCTCCAGGTCGACGCCGTTGACCCGGGTGCCGACGGTGCCGACGACGGCGGCCGGGATGCCTGCGGCCTGCAGACCACCTTCGGCGAGCCGGGTGGTGGTGGTCTTGCCCTGGGTGCCGGTGACGGCGACCAGGCGCAGGCGGTCCGCGGGCTCGCCGTACACCCGGGCAGCCAGGGCACCGAGCAGCTCCCGCGGCCGGTCCACGACCAGCACCGGCACGCCCAGGTCGGTGCACAGCTCCGCGCCGGCCGGGTCGGTCAGCACGGCCACCGCACCGGCCGCGACCGCGTCCGCGGCGAACCTCGCGCCGTGCGCGCGGGAGCCGGGCAGCGCCGCGTAGAGGTCGCCCGGTCGGATCCGCTGGGTGCTCAGGCTGAGCCCGGTAACCACAGGGTTGTCAGGGTCGGTGTTGTCAGTGTCGGTGAGGTCGCCGGGCAGCCACCCCGCCAGTGTCCGCAGCGGGGTGTGCACGGGCGCGCTGGGGCGTGTCGGGATCACGTCAGGCACGCCGGAAGGGTACCCGCGCTCACCATTCGAGCGGGATGTCGGGTGCGTGGGAGCCGGTCGGCGGTACGGCGTACTTCTGCAGCAGGTAGGTCATGATCTTGTGGAACGCCGGACCGCCGATCGAGCCGCCGCCGCCGCCGTTCTTGGGGTCCTGGACGACCACGTAGACCAGGAAGCGAGGCTCGTCGGCGGGCGCGAAGCCGGCGAAGGAGACCGTGAACGTGCCGTCGTAGCAGCCGCAGTCCTTGCCGACCCGCTGGGCCGTGCCGGTCTTCCCGGCGACCCGGTAGCCGTCGATAGCGGCCGTAGGTGCCGTGCCCTCCTCCGGGTCGGTCACCGCCTCCATCATCTGCGTGGTGAGCTCGGCGGCGCGTTCGCTGATCACCCGGTGCGAGGAGCTGGTCTCGGTGCCGACCCTGCGGCCGAACCGGGTCTCCGCGGCGCCCTTGACCACACTCGGCTCGACCAGCACACCGTCGTTGGCGATCGCGTTCACCGCCGCGGCCATCTGCAGCGTGTTCACCGAGACGCCCTGACCGAAGGCGATCGTGTCCTGCCGGATCTGCGTCCAGTCACGCCACGGGGGAAGCAGGCCGGCGGTCTCGCCGGGGATCCCGACCCCGGTCCGTCTGCCGAGCCCGAAGCTGCTCAGGTAGGTGTGCAGCTCCTTGGGCGAGAACTCGTCGGCGGCGAGCACGGTGCCGATGTTGGAGGACTTCGCGATCACGCCGGTCAGCGTGAGCC
Source organism: Nocardioidaceae bacterium (assembly GCA_035699065.1). Classification (GTDB taxonomy): domain Bacteria; phylum Actinomycetota; class Actinomycetes; order Propionibacteriales; family Nocardioidaceae; genus Nocardioides_C. The sequence goes on from DASSBE010000165.1 coordinate 17,928, forward strand.
GGAGCCGCCCGTGGTCCCAGTAGTCGTGGATCACCCGGTCCGAGCGGGGAAGCTCCGGCGGCACCACGATCTTCGTCCTCGGGGTGACCTTGCCGGCGTCGATCAGCGAGGAGGCCGTGAGCACCTTCTCCACCGAGCCCGGTTCGTAGACGTCGGAGACCGAGCGGGCGCCGAGGTCCTCCGCCGGGGAGGCCAGCGGCTTGTTGGCGTCGAAGGTGGGGTGGTCGGCGAGGGCGAGCACCTCACCGGTGCGGCTGTCGAGCACCACCGCGGCACCGGACTCACCGCCGGCCGCCTGGACCGTCTGGCGCAGCACCCGCTGGGTGTACCACTGCACGTCGCGGTCGATGGTCAGGGTGAGGTCGTGGCCGCTCTGTGGCTGCACCACGTTGCTGTCTCCGAGCGGGATCTTGTTCCCGCCGCCGACCTCGTAGGTGGCGGTGCCGTCCGTGCCGGCGAGCATCGGGTTGAAGACCCGCTCGAAGCCGGCCAGCGGCTTGCCGTCGGTGCCGAGGAAGCCGAGCATGTTGGCGCCCACGTCCTTGGCCGGGTAGTCGCGCACCGGGTCGCGCCGGGTGTCGATGCCCTTGAATCCGCGCGCGTCGATCGCGGCGACCACCGCCCGGGCGGTGGCGGAGGGCACCCGCCGGGCGATGTAGCGGAACTGCGTGTCGTCGTCGCGCAGCTTGGTCAGCGTCTCGAAGTAGTCGATGTCGAGCCGGTTGGCGAGGATCTTCGCGATCGCGTTGGCGTGCTCGGCGGTCAGCGTGGGGTCGGCGACGATCATCATCCCGTCCACGGACTCGGCGAGCGGCATGCCGTTGCGGTCGACGATCGAGCCTCGGGTGGCCGGCAGGGTGATCGTCTCCAGGCCGGTCGCGTCGTTGGCCTCGGCCTTGGCCGCATAGGCCTGCGCATCGATGCCCTGCAGCTGGAACAGCCGTACCCCGAACACGGAGACGACCATGGCGATCAGGACGAAGCCGACCCGCAGCCGCAGCAGCGAACCGCCGCGCAGCGACCGCCTCCGTGGCCCGCGGGAACCGGTCCGCGGTCCTGGCCCGGGTCCTGCCCACCCGGCTCCTGTCCGCCCACCTGCGGAGCGCCTGGCTCGGGTCAACGCTCGCTCCCCTGACGTCGCTGCGAACTGTGCACCTTCTTTGTACCTGTCGCGGTGGCCTCATCCGCGCCAACGGTGGTCGTGTCGGACTGCTTCTTCGCGGCCTCCTTGAACGGCACGATCACCGGTTTCGGGCGGAGGTTCTTCGGCTTGCGGGTCGGCAGTGGCGAGATCCGCACCGCGTTGGCCGGGTCGGCGACCGTCGGCGTGCCGAGCACCGTGCCGTCGGAGAGCCGGATGAACGCGGGGCTGCTCGCCGGCACCATGCCGAGCCGCTTGGCCCGCGCGGCGACCCGCTGCGGGTCGCGCAGCGTGTCGAGCGTCATCTGCAAGGACTGCTCCTTGGCGTCGAGCACCGCGGCGTGCTCCTCGAGCGCGGTCGCGGTGAACGAGGCCTGCTGCATGTTCGTGTTGAACAGCAGCAGACCGACGACGCCGCCGACGAGGAGCACCGAGACCAGCGTGACGAACGGAACCTTGGGTGCCTTGGTCGCGCGCCGCGGGACGACGGTCAGCCGGGCCCGTTCGACGGCCGCCTCGGCGAATCGGGGTACCCGGTTGCGGGCCTGGCTCATCAGCGTGCTCATGCGGGATCCCCTCGGAAGTGCGGGCGGAGCGAGAAGTGCGGGCGGAGCGAGAGATGCGGGCGGAACGAGCAGCTGCCTGGGATCTGGTTCATCCTGCGGCTCCCCTGTCGGTGCGGACTCGTTCGACCGCGCGCAGTCGGACGGACGCTGCTCGTGGGTTCTGCTCGATCTCGTCGGCGGAGGCCTTCTCGGCCCCACGGGTGACCAGGCGCAGGGCCGGCTCATGCCCTTCCGGGACGAACGGCATGTCCGGCGGGACGTCGCTGCGGGTGCGCTCGGTGAACGCCTGCTTGACCAACCGGTCCTCGAGCGAGTGGTAGGACATCACCACCACCCGGCCGTTCACACCGATCGCGTCGATCGCGCCGGGCAGCGCCCGGCGCAGCACCGACAGCTCGTCGTTGACCTCGATCCGCAGGGCCTGGAACGTCCGCTTCGCCGGGTGGCCACCGGTACGACGGGCGGCGGCCGGGATCGCGTTCCGGATCAGGTCGACCAGCCGGGCGGAGCGGGTGAACGGCTCCCGCTCCCGTTCCCGGACGATGAAGTCGGCGATCCGGCGCGCGAACCGCTCCTCGCCGTACCACTTCAGGATCCGCGCGAGCTCCTCGGCGGGGTAGGTGTTGAGCACGTCGGCGGCGGTGGGGCCCTCGGTGTCGTCCATCCGCATGTCGAGCGGCGCGTCCTCCGCGTAGGCGAAGCCGCGCTCACGCACGTCGAGCTGCATCGAGCTGACCCCGAGGTCGAACAGCACGCCGTCGACGTGGTCGTGGCCGAGCCCGGCGAGGACCTCCGGGATCTCGTCGTAGACCGCGTGCACGAACGTGGTGCGCTCGGCGTACGGCTGGAGCCGCCGGCTGGCCGCCTCCAGCGCGTGGGTGTCGCGGTCGACGCCGACCAGGTGCGCGTTCGGGCACCGGTCGAGCACCGCCTCCGCGTGGCCGCCCAGCCCGAGGGTCGCGTCGACCAGGACCGAGCCGGCCCGCTCGAGCGGAGGCGCCACCAACGCAACGACCCGGTCGAGCAGGACCGGGACGTGGCTGGGCTGATGACGAGGAGTGGTCATCGTCGCGACCTAGTCGGCCAGGTGGACGAGGAGCAGCAGGGCGAGTGCCAGCGCCGACGACGCCGCGGCCGAGAAGACGACGACGGCCAGGCCGTCCTTGACCTCTTCACGCACCCGCCTCGTCGGCTGGCCGGACAGCTGTCCGGAGAACGTGACGCTCATGTGGTTTCGACCCCTCGTGTGAACTTCATGGCTGGTGCTCGACCCGACCGGGTTCGCAAGGCCTGGTCCCCGCCCGCTCGCTCCTCGGGAAGTTGTCGTCTGGCACCGGGGAAGGTGCGCCAGATGACAAAGGAGGAGCGGACGTGAGACCACGCGCTGCGAGCTCGCCGCAGGTCAACGTGCTGCTCAGGTGACGCCGGATGACGCGTCAGATGACACCGGGGAACACCTCCTCCGACAGGTCCGCGAACGCCTGCTCCTGCTCGTCGGAGTAGGTCTGCCAGGCGCCGGCGTCCCAGATCTCGATCCGGTTCATCGCGCCGATCACGATGCAGTCCTTGGCCAGCGACGCGTAGTCGCGCAGCATCGGCGGGATCGTGATCCGGCCCTGCTTGTCCGGCGTCTCGTCGGACGCGCCGGCGAAGAACATCCGGACGTAGTCGCGGGCGCCCTTGTTGGTGACCGGCGCCTCGCGGAGCCGCTCGGTGAGCTTGCCGAACTCGTCCATGGACCACACGTAGAGGCAGCGCTCCTGTCCGCGTGTGACCACAAGACCCTCCGACAGCTCGTCCCTGAACTTCGCGGGGAGGAAGAGCCGGCCCTTGTCGTCGAGGCGGGGGGTGTAGGTGCCGAAGAACATCCTCGCCACCTCCCCGGTCCCGTCCTGACGAGCGGAAAGGTCTCCCTCTCCTCCACTGCGCACCACCTGACTCCACTTCGCTCCACCGTCAACCAGAAACGCATCCATTTGTCGGCGTTTCTCGTACCGGTTCGGGGGATGCGGCCCCGTGCGTTTGCGCAGGCCAGCGGGGACAATCGGAAGCGGCGCGCGCCGTGGTGGTGTGAAGTGGAGCGATCAGGGAGGAACGGCCACGATTCGACGTCAGTTCGTGAGGCTTCTGTCCACATCGGTGACAGGGTTTCGCTGCGTGTTGTTGACTAGGCACACAAATCGGGGAGGACCGACGGGCCTCTGGGAGAGAAGGACAGCGTGACCTCAGTGGAGCAGGAAGCACATGGTTCCGGAGCCGGGGCGGACCAGAACCCGTTCGAACGCGGGGCGGTGACCGATCTCGACACGCTGACCCGGGTGAGCGGACGGATCCGCGCCAGCATCGAGAAGGTGATCGAGGGCAAGCCGGAGGTCGCCACGCTCTCGCTCGTGGTGCTGCTCGCCGAGGGCCACCTGTTGATCGAGGACGTGCCCGGTGTCGGCAAGACGATGCTGAGCAAGGCGCTGGCCCGCTCCATCGACTGCTCGGTACGCCGCATCCAGTTCACGCCGGACCTGCTGCCCTCGGACGTCACCGGGGTCTCGGTGTTCAACCAGGACACCCGCGAGTTCGAGTTCCGGCCGGGCGGCATCTTCGCCAACATCGTGGTGGGCGACGAGATCAACCGGGCCTCCCCCAAGACCCAGTCCGCCTTGCTGGAGTGCATGGAGGAACGCCAGGCGACGGTCGACGGTACGACGTACCACCTCGACTCCCCCTTCATGGTGATCGCCACCCAGAACCCGATCGAGATGGAGGGCACCTACGCCCTGCCCGAGGCGCAGCGGGACCGGTTCATGGCGCGGGTCTCGATGGGCTACCCGGTCGAGGCGGCGGAGATCGCGATGCTCAACTCGCACACGCGCTCGAACCCGCTCGACGACCTGGAGCCGGTCACCGACGCCGCCGAGATCCGCAAGCTGATCGAGATCGTGGGCAGCGTCTACGTCGCCGAGTCGGTGCAGCGCTACGCCGTCGCGATCACGACCGCGACCCGCAGGTCCCCCGAGCTCAGTCTCGGCGCCTCCCCGCGCGCGACCCTGCACCTGGTGCGCGCGGCGAAGGCAGCCGCCGCGCTCGGCGGCCGGGACTACGTGATCCCCGACGACGTGCAGACCCTGGCGGTGCAGGTTCTCGCCCACCGGCTGCTGCCCACGGTCGAGGCGTCGATGAGCGGCCGGACCACCGAGGCCGCCCTGCAGCAGATCGTCGCCGGCGTGGCGATGCCCGAGAGTCGTCGCTCCGCCACCTGAGACCAAGGACCAGACCATGCGCGAGGCGCTGTCCGCGATGACCACCCGGGGCCGGGCGTTCCTGGCCGCCGGCATCACGGCCGGCCTCTGCGCGATCGTGCTCGGCCAGAAGGACCTGCTCCGCATCGGGGTGCTGCTGATCGTGCTTCCCCTCGTCACCGCCTACTTCCTCGGCCGCAGCCGCTACCGGCTCGGGCTGGTCCGCTCGGTCACCCCGTCGCAGGTGGAGGCCGGCCAGCAGGCCCGGGTCCAGCTCGACCTGACCAACGACGGCCGGATGCCGACCGGGCTGCTGCTGCTCGAGGACCAGCTGCCCTACGTGCTCGGGACCCGGCCCCGCTTCGTGGTGGACCGGATGGGCCCGAAGTGGAAGCGCAGCGTGGGCTACGTCGTCCGGTCCGACCTGCGCGGCAAGTACGCCGTCGGCCCGATGACCGTCCGGCTCTCCGACCCGTTCGGGCTCGTCGAGCTCGACCGCGCGTTCCAGAGCACGGCCTCGCTGGTCGTCACACCGCGGGTGCTTCCGCTGCCCGCGATCCCGCTGTCGGGAGCCTGGACCGGTTCGGGCGACAACCGGCCGCGCGCCTTCGCCACCGGAAGCGCCGAGGACGTGACCGTGCGCGAGTACCGCCGCGGGGACGACCTGCGCCGGGTGCACTGGCGCAGCAGCGCCCGGGTCGGCGAGCTGATGGTGCGTCGCGAGGAGCAGCCCTGGCAGTCCCGGGCGACCCTGTTCGTCGACAACCGCACGTTCTCCCACCGCGGCAGCGGTGCCGCGAGCTCGCTGGAGCACGCGGTCTCGATCGCCGCATCGATCGGCGTACACCTGATCCAGCGCGGGTTCGTGCTGCGCCTGGTCACCGCGGCCGGCGAGGAGGAGGGCGGCTCCTGGCACGAGCGCAGCGCGATCGCGGCCGAGACCGGACCGCTGCTCGAGTCGATGGCGGTGCTCACCGAGGTCGACCGGCAGCACCTCGACACCCGCTGGCTGCAGGACACCGGGCACTCCGGGCTGCTGGTCGCGGTGCTCGGTGACGTCGCCGACTACGACAAGCCGGCCCTCTCCCGGATGCGGCACTCGGCGGCCAGCACCATGGCGATCGCCCTGGACGCCCAGGCCTGGACCCGCGGCGGAGGGTCGCCACAGGCAGGGTCGCCACAGGGAAGGTCGCCGCAGAACGACAAGCCCCAGGGTGCCGGAGCCGCCTGGCTCAAGGCGCACGGCTGGAAGGCGGTCAGCGCCGGCCCGGGTGACCCGATCCGGGTCGTGTGGCAGGAGCTGGGCCTGGCCGGCCGCGCGAAGGCCGGCGCCCCCGCGCCCACGTCGACCGGCGCCGCCGCGCCCACGTCCGGTTCCGGGAGGGCGTCGTGAGCGGCATGCACCTGCGCTGGCCGAACAGCACGGTCGCCTCGCTGCTGGCCGGGCTCACCACCTGGATCGCACTGTGGGCCTGGTCGGGTTTCACCGAGGAGGCCAGCGGGTTCCTGGTGCCCTGTCTGGGCGCCTGCTTCATGGTCGCGGTCAGCGGCATGGTGATGCGCTCGGGCCGGGTTCCGGCGCTGCTGGTGCCGCTCGGCCAGGTAGCGGTGCTACTGGTGTGGTTGAACCGGACCTGGGCCGGCGACCTCACCGTGGCCGGCTGGATCCCGACCCCTTCGTCGATGCACGAGGTCGGGCTCCGGATCCAGGACGGTGTCGCCGCCGCGAACGGCTACGCCGCGCCGGTCCCCGCGAGCGTCCCGCAGATCCACGCGCTGCTGATCGTCGCCGGAGCGGCCACCGCCGTGGTCGTCGACTTCCTTGCCTGCGGCCTGCGCCGGGTCCCGGTCGCCGGGCTTCCCCTCCTGGCGGTGTACACCGCCCCGGTGAGCATCCTCGACGGAGGCGTGAGCTGGATCGGCTTCGTGTTCGGGGCGATGAGCTTCCTGTTCCTGCTCGCCAACGACGAGGCACTGCGGCTCTCGCACTGGGGGCGGCAGATCGGCGGCAGCCAGAAGGTGTTCGACTCGGTGGACAGCAACGTGAGTACGGCGGCCGTCCGCTCCTCCGCGCGCAAGATCGGGTTCACCGCCACCGGCCTGGCCGTCGTGGTCCCGTTGTTCATTCCCACCCTGAGCGCGAACTTCTTCGACGGCAACGGCCCGGGATCCGGCGGGGACGGCGACTCGGTGACGATCTCCAACCCGATGGTGAACCTCAAGCGCGACCTGGCCCGCGGCCGCGACGTCGACCTGGTGTGGGTCACCACCCCCGACAAGGACCCGTCGTACCTGCGGATCTCCGTGCTCGACTCGTTCGACGGCAAGACCTGGAAGCCGTCCGGACGCTCGATCCCGGTGGAGCAGCGCGCCGAGGGCCGGCTGCCGCGGCCGCCGGGGCTCGAGCCGGACGTGCCGCGCACCGAGGTCCCGTACTCGATCGACATCGGTTCCGACTTCGACTCCCGCTGGCTGCCCGCGCCGTACCCGGTGTACTCCATCGAGGTGGACGGCGACTGGCGCTACGACACCAGCACGATGGACTTCATCAGCGCCGCCGACGGCCAGACCACCGCGGACCTCAGCTACCAGCTGCGTGCGCTCCAAATCGCGCCGACCGCCGCGGGTCTCGAGGCGTCGGGGCCCACCTCGGAAGAGATCTTCACCCCCTACACCTCGCTGCCCGACTCACTGCCCGACTCGGTGCGGGAGCTGGCCCGCGGCGTGACCGAGCAGCAGGTCGGCAAGTTCGCGAAGGCGGTCCGGCTGCAGCAGTGGTTCCGCGAGGACGGCGGGTTCACCTACTCTCTCGAGCGCGCACCCGGCAACGGCAATGACGACCTCGAGCAGTTCCTCGGCGAAGGCCCGGACAGCCGGGTCGGCTACTGCGAGCAGTTCGCGGCCGCGATGGCGGTGATGGGCCGCGCCATCGGCATCCCGTCCCGGGTCGCGGTCGGTTTCCTGCGACCCGAGCGGGTCACCGGCGAGCAGTACGTCTACAGCGCGCACGACCTGCACGCCTGGCCGGAGATGTACTTCGAGGGCACGGGCTGGGTCCGGTTCGAGCCGACCCCACAGACCCGGGCCAGCGACGTCCCCGGCTACACCACCGAGGGCGCGACCGCGGGCGACCCGACCGCCGCCGAGTCCACGCGGAACCCGAACCAGGGCCCGCAGCGCATCGACGAGGAGGAGAGCGCCGCCCCCACCCCCGTCGACAAGAAGAGTGACGGCGGCTCCGGGAACGGCCTGCGCAGCGTCCTCACCGGCTTCCTCGGCGCGCTGCTGGTGATCGCGCTGCTCGGCGCCCCCCTGTTGGCGCGGTCACTGGTCCGGCGCCGGCGCTGGGCACGTGCCACCGGGCCGGTCGCCGTGGCAGAGGCCGCCTGGAGCGAGCTGCGCGACAGCGCGCTGGACCTCGGCCTGCCGTGGGACGACTCGGTGACGCTGCGGACGCGGGCACGGTCCCTGGTCACCGCCTTCGGCGAGCCGGGCGGCAACGAGGACGAGTGGACCCGGCGGCCGGTGACCGGTCCGGAGGCGAATCCGGAGGCGACGCAGGCGCTGCAGCGGCTGGTCGAGTTCGTCGAACGGGCCCGCTACTCCCGTTCGGTGGACATGCAGGACGTCTCCGGCGACGTGGCCCTCTGTGTGCGGGCGATGCGCGACGGCGCGACCCGGGCGAGTCGGTTCCGGGCGACCTGGCTGCCCGCGTCGTTGATCACCGGACTGGGTGCGGACGCGGTGCGCAGAAGGCGTCAGGCAGAGGTCCGGGTCAGCTCGGAGCCGGGGGTCGACCACGCGGTGTGAGGCGGCTGACCGGCCGGGCGCGGCCCGGTGTCGTTCAGCGGGTGGTGACTGTGCGGGTGGTGGCTGTGCGGGTCAGAAGCCGTTGCCGTCGCGACGACGACGCCAGCGCTCCTCGAAGCGCTCCATGAACGAGTGGTTGGTGCTGCGTGCACTGCTGCGACCGCGCGACGATCGCTTCTTGGCCTTGCCGCCCTCGATGACGCTGAGTCCGAACGCGGACTCCGGCGAGTCCGCTACTGCTCGTCCTTCTTCTGACTGTGGCGCCGAATTTTGCCCCCTCCAGGAGCTCAGCGCGACGTAGGCGGAGCCGAGCATGACCACGAAGCCGACGATCCCGACGATCGTCTGTTGCATGACGGCGCCGGTCATCAGCACGGCGACACCCACCAGGAAGACTCCAGCCGCAACGAACGCACGACGACGCGCGTTCCGCCGCAAGGTCGTCCCCCTCAGCGCCGAGGCGAACTTAGGGTCCTCGGCCACCAACGCACGTTCCATCTGCTCGAGCAGACGCAACTCTTCTTCCGAGAGCGGCACGGTTTCCTCCCGCCAATCTTCTTTGATTCAGTCTAGGCAGACGTTCATGACAGTGGTACCCGACCCAGGAAAAATCATCGCTTCGTCCAGCAAATTGCAACCATTTCACAAACCCGGCGCGTCCAGAGAAGTGACGGAGGGACCCCGCCGTCGACGTGGTCGGCATCACGGGAAATGGTCGCGCAGCCGAAAGGCTCGATGGCCCTATCCTTGTCGAGATCCTGGTCGAGAGCACGCGCATCCGGATCGACGCTCGGGAACGGCAGCCGCCTGACCGAACGGGGGAGAGCCGGCGATGGCCGCCGGCCCAGGTAGGAGGCCTTGATGAAGAAGCTGTGGAGTCTGGTCGCGGTGATGGCGCTAGGCCTGGGGCTCACCCTGGTCGTGAGCGCACCGGCGGAGGCGAGACCTGGGTGGACGATGTCCTCGCCGTTCGCGCGCGAGATCGTGCGCCCCGGTGACGTGGACCGCGATCCATACCGCATCGAGCACGTCTACGAGCTGCAGTACCGGCTCAAGTGGGCCGGACTGTTCCGGGCGACACCGAACGGGGTGTTCGGCCCGAAGACCGAGCGCGCGGTGAAGCGCTTCCAGGCCCGGCACGGGCTGAAGCGGACCGGTCGCGCCGACTACCGGGTGTGGAAGCCGCTGATCAGGCAGACGGTGCGCGGCAAGCGGGCGGTGCCGCGGGTCTGCAAGAGCGCCGGCTGGCACACCTGCTACGACCGCCGGCGGCACCAGGTGAACCTGTACCGCAACGGCAGGCTGCGCAACTCCTGGCTGGTGCGCGGCGGCGCGCGCAGCGTGGCGACCCGGACCGGCACCTTCCGGGTGCAGTGGCGCGACATCGACCACACCAGCGGGGCGTACGGCGGAGCACCGATGCCGTACTCGCAGTTCTTCTCCGGCGGTCAGGCCCTGCACGGCTCGCGCTACATGATGGACCCGTTCGTGGGTCACAGCCACGGCTGCGTGAACTTCTGGGTCGAGGACGCCAAGCAGCTGTGGGACATGACCCACGACAAGAACCTGTGGGTGCACGTCTACGGGGCCTGGGACTGACGGCTGCCTCTCACCTTGCGACCTACGGCCTCCCGCCGAGCAGCGTCGCCGGGCGCACGGCCGCGGTGCCGAACCGCAGCGCCGCCTTGTCGATGGCCCGGTCGGCCTCGGACCAGCCGCGCTCGCGGGCACCGAGCAGCAACTGTCGTTGCACCGTGGCCCGGGGCACCAGCCCCTCCACCCGGACCCCGACCAGCCGGATCCGGGCCCGCTGCAGTCCGAGCGCGGTGAACAGGTCGTTCGCGGTCCGGTAGATCTCCTGGGTCACGTCGGTCGCCTCCGACATCGTCTTCGACCGGGTGATCGTGGTGAAGTCGGCGAACCGGACCTTCAACGTCACGGTCCGGCCCGCGACTCGCGCCGTACGCATCCGCCCGGCGACCTTCGCGGAGAGCCGGAGCACCTCGCGCAGGATCACCTCCCGGTCGTCGGTGTCGCGTCCGAACGTCTCGTCCGCACCCATGCTCTTGTCCGGCTCGTCGGGTCCGCGCCGCGGCGTGACCACCCGGTGGTCCTGACCCCAGGCGAGCTGGTGCAGGTGGGAGCCGAGGCCGGCGCCGACCGCTCGTTGCAGGGTGGCCAACGGCGTGTGCGCGATGTCGCCGACCGTCATCAGGCCGAGCCGGTTGAGCATCTGCGCGGTCTTCTCCCCCACTCCCCACAGCTCACCCACAGCGAGCGGGTGCAGGAACGAGGTGACGGTGTGCGGAGGGACGACGAGCACCCCGTCCGGCTTGGCGCGACGGCTCGCCAGCTTGGCCACCGCGACCGTGCTCGCGATCCCGACCGAGCAGGTGATCGCCTGCTCGTCGTAGATCCGTGCGCGCAGGTCCTCGGCGATGGAGTACGGCGACCCCAGCCGGCGTACCGATCCGGAGACGTCGAGGAACGCCTCGTCCAGCGAGAGCACCTCGACCGCCGGGGTGACCTGCCGGAAGTTCTCCATCACCGAGGAGGAGACCACCGCGAAGGTGTCGAAGTCGGGTGGGATCACCACGGCCTTCGGGCACAGCCGCCGGGCGCGGGTCATCGGCATCGCGGACCCGACGCCGTACTCACGGGCGAGGTAGTTGGCCGACAGCACGACACCGCGGTGCCCGCCGCCGACGATCACCGGTACGTCGTGCAGCTCGGGCCGGTCCCGCACCGCGACCGAGGCGTAGAACGCGTCCATGTCCACGTGCAGCACCGGGCACTGCCACGACGCCAGCTCGAGGTCGCGGCGCCTCATGACTCCCCCGGGCTCTCCGGTCGTGGAACGGGGTGAGCGGTCCCACGCCCCGACAGGTCAGCGGCGGGTGGCGAGGACGTGCAGCTGGGTGGCGAGGGGGAAGTACTCGGGCCGGTCCGCGACCGCCTGCTCGAGCTCCACGAGCGCCCCGGCTGCACCGGGCTCGAGGTCGACCAGCGAGCTGGGCACCAGGTCCGCGAAGACCCGGACTGCATGCACGGAGCGGTTGTCGAAGCCGGACTCGTCGAGCACCGAGGTGATCTCGTCCACGGTGAACCGGCGGCCGGCCCCGGTGATGTCCGGGTCGTCGAGCAGCGTCCTGGCCTGCACGAAGTGGCCGGCCATCGCGCGAGCGAACACGGCGGCGTGCCGCTGGGTGACCAGGAGGCTGAGCGTCGCGCCGGGGCGGAGCACGGTGGCGATGGTGCCGAGGGCGGACGCCGGGTCCTCGACGATCTCGAGCACGCCGTGACAGAGCACCACATCGGCGCTGTCGCGCGGGACGAGGTCGAGCAGGGTCGCGAGGTCACCCTGCTGGCCGGCGACCAGGTCGGCGACCCCGCTCTCGTCGGCACGTCGCGCCAGCGCGGCGAGGGCGTCGGGGCTGGGGTCGATGACGGTGACCCGGTGCCCGAGCTCGGCGACCCGGACCGCGAACCCCCCGGTGCCGCCGCCGATGTCGATGACCGACGCCGTCCCGGGCGACAGAACATCTTGGAGCGCATCCCACACCACGGCGGTGCGAGCAGCACTGCGGCGTTGCGAGCTGTTCTGTGCCGGCATAGCGCCCACCCTAGTGAGCCGGGGCGGTGAAAGGTCATCCGGCACTCCCGGAGCTGCGGTGCCACAGCTTGCGCGGAGCGGACTTCGCATCCTCGCCGGCGGGCTTGATGTCGGAGTACGGCGACATCGTGAACCCGCTCGAGTGCACGAGCACCCGGCGCCGGCCCATCCCACCCGCGGTCGGCCCGCCGGTCTGCGGCTTGGCCATCACCGGCCGGGTGGACCGGCTCTCGGCGGCACCCTGCACCGCCGCCTCCGCGCCGTCCTCCCCGAAGCCGGCCGGGACCTGCGCCATCAGCGCGCGCACCGCGTCCATGCCCCCCTCCGGTCCACCGCGCTGCCAGACCTGGTAGAGCGCAGGCAGCTCCCAGCACCCGGTGGCGCGCAGCGAGACACCGTGCCGTCCGGTGCGACGGAGCACGCCGCGCACCAGCAGCATCCAGGAGTGGAACACCGTCGCGGCGTACGGGCCCTGCGCATCCTCGAAGAACGTCGCGTCCACCGGTCCGGTCGAGTCGTCGAGGGTCAAGAAGATGACCCGCCGCCCGGACCGGATCGGCGGGGTCTGGGTGGCCACCTTCACCCCGGCGACCAGCAGCTCGGACTTGCTGCGCTGACGCAGCATGTCGCGGGACCGGGTCACCCCGAGCTCCTCGAGGAACTGGTCGTAGAACGCCACGACGTGCTGGCTCACGTCGAGGCCGAGGATCTCGAGCTCGGCGCGGACGCGTTCCGAGGCGTTCATCTCCGGCAGTCCGCTGACCTCACCGTCGCCGGGAGTGTCCCCGAGGTCGAGGGCGAGCTGGACCGAGGTGACCGCGGCTGCGGGCCGGGTCGCCCGGGACTGGGCTGCCGCCTTCTGCCACACGCCCGGAGCGGCCCGGGCCAGTCCCGGTTGACGCGACGAGTCCGGCCCGGCCGGAGCGCCGTCCCGCACGTGCGCGTCGCTGCTGTTGCGGTCGGCCGCCTCGGCTGCCCGCACCGCGGCCGCTCCGCGAGAACCGGTCAGGCCGCGGCTCCTTCCCTTGCCGGCGCGGTCGACCGCCCGCGAGTGACGGTCCAGATCGGCCACCTGGAGCAGGAGGTCCCGCCGGGTCACCTTGCCGCGTCGACGTACCCCGAGCCCCGCCAGGGCCGTGCCGATGCCGTAGACCCCGTCGAACCCGCCGGCCAGCACCAGCCGCTCCACGACCGGCCGGGAGACACGGGCACGGTGCCAGAAGTCGGTGAGCGAGTGGTACGGCCGGGCGGCGATGATCCGGGCCACCTCCGCCTCGGAGATGCCCTTTACCTCCGACAGCGCAAGTCTTATCCCGTAGGCACGGCCGTCCGGCAAGCCCGGACCCGGCGCGGGCCGAGGAGCCTCCCCCATCACCTCCGGTGGAGGTTCGTCGTACACACCGACCCGCTCCACGACGTACTCCTTCTCCGAGGCGTTCACGTCCAGGCCGAGCACCGCGATCCCGAACTGGCGGGCGTCGTCGAGGATCAGCCGCTTGGGGTACATGCCGGGGTCGTGGGTGAGCACACCGGCCAGGAAGTGCGCCGGGTAGTGCGCCTTCAGCCAGGCGGACTGGTACGTCGGGAGCGCGAACGCCGCAGCATGGGCCTTGCAGAACCCGAACGACGCGAACGCCTCGAGCACCTTCCAGATCTCCTCGACGAGCCGGCGGGGGTAGCCGTTGCCCAGTGCGCGCGGGAAGAACCACAGCTTGGCCTGCGCCATGCCCTCGACGTCACCGAGCGCGCGGCGTGCCTCGTCGGCCTCGGCCAGGGTGCAGCCGGTGAGCTGCGCGATCATCTCGATCACCTGCTCGTGAAAGACCACCACGCCGCCGGTCTGCTCGAGGACCGGCCGCAGGTCCTCGTGCAGGTAGTGCGGCATCTTCCAGCCCTGCTTGGCGTTGAGGTACGGCGTGACCATGTCGGACTTGACCGGCCCCGGCCGGAACAGCGAGATGTCGGTGATGATGTCCTCGAACGACTCGATCCCGGACTTGCCGACCAGCTCACGCTGACCCGGCGACTCGATCTGGAAGCAGCCCAACGTCTTGGCCTGGGAGATCATCGAGAACGTCGCCGGGTCGTCGAACGGCACCTGCTCCTCGTCGTCGATGTCGAGCCGCGCCCCGTCCACCCTTTCGATCTCGGTCAGCGCGTGCGCCATCGAGGACTGCATGCGGATCCCGAGCACGTCGAGCTTGAGCAGGCCGAGGTCCTCCACGTCGTCCTTGTCGAACTGGCTCATCGGGAACCCGGCGTAGCTGGCCTCGACCGGGGTGCGGTCGAGCAGGGTCGCGTCGGACAGGAGTACGCCGCACGGGTGCACGGCGATATGACGAGGCAGGCCGTCGAGCTTCTCGACCAGACGGAACATCAGGTCGAGCCGTTGCTCGCCCAACCCCGAGGCACGGAGCTCGGGCAGCTCTTTGAGCGCGAGCCGGGCATCGCGGGCGCGGATGTGCGGGAACGCCTTGGCGATCGCGTCGACCTCGCCGGCCGGCATGCCGAGCGCGGCACCGACGTCACGCACGGCATGACGGACCCGGTAGGTGTCCATCATCGAGACGCAGACGCACCGCTCTCCGCCGTACCGGTCGAGAATGTTCTCGTAGACCTCGAGCCGGCGCGCGGACTCGACGTCGATGTCGATGTCGGGCAACGCCTGGCGTAGCGGGGAGAGGAACCGCTCCATCAGCAGTCCGTGCCGCAGCGGGTCGACCCCGGAGACCCCGATCAGGTAGTTGACCAGGCTGCCCGCACCCGAGCCTCGCGCCGCGCAGCGGACACCCATCTGCTTGATCAGGTCGGTGACGTCGCCGACGGTGAGGAAGTACGACGCGTAGCCGAGCCCACGGATCGTCTGCAGCTCGTCGTCGAGCCGTTTCCAGATCCGCTGCCGCGGTGCGTTCCCGTAACGGTTGCCGATGCCGGCCTCACACCGCGCGCGGAGCATCGCGTCGGCGCTCTCGTGACGTTCGTCCCGCAGCACGTCAAACTCCGGGAAGTGCACCTCGCCGAGCCCGAGGTCCTCGCGCGGGTCGACCGCGCACCGGTCGGCGACCATCCGGGTGCGTGACAGCAGCTGGCGCGCGTCGCGCTCGCCCAGGCCGGCGAACCGGCAGACCTCCTCGGCCACCTCGACCATCTGCTTGCCTGACTTCAAGAACCCCTCGGCGTTGCCGCGGTCCACATGGCGCAGGTCGAGCGGGACGAGCCTGCGCGCGGCGTCCAGCACGTCGACGGTGGGGGCATCGCTGCGGTCGGCGTAGCGGACGGCGTTGGTGAGTACGACGCCCAGGTTCTCCGCGCGGGACAGGCCGGCCATCCTCGCGGCATGGGGCGAGGAGCCGGGACCGGCTCCGGGCAGCCGGTGCGAGACCACCTCGACCAGCAGGTCGGCGCGGTCCACCACGTCGAGCCAGGGACGAAGCGCGGCCCGGGCCAGGTCGTCGCGGCGGAGCGTCGCGGCCCGGCCGAGCTCGGAGCCGGGGCCGAGCATCACCAGCACGTCCTTGCCCGCGATGTGCTCGGCGATCAGCTCCAGCGAGGTGACCGGGGTGCCGCGCTCGCCGGCGAGATGAGTCGCCGAGACCAGCCGGCACAGCGCGGCCCAGCCCTGCTTGCTGCCGGCCAGGAACGTCGCGCGGGGCAGCCGGGGATCCCGGAAGGCTCCACCTCGTGCGGGAGTACGAGGTGGAGCGCCTCGAGGTGACCGCGCGGCGGGTGCGTAACCATCGCCGGGCGACATCGCGGATGCCGGCAGGGCACCGGTGGGGGCGACGGCGAGGTCGACGCCCAGGACCGGCCGGAGGTGTGCCTGCATGCAGGCCTTGGCGAACCTGACTGCGCCGTAGACCCCGTCCCGGTCGGTGAGGGCAAGGGTGTCCATCTCGTGCTCGGCGGCTCGTTCGACGAGCACGTGCGGGTGCGAAGCGCCGTACTGCAGGGAGTAGCCGGAAGCGACGTGCAGGTGGACGAACGGGTCAGGCGACACCACGCCACCCCGGTGTCGCGTCCGTAGGCAGATGCTCCTGGAACGAGACGTGCTTGGCCAGCCCGAGCGACTGCTCGACCAGGCCGAGGAACCGGTCGGCGTCACGGACCAGGTCGTCGGCCTCCCGTTCGGTGACCGCGCGGCTCGACCCCGCCTCGGCGGCCGCCCGCTTGGCCGCGCCGGCGGCGAAGAACGCGGCCCACTCGCTGAGCTCGGGTGCCACCTCGGCGAGCAGGATCCAGGCGTTCTTCTGCTGGGAACGTCCTCGCTTGGCGCCGCTCACGGGATGAGCACGGGCGGCGAGCAGCGCGGCGGTCGCGCGTAACGCTGACACATGGGCGCACGCGTACCGCAGGGTCACCTCGGAGTTGGTGATCGCCTCGCGCAGCGAGTCCGCCGCACGCTCGAGATAGGAGTGGGTCGCGGCCGGCAGGTGATACGGGTGCAGTCCGGAAGAAGTCATCGTGGTGTTCATGGCGCGCTCCTTTCAGTCCAGGCACCGGGTGAGCTGCCAGCTGCCCTCGGCCCAGTCGAAGACCAGGTCGAACATGCCCCGCCCGGCACCGGTCGCGGCCAGTCCGCGGGCCGCCTCGACCCGCCACACCTCACGTTCGGCGGCGAGGTCGTGACGGACCGCCACGGTCCCGTGCTCATCGGCCGGACCCGGAGCGGGCGCGTCGTCCGACCCGAGCACGGCATGCACGCCGGCCGACTGCCACCACGGCCCGGTCTCCACCCAGTGCGCGACCACGTCGCACACCTTCCACAGTCGTCCTCGCCACAAGAACTGCTCGGGGCCCTCGGTCCCGCCAACCATTCCCTTGCGCACGTCCACGGGGTCGTCGTAACGCCGCATCTCACACCCTCCGACGAGTAAGTCACCATCTGACAGCCCGACCCCATCGACCCCTGGGGCAAAACTGTCCTCCCGATGAGGGAGGCTTTGGCGGGGATGGGGGTCGAGGTCATCCCCGGCCAAAGCATCGTTCGAACAG
>DASSBE010000166.1:0-34519 GCA_035699065.1 Nocardioidaceae bacterium
TCCGCGACTCTGCCCCAGGCCTGATCACGTCTGCGACATCGGCGCCCTCAACCCCGTGCTCGTCAATAGCGCCCTTGCGGTCATGGAAGTAGACCCGGCACTTCGGCAGGGCGATCTCCCACTCCGCGTCTCGCGGGTCGACGCCTCAAAGTTCCATCCACCTGGCGTGACAGAGGAGTCGCGACCTCCAGACATGCCGCTGACCGGCCATGCTCTGTGCGATTGATCGGCGGATGTCGGTGGTTGCTCCTTGAGCCAACATCACAACTTGTGAAGGCCGCACCGTTGCACTCGTTGAGAGGAAGCCGAATGGTGCCCAGATGGATCCCCGCACGTGTGGGCCGAGGGCGCAGGTCACCGCCACAGTTCGGGCAGACCTCGGCCAGGCAGCCGGCGACACATGCGTGGCACCAGGTGCACTCGAACTGCACACCCAAGCCGACGTTGAGTCTGGCGGCAGGTCCGCGTCGCAACACTCGCAGGAGGGCTTCATCATCAGCATGCCTCCAGTCTGCTCCACGTGTACTTGCCCGGTTCCCTACGCACGGACATGCTTGATATGCCGGTGATCTTCCAGGACATTTCGTACAGCCGTTGTGGCTGTCTGCCGGAGGACCTGGAGGCCCCGAGATGTCGCTCTCCGATCCATCGCGGTCTGGGGCCTTGTGCTGATCCGGGTCCCGGTGCCAGATGCCAACGCGATTCCTGAGCTGGTCGTGCGTGCCCGGGCCCTTGACGGGTCTCTCCTGCCGGATCCAGCTGTTCGCCCGGGCCTCAGCGTGCGGCTACGTCTTGGCTGGCACGGACCCGGTGAACGGCGGCAACGATGAGCAGGCTCAGGAGGAAGACAACCAAGAGGACAGGGGACAACAGCAGGAGCAGGATCGCGGATACTACCGCGGCAATGATGGCAGCCCTCACAACGGGCGTGCCCGTCTGCCATGCCCCCTTGATGGCTGCCCAGATCGGGTTCTTACCGTGCAGGCCTGCCTTGACCCCCTCGGCACCTGCCGTCTCCATTGCGCCACCGCCCTCGGCCAGTTCATCGAGTCCCTCGTCTGCCAGCGCAGCTAGTCCCCCCGAGGAACCGCCTCCGCCTGCAACGCCATTGAGCTTGTCAGCCCACACGGCAACCTTTTGCTCCAGTTTGGCGGCCGCGGTCCCCACGGCGGCGTTGAGCACCGCGGTGAAGGCGCCGGCAGGACTGTGATCAGCACGAACCGCACGGGCCGTGGACGTTGCGGTTGAATTCATAACGCTCCCATCCTTCGTCTCGTCGTACCCGTTGAGCCGTTATCGACACGGGCGGTCCGATCTCTCCGGTGTCGCCCTTCAGTCCGTCCGCGCCAACTGATCCTGCGGAGCCGCGCTGGCCATCCGCGCCGGCGGGACCAGTCTCACCCTTCTCACCAGTCGGGCCGACCGAACCGGTATCACCTTCTCGCCGGCCGGGGCAGCGAAGGCGCCGCTGACGAAGTCGACGGCCCTGAGACTGCCGTGCCGGACGTCGCCGGTTCGGATCGTGTTGTCACGGACATCGCCGCTGCGGATGCTGCCGTTAACGATGTCAGCGCTGTTCACCAATCTGTTCACTGCAGCACCAGCGGTGCCGGAGCCGACCAGGACGACGAGACAAAGGCCTGAAGCGACGTTCGCGAAGGTAAGTCGAGAACCGATGGCACTGACGGTGCTTCTCCTCTTCCCAGCGACCCGACTCCGCCCGACCGGCCGCATGCCTCGAACGGGTGGTGCCACACCACCTATTCGGGCTAGTTACTCGCATTCGCCTGCCCCGGTGGTCCAGATGCTCCTATTTTGACCAGATCTGACCCCCCGCGCTGCCGATCGGTGGCGTCCGTCTCGAAAGCTCCGGGTGAGTGATGAGCACCAAGCGCCGAGAGTCCGGTCTGGCCGTCTCTGCATGGCCTTTACGCCGCAAGGTGGCGCTCGCCCTGGCCATCCCGTTGCTGCTCGCCGCCACGTTGGGTGGGTTGCGGGCACAGAGTGACCTCGCCGAGGCCTCGAACTCCTCCGCCAGCGCGAAACAGGTCACCGCGCTTCGCCCGGCTGTCGACTACCTCGTCGCCGCGGAGCGGGCGATGGTCGCCGCCGTCGCCTCCGGTGATGATGGTCAGGCCGCGCTCGAGGAGGCGATCGCCGACATCCGTACGGCAGGAGGCGAGCTGCTCGAGTCGAAGCAGTCCGCCGACCTTACCGACGACCAGAGTTACCAGGTCGACGCGGTGCTGGACCTCAGCCAGGCGCTCCGGGCCGAGGATGCGATCACCCTGAGCCCAGGCACCTGGGTTGCCCAGCTCCGTCAGCTGCAGTCGGGCGTGACTCAGCTGATCACCACGATCGTCGACGAGCAGATCAACCCTGAGTCGCGGCTCGAGCTGCTCTCGCAGACCCTGGCCGGCCGGTTCGCGTTGGCCATGCAGCAGGCGCTTGTAGCGACCGAGCGCACCGGTGAGACCGGCTCGCTCGAACTCTTCTCGGAGCTGGGCGTCGAGGGCGCCGCCATCGACCGCCTCGCCAGCGCACTGACGACCAGTGAGAAGGCCGTGGCGTCGCTGCGCACCGCGAACGCACAGCGGTTCCGCACCGTCCGCACGGGCGGCACAGACCTCGGTGGCGCCGACGCGTATGCCGACTACGACAGGATCATCAGCACGCTGCAGGGAGGCATCGAGGACCAGCTCGAGGCCGCGGCCGCCGAGTCCCGCGCCGACGCGTTGACCAGCGCGGCGATCACCCTGGCCGCGCTCGTCGCGGCGATCCTGCTCGCGCTGCTCGTCTCTCGCCTGCTGCTCAACCCGATCCGCCGCGTCCGCGAGGGCGCGTTGGCGGTGGCGCACGAGCGTCTGCCCGAGGCGGTCGCACGCATCCGTTCGGGACAAGAGCCAGGCGAGATCACGCCGATCGACGTGACGACGGAGGAGGAGATCGGTCAGCTTGCCCGGGCTGTGGACGACATGCACCGCCAGGCCGTCGTGCTCGCCGCCGGAGAGGCCAACCTTCGTTCGCAGGTCAGCCAGATGTTCGTCACCCTGTCGCGCCGAAACACCTCGCTGATCAACCAGCAGCTCGGACTGATTGAACGGCTGGAGCGGGACGAGGAGGACCCGAAGCGGCTCGAGAGCTTGTTCCGGCTCGACCACCTGGCCGCACGCATGCGTCGTACGGCGGACAGCCTCCTGATTCTCGCCGACGCGCCGACGGCGACCGCCGGGGTAGAAGGCCTCACCGTGAGCGACGCCCTGCAGGCCGCGACGTCTGGCGTGCAGGACTACCAACGGGTGCGAATCCGCTCGGCGAACCCGATGAAGATCCACGACAACGCTGCCGCCGACGTCGTCCACCTGCTCACCGAGCTGGTCGACAACGCCCTGACCTACTCGCCGCCGAACTCGACGGTGACGATCGGCTCGAGGACCACCGCCCAGGGCGTTGTCATCGACATCGCGGACGCCGGCCTGGGCATGCCTGTCGACCAGCTGGCGAAGTTCAACCAGACTCTCGTCTCCGGCGGTGAAGTGACCCCCGATACCGCTCGCAGGATGGGTCTCTTCGTGGTCAGTCGCCTATCGCAGCGGCATGGCCTCGGCGCCTCGCTGAGCGGCAACGACGAGGGCGGCACGACGGCCACGGTGACACTGCCCGTCGCGGTCCTTCCCGATCTGGTCGCGCCCGAAACGCCCAAGCCGCGCGCAACGGCGCTCAGGCCGGTCCCAACGAAGCCGTCCAAGAACCGCGCACCCAAGAAGGCCGACCGCAAGCCCCGGAAGTCGGACCGCAAGCCCGCGCCGGTCAAGGCCATGGACGAACCACCAGCAACGATGGACGTCAAAGCCCGGATCGACGCCGCCATGGGTCTGCCCGCCCGCAGACCGGGCGCCACTGCGAACGGCGCGCCCTCCGCGGCACCGGCGCCGGTCACACCGTCGACGGCGTCCGCGGCTCTGGCGGCGCTGCGACCGCTGAGTGGACGCCCCGACGCGGGAGAAGCAGCCGTCAGGCGCGACGCCACCGCAACGCCCGGACCGGCCGTGCGTCCGACAGAGCCGACCGTCCAGCCGACCTCACGGGTGACCGACCTCCCGACGCGGGGCAATGGCGCCGATGCCAGGCCGGTCACCGATGCAACGGAGCCGATCGGCGATGCGACGGAGCCGGCTACCGCGGCCACGCCGGTCATCGAGGCTTCGGAACCGGTCGCCGATCTGACTGAACCGGTCGGCGAGCCGCAGAGGACCGTTGCACCGCAGCCCGCCAGTGTGCCCGAGCCCGTCGTCGCACCCGTCGCAGCGCCGGCGTCGAAGCCGGCAGCGGCGCACCCACTCGCGGCGAACGGTGCTCTCGACGGGGACTGGATGGATCCGGGTGCCGATGGCTTCGACACCCCGATCTTTCGCTCGCTTCGCTCGGCCTGGCTGAGCTCGGGCGACGACGCGCAGCCGTGGCGCAGCACGGAGATCGAGGCCGGCTGGGAGGTGGCCGAGCAGGTCGCAGAGACCCCGGCGGAGCCAGAGGTCAGCCAGTCCGGGCTTCCCGTACGGCGCCCCGGGACCAGGCTCGTGCCCGGGGGCGTGACCACTACCCTCACCGCCACGGTCCGCGACCCCGAGGCCATCCGGGCCCGGCTCGCGGCGCATGCATCCGGCGTCTCACGAGGCCGTGCAGCCACCGCCAGCGCCACCGCCAGCGCCACCCCCTCCCCCGACCATTCGCAGACGGAAGCAGGTTCCTGATGACCGAGATCACCGCTCCCAACGACGCCCGTCACCTCGACTGGCTCGTCACCCGCTTCGTGGAGGAGGTGTCCGACGCGGCACACGCCATCCTCGTGTCCTCCGACGGCCTGCTGATGGCGGCCAGCGCCAGCATTCCCGGTGAGCGTGCAGAACAGGTCGCCGCGGTCTCGTCCGGCCTGGCCAGCCTCTCCGTTGGTGCGGCCCGCCTCTTCGAGGGAGGTGCAGTGCTGCAGACCATCGTGGAGATGGAGCACGGTCACCTCATGCTGATGAGCGTCGGGGACGGCTCCAACCTCGCCGTGCTCACCCAGGAGGCTGCAGACATCGGCCAGGTCGGGTACGAGATGGCCCTGCTCGTCGATCGCGTGGGCCGGGCGGTACAGGCCGAGGCCCGTGTCGCGACGGGCGCCTGACCGGGACGACCATGGCACCCGACGACGCGCGCGGACCTGACGAGCCGGCGGCACCGGCCCGCTTCGTCCGGCCGTACACGATCACGGCCGGGCGGACGAAGGCTGCTGTCGACCTCCCGATGGAGGCCACCCTGCGCATCCAGCCGCGCGACGCCAGCACAGACGCCGACCTTGGCGCCGGGGAGCTGCGGGTCCTCGAGCTGTGCGACCAGCGCTCGGTTGCGGAGGTGTCCGCTCTCGCGTCCATGCCGATCGGGGTCGTTCGGGTCCTGCTCGGCGACCTGGTGCAGCAGGGCCTTGTCCGGGTGCAGGCCACCATCACCGAGAGCTCGTCGAAGGACGAGCGGCTCGAGCTCATCGAAAGGACCCTCCGTGGACTTCGCTCCTACTAGCGCTCCGCGCAAGGCCGCCTCGACGAAGATCGTCATCGCCGGCGGCTTCGGCGTGGGAAAGACAACCCTCGTGGGCTCCGTCTCGGAGATCGTGCCCTTGCGCACCGAGGCGCTCGTGACCAACGAGTCAGAGGGCGTCGACGACCTCGCCGCTGTCCCCACGAAGGCGACGACGACCGTCGCCATGGACTTCGGCCGGCTGACCCTCGCCGAAGACCTGGTGCTCTACCTCTTCGGCACGCCCGGCCAGCGCCGGTTCTGGTTCATGTGGGACGACCTGTGCCGCGGCGCCATCGGCGCGATCGTGCTGGTCGACACCGCCCGGCTCGACGAGTCGTTCTCGCCGCTGGACTACTTCGAGTCCAAGGGGCTGCCGTTCATCGTCGCGGTCAACCAGTTCGACGGCACCAAGGAGTACGAGCTCGAGGAGGTCGCCGCAGCGCTTGCGCTACGTCCTGAAGTCCCGATCATCAGCGTCGACGCCCGCAACCGTGAGTCCGCCAAGCATGCGCTGGTGCGGGTCACCGAGTACGCCCTGCTCTGCCTCACCCAATCCCTCACCGTGAATGCGAACTGACATGACAAGCCGCACATCTGCCCGTCGGACCGCACGCGCCATGGGCGCCGTACTGATGTTGACCGTGGCCGCCGGCTGCGCGGCCAACGGGGAGGAGCTCGCGAGCCCTGTCCGTGCCCCTCAGCTCACCGAGGCGGGTGCGTTGACCGTGTGCAGCGACATGCCCTACCAGCCTTTTGAGTCGATGAAGGACGGCCAGCCCGTCGGATTCGACATCGACCTGGTCCGCGAGGTGGCCGAGGAGCTCGACGTCCGCCTCGAGATCAAGGACACCGACTTCGACGCGATCCAGTC
Source organism: Nocardioidaceae bacterium (assembly GCA_035699065.1). GTDB lineage: Bacteria > Actinomycetota > Actinomycetes > Propionibacteriales > Nocardioidaceae > Nocardioides_C. The sequence continues at coordinate 6,431 of DASSBE010000166.1, forward strand.
CGGCGACGCGCTCAACACCGACATGTGCGATGTAGCGGTCTCGGCGATGACCATTACCGGCGAGCGGGCGCGCGTGCTCGACTTCTCCAGCCCCTACTTCGACGCCTCCCAGGCGCTGGTCGTCCCCAAGGGCTCCGGAATCGACTCGCTCGATGACCTCGCCGGCCAGCGGATCGGGGTGCAGGGCGGCACCACCGGTGAGCTCTACGTCACCGACAACGCACCCGCCAGCGCCGACGTGACGCCGCTCGCGGACGCCGCTGCCATGGAGGTCGCCCTCACCGCGAACGCGCTGGACGCCGCCGTCTACGACAACACCGTTGTCGGTGACGTGGTGGCCGACAACCCCGACCTCGAGGTCTCCGCCGAGTTCGACACCGGTGAGCAGTACGGCATGGCCGTCAAGAAGAACGGCAACGTCGAGCTGTTGCGCGCGATCAACAAGGTGCTCACCACGCTGGAGGCGAACGGCGGCTACGGCAAGATCTACGCCACCTGGTTCGGCGGCACACAGGGGTGACGTCGCACCGCCGCCCGCAGTCCGGAGCCGGAGCCGGCGGTCAGGTCAGGCGGTGCGAGGGATGAGCTGGCCTGTAGGCCGGGTCCTGTCCCCGTACGCCTCGCGGCAACACGGTCGACGACCATCCATCTAGGGCCACCGTTGCCGGCAACCTCGTGCGATCTACCCGCGAGCTCGGGCGGGCCGCCCTCGAACGCTCGCGCAGGTGCCGTCGAGACGACACCCTCTTGATCTTGCTCCAGGTGGGGTTTACCTAGCCGCTCCGGTCACCCGGAACGCTGGTGGTCTCTTACACCACCGTTTCACCCTTACCGTCACGCTGCCGAAGCAGCACGACGGCGGTCTGTTTTCTGTGGCACTGTCCCGCGGGTCACCCCGGGTGGGTGTTACCCACCACCTTGCCCTGTGGAGCCCGGACCTTCCTCGGTGAAGCCGTGAGTGATCACGGCCTCCACGCGGTCGTCCGGCCAGCTCATCCGCCGTACCAGCGTAGTGGGTCAGACCAGCTCGAACCGAACCGAGCGGGTTTCCACGTCGGCCTCGACCAGCTTGACCTGTACGTCGGTCCCCAGCGGCAGCTTCTGCGACCCGGTGACGTTGGCTTCGACAGCTGGTTCCTGGATCACCACATCGCCCTTGGCCTCGTCCTTGTCGTCGATCTGGACGACGACCCCGGCGAACGACTCCCCGACGTGCTTGTGCAGCACCGCGGCCTCGACCAGGGCCAGGATCGAGCCCTCGTACATGCTGGCCCGCCGCCCGGACTCCTGCATGGTCTTCGGCAGCTGGTCGAGCTTCTCGAGGACCCAGGAAGGCACCTCGGTCTCGGCGCACAGGGACACGCACACCTCCAGGGCATAGCGGTCCACGAGCCGGCGGAGCGGCGCGGTGACATGCGCGTACTCCGAGGCGAGCGCGGAGTGCTCGGGCTGCGCGGGCACCTCGCCGTTGAAGCCGACGTAGCCCGATCCACGCAGCAGCTGGGTGCACGCGATCACCATCGCGGCGTGGTTGGGCTTCGACGGGTCGAGGGAGCGGATGAAGTCCGGGTAGAGCTGCTCGGCCGGCCAGTCGATCTGGAGGGCCTTCGCGGTGCGGTGCAGTCGCTGCACGTCGCGCGGGTCCGGCGCCGGGAGGGTCCGGAGGAGGCCGACCCGCGCGTAGACCATCAACGAGGCCGCGGCCATCCCGGTGAGCAGCGAGATCTGCGCGTTCCACTCCTCGACCGGGAGCATCTTGCGGAACTCCAACGACCAGTTGTCGCCGTCGATGTTGATCTCCTGCTCGGGTAGCGGCAGGGACACTCCCCCGCGGTCGGCCTCCCGCTTCTTCCGCAGCTCACCGACCTCCTCGAGAAGGCCGAACACCGCGTCCGCCGTACCTGCCTCGATGTCTCGCTGCACGCCCTCGTAGCTCAGTTTCGCGCGACTCCTGACCAGAGCACGCTCGACGTTCGCATCCGTGCCTTCCCCCGTCGCGTCGACCTTGATCGTCCACAGCAGCGCCGGCCGGACTTGGTCAGGGAGCAGGGACGCCGCACCTTCGGAGAGCACCTTCGGGTGCAGCGGGATCTTGGAGTCCGCGCCGTACAACGTCTCGCCGCGCTTGTTGGCCTCGACATCGACGGCGCCGCCCGGTTCGACGAAGGCCGCCACGTCCGCGATCGCGTAGTAGACGACGTAGCCGCTGCCGTCGCGCTCGATGTGCAACGCCTGGTCGAGATCCATCGAGGTCTCGGGGTCGATCGTCACGAACGGGACGTCGGTCCGGTCGAGCTCGGGCAGCTTCGGGTTGCTCGCCACCTGCTCGGCCTCCGCCTCGACGTCGGCAGGGAACTCCGGCGAGACCTCCATCTCCTGCTGGATGGAGGCGATCCCGTTCCGCAGGGTGTCACCGTCCGCCTGATGGACGCGCACGACTCGTCTCGGCACAACCGATCACTCCTCGGGTTGGTGGCCAACCGCTTCAGCATAAGGTGACCGCGTGCTGATCCTGCTCCCACCGTCCGAGGGTAAAACCGCTCCTCCGCGAGGCCGGGCGATGCAACCGGACCGGTTGAGCTTCCCGTCCCTGCACTCGGCGCGGGCGAAAGTGCTCGACGCGTTGGTGGACCTGAGTACGACGGGCGGGGCGACCGGGCTCGGTGCGGCGCTGGACGTGCTCGGGGTCGGCCGGACGCTGGCCGACGAGGTGGCCCGCAACGCGCACCTGGCGACCGCGCACGCGGCCCGGGCGGACCGGGTCTACACCGGGGTGCTCTACGAGGCCCTCGACCTGCCGTCCCTGCACGGTGCCGCGAAGCGCCGCGCGACGAGCTGGGTGGCGATCGCCTCGGGACTGTTCGGCCTGGTCCGGCCCGGCGACCACATCCCCGCGTACCGGCTCTCCGGGGACGTCACCTTGCCGGGGATCGGGAACGTCGCCGCGTTCTGGCGCGACCAGCTCGACGACGCGGTGCGCGAGGCTGCGGGGACGGGGCTCGTGGTCGACCTCCGCTCAACGACGTACGCGGCGTTCTGGCGGCCCGGCCCGACGCTCGCCCGGCGGGTGGTGACCGTGCGCGTGCTGCACGAGGTGGACGGGACCCACAAGGTGGTCTCCCACTTCAACAAGGCCACCAAGGGCCGGATCGTGCGGTCACTGCTCGTGGACGGCCGCAACCCGCGCACGCCCCGGGCCCTCGGCGCCGTGCTGACCGACCTCGGCTGGCACGTCGAGCTCGGTGTGGTCGGCAGGCACGGCACCGGGTTGGACGTGGTCGTCACCGAATTCTGACTATGTGTCCTTGTGCGCGTCCGAGATCGGGGAGTCCAACCGTTACCGGATCTGCTTGCTGAGCGCGCGCCTTGCAGCCGAATGCCGTGGGAATCCCTCGTGCCAGGTCAACGGTCGGGCCGGCCGTCTATCCATTGCGCCCACCGAAGGCGTCGAATGAATTCCGCGTGTGGCGGTGCGGCGGTGCGGCGGTGCGGCGGTGCGGGGTGGTCGACCCTGACACGACGTACGACTCACTGTCCGGCGACGTGACTCCTCTGAGTGTTTTCAAGACAGAGCCTGACTGACTATCTAGCCTGGGCAACGTGTCGGGACATGCGGGGGTCGAAGGATACGAGCGGCGCGTCATGGGCGCGCTCGGACAGGTGCCCCGTACCTCTTACGAGCTCGCGACCCAGCTCGGCGAGCCGCTCTCCGCGGTGCACGACGCGCTCGTTCGCATCGTCGAGGCCGGACTCGCCGAGGCCGACGACGGACGGGTCTGGTTGACAGAGGCCGGCCTCCGGGCGGTCGCGGCGGCCGCGGTCCCCAGGCACGATGGCGCACCGGTGACGTCGGACCCGGTCGACCCGGTCGGCGAGCTGATGGATGTCGCGCGGTCAGTGGGATCGTCCTGGATCGCCCACGCCGCGCAGGCGTCGGTGGAACGCCAGGCCGCCACCGACGCGGTGCTCGCCTCCGACGCCGACCGGGATCGGACAGTGCAGCGGCTCGCCGAGGCATTCGCCCAGGGACGCCTTCAGTCGGCGGAGCTTGAAGAGCGCACCGGCCGGGCGCTCGCGGCCCGCACCCACGGCGATCTCGACGAGGTGCTCGACGGTCTCGGCGGGCCGACCCCCCAGGTCAGGCGCCACCCCGTCCGAACCGTCGTGTTCTGGGTCGCCACCGTGCTGCTGTCGCCGTTCCTGCTGTTCGGCACCCTGTTCGCGCTCTTCGGCAACGACCTGGACGACCACGTCGCCGGTCTGGTGTTCCTCGCCCTAACCGTCCCGCCACTGTTCGCCCTGTGGCGCTGGTCGCGGCCGCGTACGTGACCGTCACCCCGATGAGGTGAGCGGCTTCTAAGGTTGCCGAACTGCACCCTCCCGGGTCAGGACGCCTTCCTCTGCAGGGAGACGTCGAGGATGCTGATCGGCTGCGCGGGCGACTCGGGGCCGACCGTGCCGCCGACACCGGCCTGCGCGACCATGTCGACGATGTCCATCCCCTGCACCACCTTGCCGAAGATCGAGTAGCCGCCACCCTCGACGGGCAGCTCGGTGTCCTGGAACACGATGAAGAACTGGCCGCCGTTGCTGTTCGGGTCCGCGGTCCGTGCCATCGCGAGGGTCCCGCGCGGGTAGGTCCCGTCGGCAGGCGCGTTCTCGATCCCGTAGCCGTACCCGGGGTCGCCGGTGCCGGTGCCGGTCGGGTCGCCGCACTGGAGCACGAAGATCCCCTGCGGCACCAGCCGATGGCACGGACTGTCCTTCCAGTAGCCGTGCCGGGCCAGGAAGATGAACGACGACACCGTCTGCGGGGCCTTGTCGCCGTAGAGCTCGAAGACGATGTCGCCGCAGTTCGTGGAGACCGTCGCCTTCCAGGTCGCTGCCCTGGCCAGCTGCTTGTCCGGGACCTTGTCGAAGGTCTTCGGCGTCGCCGGCGGGGCGGGTGGCTGTTCGCACCCAGCCGTGGCCGGAGCGGACGGGTCAGGAGTCTCCGGTGCGGCGGACTGCACCGGCGCACCGGTCGCGTCGCCGCCGCCACCGGAGCCCTCCTCGCCGCCGCTGCCCGAACCACCGCCGAGCACCTGGATCAGCGTCGCGCCGACGATCACGACGAGCACGGCCAGGACGGCGACGAGCGCCGTCACCCTGGTGGAGGTCTTGGAGTCAGGCATGGGTCACCTTCCTAGGAACGCAGTCTCCATCGGGCGGGCGTTGAACATCCGCAGCGAGGCCTGGCCGTCGGCGAACCACGAGATCACCGTCACCGAGGCCGGCGCGAGCTCCATCCGGTAGACCGCGTCGAGCGGCGCGCCGAGGGCCAGCTTCACCATCAGCTTGATCGGCGTGACATGGGTGACCGCGAGCACCGACTGGCCCGGGTAGGCCGACAGAAGACGATCGCGCGTCCGTCGTACCCGGGTGTCCATCTCGGCGAACGAGTCGCCGCCGCCGGGTGCGATGTCCATGGAGCCGAGCCAGGCGTCGAGGTCGTCGGGGTACTGCTGCTGCACCTCACGGAAGCTCAGGCCGTCCCAGGTGCCGAACGCGGCCTCGGCGAGCCCGTCCTCGACGTCGACCTGCTTCCCGAGCCGGGCGGCGATGATCTCGGCCGTCTCCCGGGTACGGCGCAGCGGCGAGCTCACCAGCGCATCGATCTCGTCGGCCAGGGGCGAGAGCCAGTCGGCCACGGCACGCACCTGGGCCTGGCCGTCGGCGTTCAGGACCGGGTCGGCACCGCCGCGGCCGCTGAACCGCTTCTCGGCGGTGTGCTCGGTCTCGCCGTGCCGTACCAGGATCAGGGTGGTCGGCGTGCCCAGGTCCTGGCTCCAGCCGACCAGCTTGTTGCGGGCGGCCGGGGTGTCGACCGGCCGGGCCGTCGCTGCCGGCGTCTCGACCGCGGTTTCCCGGGTGCGCTTCGTCGGGCGGCCGGCCTGCGTGTCCAGCGCCTCGTTGAGGAGCCGGTCGGCGTGCTTGTTCTTCTCGCGCGGGATCCAGGTGTAGGTGGTGCCGAACGGTGCGAGGCGGTGCGCCGCCATCGCCAGCGGCTTCATGTCGGGGTGCTTGATCTTCCAGTTGCCCGACATCTGCTCGACCACGAGCTTGGAGTCCATCCTGACCTCGAGCTCGGCGTCGGGTGCGTGCTCGTTGTAGAGCTCGAGGCCGGCGATCAGCCCGCGGTACTCCGCGACGTTGTTGGTGGCCACGCCGATGCACTCGGCGCGCTCTGCGATCGTCTCCCCGGTCACGGCGTCCTTGAGCACCGAGCCGTAGGCGGCGTCGCCCGGGTTCCCGCGCGAACCTCCGTCGGCCTCGATGACGACCGACCTGTGCTCCTGGTCCATCAGAGGCCGGACTCCGACGTACGCACCAGGATCCGGTTGCACTCCTCGCACCGCAGCACCTCGTTCGAGGGTGCCTTGGCGATCACGGCGAGATCGGCGGCGTTGAGCTCCAGGCTGCAGCCGCCGCAGCGACGGGCCCGCAACGCGGCGGCACCCACGCCGCCCTTCTGCTCCCGCAGCTTGGCGTAGAGCGTCATCAGGTCCTCCGGCATGCCTTCCGCGGTCTGCCGGCGTTCCTCGGTGGTCTCGGCGAGCTGGTCCTGGACCCCACCCGCTCGCTCGTCCCGGGTCTTGGTGACCCCGGCGATCTTCTCGTCGAGCTCGACGACCTGCGTGGTGAGCCCGTCCAGCTCCCGCTGCGTGGTCTCGAGCTCCTCCATCACCTCGAGCTCGTGGTCCTCCAGCGCGGAGATCCGGCGCTCGAGGGAGACCAGCTCGTGCTGCATCCGCTCGAGATCCTTCGGGTTGCTGACCAGTCCCTGGTCGATGCGCTGCTGGTCGCGGGTACGGCGGGTCTTCACCTGCTCCACGTCGGCGTCGGCCTTGCGCTGCGCCCGCGCGAGGTCGTCGACCCGGATCTGCAGGTCACGGGCCGCGTCGGCGGCCTCGTCGCGGGACCGGGAGAGGTGCTCGAGCTCGGCGGTCTCCGGCAGGTGGCTGAGCTGGTGCCGGAGCTGGTCGAGCCTGGCGTCGAGCTGTTGCACGTCCAGCAGCTTCAGCTGGGCGAAGGGATCGGCTTTCAGCGTGGGCTCCTTGCGATCGGTGGGGTCAGACCCGGAAGCTCCACGGGTCCGTGCAGGTCGTGCTCACTCGGGTGTCCACCGTAACCCCTGCCGTGTCGAGCCCGTCGACCAATGCCCGCTCCAGCACCGGGAGCCACGTCCACTCCGCGGCCCAGTGCGCGACGTCGACCAGCGCCGCTCCGCCGTGCTCGAGGAACTCCGCCGCGCGGTGGTGCCGCAGGTCCGAGGTCAGGTACACGTCCGCGTCGGTCCCGAGCACTGCGTCGAGCAGGAAGTCCCCGGCGCCACCGGTGACCGCCACGGTCTCGACCACCCGGTCCGGGTCACCGGCCACCCGGACTCCGTGCGCGGTGCTCGGCAGCGCGGCGGCGACCCGTTCCGCGAAGGCCCGCAAGCTCACCGGCTCTGCGAGCCGCCCGATCCGGCCGTCACCGCGGCTGCTGGCGCCCCCGGGCTGCGCGGCGAGCTCCAGCACGTCGTACGCCGGCTCCTCGTACGGGTGCACCGCCTTCATCGCCTCGACGACCTCGCGGCGGCGAGCACGCGGGAACACCGACTCGACCCGAGACTCGGCGACCACCTCCACCTCACCCACCCGGCCGATCGCCGGAGTGGCCCCGTCCAGTGGCCGGAACCGTCCCTCACCGGTGGTGGTGAACGTGCAGCTGTCGTAGTCGCCGAGGGCTCCGGCACCGGCCGCGGTGATCGCGGCCCGCAGCTCCTCGGCGTTCTCGTGCGGCACGAACGTCACCAGCTTGTCGAGGCCGTCCGGGGCCGCGGGCACGAGCGGCCGCGGGTCAACGATGCCGACCGCCGTCGCGAGCGACTCACTGACCCCGCGCGGGGGCGCGTCGGCGTTGGTGTGCGCGGTGAACAACGCACACCCGGCCCGGACCAGGCTGTGCAGCGCGTGTCCCTTGGGTGAGTCGGCGGCCACCGAGCTGACCGGCTTGAGCAGCAGCGGATGGTGTACGACGAGCAGGTCGGCGCCCCAGGAGAGGGCCTCCTCGACCACGGGCGGAGCGGGATCGACCGCGAACAGGATCTTGCGCACCGGCTGCTCCGGGTCACCACAGACCAGACCAACCGCGTCCCAGTCCTCGGCCCATGCCGGGGCGTAGGTCGACTCCATCCATCCGGTCACGTCGCGGACTCGCAGCACCATGCGGCCGAGCCTAGCCAGATTGCGGCCCCGCTCGTGGCGGACCCCGATCGCCTGGCGACGCCGCACCGGATAAGAGAGTTCTCATCGAGGTCTCACCCGGTTCCCACGAATCCCCGGCAGACTGAGCGCATGCGCACGTTCTGGAAGGTCCTGGTGGGGCTGCTGCTGACGCTACCCGTGGCCGCCTACGTCACCGGGACGCTGCTGGCCTCGCAGGCAGACGTGCCGCAGGAACGGACACCGATCGTGGTCTCCGGCTCGCCGTCCAACGCTCCGGAGCAGTCGCCGCGCCCCACGCCGACACCGGACGAGACCCGGTCCGCCGACCCGACCGAGCTTCCGAGCGGGCACCACAGCGACGACCACGGCGACGACCACGGTGACGACGACGTCGACACCGTGAACCCGACCCCCGACGACGTGGATGACCCGGACGACGTGGACGACGACCACGGCGGCCACGGCCGCGACGACGGGCCGGGAGACGACCGCGGCGGGGACGATCGGGAGGACGATGACGGCTGAGCCCGCGCCGACCTCCGGGTTCGCGGGACTCTCGGTCCGCACCCGCATCGCGGTCGCCGTCGCACTCCTCGTCGGACTCGCCCTGGCCGGGGCGGGTCTTGTCGTGTATGCCCTCGAGTCCGCGCGGATCGACCGGGCCACGGCCACCCAGGTCGACCAGGAGCTCGCCGAGTTCCGGGAGCTGCGCGACTCCGGCCGGGACCCGGTCAGCAACGCGCCGTACACCGACCTCACGCGGCTGATCGAGGCGTTCCTGCGGCAGAACGTGCCCGGTGACAACGAGCTGCTGGTCGGCTACTGGAACGGTGCACCGCAGAAGAAGCAGGGTGATGCTCCCGAGGGGCTGCTGAGCCTTCCGGCGTTCGAGCGCATCGTCGACGCGCGCACCGACACCGGCGGCACCGAGAACCTCGACACGCCCTGGGGTGAGGTCACTGTGACGGTGCAACCGGTCGCCGACGCAGACACCACGGGCGCGTTCGTGGTGGCCTATCTCCTCGAGGACGAGCACGCAGAGCTCCGCGAGATCATCCGGACCTACGCGATCGTGTGCGCGCTGTCGCTCGGGCTGATCACCGCCGTCGCCGCCTGGCAGGCCGGCCGGCTGCTCCGCCCGCTGCGCACGCTGCGCGAGAACGCCCAGGAGATCACCGAGACCGACCTGTCCCGCCGGCTCCCCGAGACCGGCCACGACGACATCACCGCGCTGACCCGCACCTTCAACGAGATGCTGGCCCGGCTGGACACCGCCTTCACCGGCCAGCGCGAGTTCCTCGACGACGCCGGTCACGAGCTGAAGACCCCTCTGACCGTGATCCGCGGGCACCTCGAGCTGCTCGACGCCGCCGACCCGCGTGAGGTGGAGGAGACCAAGGACCTGCTGCTCGACGAGGCCGACCGGATGGCACGCCTGGTCAACGACCTGATCCTGCTGGCCAAGACCGAGCGCCCGGGTTTCCTGCACCGCCGGCCGGTCGACGTGGCGGTGCTGACCGAGACCGTGCTGGAGAAGTGCCGGGCACTCGGCGACCGCGGCTGGTTCCTCGACGAGCGGGCCGACACCGTGGCCGCGGTCGACGAGCAACGACTGACCCAGGCGCTGCTGCAGCTCGCCGAGAACGCGGTCAAGCACACCGGCCCCGGCGACGTGGTGGCGCTCGGTTCCAGCGCGGATACCGAGCACGGGCTGCGGCTGTGGGTGCGTGACACTGGCCCGGGCGTCGCGGACCACGACAAGGAGCTCGTCTTCGACCGGTTCGCCCGCTCCGACGTACGCTCCGGCGACGAGGGCTTCGGGCTCGGCCTCTCGATCGTGCGAGCGATCGCCCATGCGCACGGCGGGACCGTCCACGTGGAGGACGCCGTCCCGCAGGGCGCCCGCTTCGTGCTCACCTTGCCCCTGGACCCGGCTGTACGACGCATGGAGGACACGTGGCACGCATCCTGATCGTGGAGGACGAGGACCGGATCTCCTCCTTCATCGCCAAGGGCCTCACCGCCGACGGCTACGTGACAACGACCGTGGCCGACGGGACGACCGGGCTGGACTACGCGTTGACCGGCGACTTCGACCTGGTGGTGCTCGACATCAACCTGCCCGGGATCGACGGCTTCGAGGTGCTCGCCCGGATGCGCGCCTCGGGCAGCGACCTGCCGGTGATCGTGCTGACCGCGCGGGACTCGGTGACCGACACCGTCTCGGCGCTCGAGGGCGGCGCCGACGACTACATGGCCAAGCCGTTCCGGTTCGCCGAGCTGCTAGCCCGGGTCCGCCTGCGGCTGCGCCAGGCCACCGACCAACCGGCCGCCCCGGACGACATGCTGGCGGCGGGCCGGATCCGGCTGGACCTGCGCACCCGGCAGGCCAGCAGCGGCGGCAAGGAGGTCGACCTGTCCGCACGCGAGTTCCGGCTCGCGGAGATCTTCATGCGCAACGCGGACCGGGTGCTGTCCCGCGAGCAGCTGCTCTCCCACGTGTGGGGCTACGACTTCGACCCCGGCTCGAACGTGGTCGACGTCTACGTCGGCTACCTGCGCAAGAAGTTCGGCGCGGAGTCGATCAGCACCGTGCGCGGCATGGGTTACCGGTTCAACAGCTGAGGCCCGGGGGTTTCACCAAGGTATGCAGGAAACACGTCACTCCCCACGGTGCACAGTCCGTGGGAAGTGACGGTTTCCCTACTGACCTTGGGGAAGCTGGGGCCGGTGGGGTCAGCGGACCTTGAAGCCGGCCAGCCTGCCGCGCGGTGCCCGCTCGAGGGCGGGACCGAGCCCGTCGGCGACCTCGTGCGGCAGCGGCCGGTCGGCGGGCTCCGGCTCCAGGCAGGCGTAGACGATCTTCGCCACGTCCGCGGGGATCTGCGCAGGCAGCGTGTAGGAGAGCTCGCGCAGCTGCGGGAAGCGGGCGGCGGCATCGTCATCGTCGGCCGCGCCGGCATCGAAGGGCCGGTACCCCGCGATCGCCTCGAACAGGGTCGCGCCGAGGCCCCAGACGTCGGAGGCGAATCCCGGGGTCCCGGTGGCCGGAGGGTCGCACTGCTCCGGGGCCATGTAGGCGTCCGTCCCGATCGGGTGGCCGAGCCGTTCGGCGTCCTCGAGGGTGCGCGCCACGCTCAGGTCGATCAGCCGGGCCGGGGCGCCCATGATGATGTTGCTGGGCTTCACGTCGAGGTGCACCAGCCGCTGGCGGCGCAGGTAGTGCAGCGCGGAGGCGATCTCGATGGCCAGCGGCAGGTACTGCTGCTCGGGCAGCGGGCCGTAGCGACGGACCAGGGTGGACAGGCGCGGGCCGTCGAGCTGCTCGAGCACCACATGCGGTCGCTCACCGTCCAGCACGGCCCGGAGCCCGCGGACCACGGCCGGGTGGTTGACCGAGGACAGGGTGTCGACCTCGCGGCGGAGCCCGCGCAGCGTCGAGCCGTCGGTGACCTGGCCCGGACGCACCACCTTCACCACGACCGGCGCGTAGGTGAGGTCGTCGAACGCCAGATAGGCCTCGTAGGCCTCGCCGCCGCCGAGCAGCCTCATCGCCGTCAGGTCGTCCGTGATCGCGTCGCCCTGCGCGAAGTTCCACGAGTCCAGCACCCTGCCCATGTCGGTCTCCGGTCCCCGGCCGCGGCTCAGTGCCGTCCGCGCGTGTCGTTGCGCGAGCGGTCGTTGGTCAGGTTCGGGGTGAGGTCCCGGGACCGGTCCCCACCGTCACGGGTGAAGTCCTTGGTCTTGTCGCTGATGCTGTGGTCGTGGTCCCGGCTCATCCGGGTGAAGTTGCTGCGGGTGTTGTCGCTGGTGGCGCGGCTCATCCCGGTGTTGCGCGAGCGGGTGCGGGTGTGGGTGCCGGTGTCGGCGCCGTCCGCGTCGTCGTCACCGTGGTCGTCGGCGACGAGCACCAGCTCGCTGGCGTGGTCCTCCCGCTTGACGAACGCGTCGTCATCGCCCGCGGCGGCTGTGGTCACGGGGAACGACATCACGCCGATGCCCACCAGTCCCGCGAGGCCGAGCGTGCCGATCGGCAGTAGCTTCTTCATGGTTCTCCACCTTTCGCCGGCCCGGAGACCCGGGCCTTGGTTGCCTTGACGGGACAACCGTGGCGCGTGCAGGTGAGACACCCGTGAGGTGCCGATGAGACCGTTCTTATGGGAGCGGGGCCGGGAGGCTGGGCGGGGTGTTCAGCCGCGCCGCGACAGCACCCGGGACACCTGCTTGAGCACGCGCCGCGCCCGCGCCGGGGCAGGTACGGCGGCGGCCGCGTCCCCCCGGGTCTCCGCCAGGATCTGCCAGGCGAACACCATCGAGGCGACGGCCAGCATCAGGTTGAGGGGGTCGTGCGAGGCCCAGGCCAGCGTGACCAGCGCCGCGGTGACGGCGATCAGGAGGTTGGCGACGCGCAGGGAGATCATCAGGAAGCCGATCGTTGAGGTGGCACCCGAAGGACGTGCCGGCGTGCCAGCACGGCCTCCCGGAGCCGGAGACAGGAGGGACACGGGTCGAGCGCGTCGCAGCAGCGTGCATCGCGGGCCTGTGCGGCCAGCTGGTCTGCCTCGGCGACCAGATGGACCAGTTCGAGCAGCATGTCCACCCCATGGATGAGGGTCGTGCTTCAAGAGTTGACACGATCGGGCTCTCCCAAACCTCGGCAAGGTAAAGAGTTGGCTGCCACGATGGGGTGGCACGATAACGATCAGTCACGACCGGACTGCCCTGGGACACGTCGTACCGCGACGGCCCTGCCCCCTGGGACATCGGCCGGCGGCAGCAAGCGATGGTGCGGTTGGCCTCCGAAGGGCGACTCGCCCGGGAGAAGGCGGTCGTGCGTGGGATCGAGGTCGAGTTCGCGGTGGCTGACGCGTTCGAGCTGGAGCGACTGGGGCGCAGCTTCGAGACGGTGCTGGACTGCGGGCTGTTCCACACCTCGACGGCGACGAACGGCCGGGATACGTCGCGAGTCTCGCGTCGGTGACGCAGCGCACCGGCCTGGTTCGCGACGATCACACGGACCTAGTCTGCGGACCTGAACGTGGGCACAGCAGGGATCGAACCTGCGACATCTTGCTTGTAAGGCAAGCGCTCTACCGCTGAGCTATGCGCCCGAAGCGACGCACAGCCTAGGCGATCGGCGTCACGCACGACAAAGTCCCTGACCAGGCGTGCGGTGGAAACGCGTACGACCGCCGGCGTCTCGGGTCACCAGCGGTCGTAGCAATCACTATTCAACAAGTTCGCCGTCGGGTTGTCCCGGGAATCGGCGAAATTGCCGGCGGGTGGCAGGAATCTTTACCGCTCGGCGCCCGGAGGGAGACCGAAACGCGCTCAGAGCCTCGTTAAACAAGGCGATCAGCCGGTAAGGCCGTCCAGCACGCGCACGTACTCGGCAAGGTCGCGAGCCTCACCCATCGGGTTGTGCACGCTCCACCGCAGCACGCCGTCCCGGTCGATCACGAACGTGGAGCGTGCCGAGCAGCCGCGGTCCGGGTCGAAGACGCCGAAGTCGGTCGAGACCGCGCCGTGCGGCCAGAAGTCCGACAGCAACGGGAAGCTCAGCCCGTCCCGGTCGGCGAACGCGCGCAGGGTGAACATCGGGTCGCAGGAGACCGCGAGCACCTGCGACCGGTCGGACGCGAGGTCGTCCAGGTTGTCCCGGATCTCCTCCAGCTCACCGGTGCAGACCCGGCTGAACGCGAACGGGTAGAACATCAGCAGGACCGCCTGCGACCCGCGGTACGACTCGAGTGCCACGTCCGCCCCGTGCTGGTCGCGCAGCGTGAAGTCGGGGGCCGGCCGGCCGATCTCCACCGTCATGACGGCTCCTCGTCGCTCAGCTCGCGCTTGAGGACCTTGCCGGTGGCATTGCGCGGGAGCTCGGGCAGGAACACGATCTCGCGCGGCACCTTGTAGCGCGCCAGGTTCACCTTGACGTGCTCCTTGAGGTCCTCGTCGCTGACCTGGCCCGTCATGTCCGCAGCGAGTACGACGAACGCCCGGAGCCGCTTGCCGAAGTCGTCGTCGTGGACCCCGACCGCGGCGGCCTCGACCACGGCGGCGTGCCGGGCCAGACAGTCCTCGACCTCTTGGGGGAACACGTTCTCCCCACCGGAGACGATCATGTCGTCGTCGCGGCCCTCGACGAAGAGCCGGCCGCCCGGGTCGAAACGGCCGACGTCCCCGGTGCACATCAGGTCGTCCACGACGTCCTTCGAACCACCCTCGGTGTAGCCCTCGAACAGCATCGAGTTGCCCACGAAGATGCGGCCCGCCTCGCCCTCCGGGACCGGTGCGCCCTGCCCGTCGTACAGCCGGACGACGGTGGCGTGCGGTGGCTTGCCGGCCGTGCCAGGTGCCGCGCGCAGGTCGCCGGGTTGGGCGATCGTGACCCAGGCGACCTCGGTGGAGCCGTAGATGTTGTACAGGTTGTCGCCGAACCGGTCCATCCAGTCGGTGCCGAGGTCACCGGGCAGCGCCGAGCCGGAGGCGGCGACCACCCTGACGTGGGACAGGTCGTAGCGCGCGAGGGTCTCCTCGGGCAGCTGCAGTATCCGCTGCAGCATCACCGGGATCACGACCACGGAGTCGCACCGGTGCTCGGTGACCGCGCGCAGACAGTCCTCCGGGTCGAAGCGGCGGCGCAGCACCATCGTGGAGCCCATCAGCATCGCCAGGTTCAGGTGCGCCCAGCCCCAGGTGTGGAACAGCGGAGCGGCGATGTGCGTGCGCCAGCCGCGGCGTAGCGGCAGCCGGGACAGCAGCGCGACGCCGGCGTCGAAGGAGGCTTCGCTGCGCGGGGCGCCCTTCGGAGTTCCGGTGGTGCCCGAGGTCAGGATCACCGAGCGTCCGCGGCGCCCCGGCGGAGTCAGGTCAGCGGTGTCGCCGGCGGTGATCAGCTGCTCCAGGGTCGGCAGCCCTTCCGGATCGGTGTCGACCCAGGCCAGCACCCGGGACACCTCGATGCCGGAGCGGTCGACGAGCCCGGTGAACTCCTCGTCGTAGATGATCGCGGCCGGCCGCTCGCGTCGACACACGTCGCCGAGCTGGGGTGCCGCGAACGCGGTGTTGAGGTAGAGGACGTCGGCGCCGAGCTTGGAGACGGCGATCGTCGACTCGACGAAGCCGCGGTGGTTGCGGCACAGCACCGCGACGCTGTCCCCCTCCGCGACACCGAGTCCGCGCAGCGAGTGGGCCAGCGCGTTGCTGCGCTCGTGCAACTGCCGGAAGGTCAGCTCGCCGAGCTCGTCGATGATCCCGACCTGGTCCGGCGCGCGCTGGGCCAAGGTGGTGAACCCGCCGGCCGCGCCACGTCCCCAGTGCTTGAGGGTGCGCGCGATGCCGATCAGCACGCGCGGCGGGTAGGGACGGATCACCCCGGCCGAGGTGAGGACGCGCAGCGTGGTGAGCTCGCTGGTCAGCAGCCCAGCCGCCTTCGCCAACATCAGTGCGCGGTCAGTGCGCGGTCTTGGGCGCGACCAGGCGGGTCGCGGTCCAGTCCTTGCTGACCGTCGCGGTGGTCGTGGTGGCCAGTCCCGCGATGGGTGCGGCCTCGGCGACGTCAGCGGGATCCACCGCGTTCGGCCGGCCGACCTTCGGGGTGAGCAGCCAGATCACGCCGCCCCCGACCAGGTCGGTGAGCGAGTCCACGAGCGCGTCCACGAGGTCGCCGTCGTCGTCGCGCCACCACAGCAGCACGGAGTCGACCACGTTCCCGTAGTCCCCGTCGACCATGTCGGCGTCGATGGTGTCCTCGATCTGGACCCTGAGCTCGTCGTCGACGTCCTCGTCCCACCCGAGCTCCTGGACGACCATCCCGGCCTTGAACCCCAGCCGACTTCCGGCATTCTGGGTGGCGGTGCTTTCCGGGCCACCCGCGGTCGCGCTCAACTGACTCCTCCAAAACGTTCGTGGCCCGCGCACCGGTCGTGCCGGGGTCCTGTCGGGTAGTCCACCGGAAGTCCACCCTCCGGCGCAACCCCGCGACGTGGTGACAGGCTACTGCCATGGCTTCCGCCCGAACCGGGATTCCACGAACACCTCGGGCGACCAGTCGCTACTCGTCGGTAAATTCCCCCATTGGGCGAGGCGTGACACGATGAAAGGGAGGGTCCGCAACCCGGACACCTCACCCGCACATCTGAATTGAGAGCAGAGGAATCGTGGCGAATAACAATGAACGCCCCGCGGCGCCTTCCGTGATCCACGAGGGCCTTCCCACGCAGCTGCCGGACATCGATCCGGAGGAGACCCAGGAGTGGCTCGAGTCCCTCGACGCCCTGCTGGACGAGCGCGGCAAGGTGCGCGCCCGATACGTGATGCTCAAGCTCCTGGAGCGCGCGCGCGAGAAGCAGGTCGGTGTGCCGGCCCTGCGCAGCACCGACTACATCAACACGATTCCACCCGAGCGGGAGCCGTGGTTCCCCGGCGACGAGTACATCGAGCGCCGGATCCGCGCGTTCATCCGCTGGAACGCCGCGGTGATGGTCTCCACCGCCAACCGCAAGGGCCTCGAGGTCGGCGGGCACATCGCGACCTACCAGTCGGCCGCGTCGCTGTACGAGGTCGGCTTCAACCACTTCTTCCGCGGCAAGGACCATCCCGGCGGCGGTGACCAGATCTACTTCCAGGGCCACGCGTCCCCGGGTTTCTACGCCCGCGCGTTCCTCGAGGGCCGGCTCAGCGAGGAGCAGCTGTCGCACTTCCGTCAGGAGGTGCAGCACGGGGTCGGCAAGGGCCTGCCCTCCTACCCGCACCCCCGGCTGATGCCGGACTTCTGGGAGTTCCCCACGGTCTCGATGGGGCTCACCTCCATGAACGCCATCTACCAAGCCCGGTTCAACAAGTACCTGCAGAACCGTGGCATCAAGGACACCAGCCAGCAGCGCGTGTGGGCCTTCCTCGGCGACGGCGAGATGGGCGAGCCCGAGTCGCTCGGCGCGATCAGCGTCGCCGCACGTGAGGAGCTCGACAACCTCACCTTCGTGATCAACTGCAACCTGCAGCAGCTCGACGGGCCGGTGCGCGGCAACGGCAAGATCATCCAGGAGCTCGAGTCGAACTTCCGCGGCGCCGGCTGGAACGTGATCAAGGTGATCTGGGGCCGCGAGTGGGACGACCTGCTCGCCCAGGACGCCGACGGCGTGCTCGTCAACCAGATGAACGCCACCCCCGACGGCCAGTTCCAGACCTACTCGGTGGAGACCGGCGAGTACATCCGCGAGCACTTCTTCGGCGGTGACCCGCGGCTGCGCAAGATGGTCGAGCACCTCTCCGACGAGGACCTGCGCAAGCTGCCCCGCGGCGGCCACGACTACCGCAAGGTCTACTCCGCGTTCCGGGCGGCGACCGAGCACGTCGGGCAGCCGACGGTGATCCTGGCCAAGACCATCAAGGGCTGGACGATCGACGCCCTCGAGGGCCGCAACGCCACCCACCAGATGAAGAAGCTGACCAAGGACGACCTGAAGAAGTTCCGGGACCGGCTCTACCTGCCGATCTCGGACGAGCAGATCGACCACGCCGACATCGCGCCGTTCTACCACCCCGGCCCGGACAGCCCCGAGATCCAGTACATGATGGAGCGCCGGCGCCAGCTCGGTGGCTCGCTGCCCAAGCGGGTCGTCCGCGCCAAGCCGCTGAAGCTGCCCGGTGACGAGATGTACGCCGAGCTCAAGCAGGGCTCGGGCAAACAGGCGATCGCGACCACGATGGCACTGGTCCGGCTGCTCAAGGACCTGATGAAGGACCCGGAGATCGGCAAGCGGTTCGTCCCGATCGCGCCCGACGAGTTCCGCACGTTCGGCATGGACTCGATGTTCCCGACCGCCAAGATCTACAGCCCGCACGGCCAGACCTACGACTCGGTGGACCGCAAGCTGCTCCTCACCTACAAGGAGTCCGCGCAGGGACAGATGCTGCACGAGGGCATCTCCGAGGCCGGTGCCATGTCATCGGCGACGGCCGCGGGTTCGGCGTACTCCACGCACGGCGAGTACATGATCCCGTTCTACATCTTCTACTCGATGTTCGGGTTCCAGCGCACCGGTGACTTCATCTGGGCGATGGCCGACCAGATGGCGCGCGGCTTCCTGATCGGGGCCACCGCGGGCCGGACGACGCTGACCGGCGAGGGTCTGCAGCACGCCGACGGGCACTCCCCGCTGCTGGCCGTGACCAACCCGGCGATCGTCCACTACGACCCCGCGATGGCGCACGAGGTCAGCCACATCGTGCAGGACGGTCTGCGCCGGATGTACGGCACGACCGAGGAGCACCCGCACGGCGAGGACGTGATCTTCTACCTGACCGTCTACAACGAGCCGACCGTGATGCCCAAGGAGCCCGAGAACCTCGACGTCGAGGGTCTGCTCCGAGGCATCTACCACTACGCCGTACCTCCCACGATGAAGGCCGAGGCGCCCCCGCGGGTGCAGCTGCTCGCCTCGGGTGTCGGCTTCCCCTGGATCACCGAGGCGCAGCGGCTGCTCGCCGAGGACTGGGGCGTCGCGGCCGACACCTGGTCGGTGACCTCGTGGAACGAGCTGGCCCGCGACGGTGCTGCCGCCGAGGAGTGGAACCTGCTGCACCCCTCCGAGCCTGCCCGGGTGCCCTACGTGACCGACAAGCTCAAGGACGCCGAGGGCCCGTTCGTCGCGGTCACCGACTTCATGCGCGCGGTCCCTAACCAGATCGCGAAGTGGGTGCCCAGCGACTTCCATGCCCTGGGCGCCGACGGCTTCGGGTTCGCCGACACCCGTCCCGCGGCCCGCCGGTTCTTCCACGTCGACGCGCAGTCCGTCGTGGTGCAGGCGCTGCAGGCCCTCGCCGACCGCGGCGAGATCAAGCGCGAGACCGTCCAGGAGGCGTTCGACAAGTACCGCATCGACGACCCGACCGCGGTGCGGGGCGTGAAGCAGGAGGGCGGCGACGCGTAAGCGGCCCCGAGCTGACTACGCGATGTTCCTGGCGGGCAGCGCGGCGCCGGACGGGACCGCACCCGCCGCACCGTTGCGCAGCAGCGTGCGCCAGCGCCCGCGATGGTAGACGGCAGGCTGCGTCGTCCGGATGAAGTCGTTCACGATCGTGACGAACCGCTGCGGATGTTCCTTGTGCGGGAAGTGCCCGGCGTTGGCGATCACCTCGACGGTGGCGTCCGGCGCGAGCTCGGCGGCCAGGCCCGCGTGGCGGACCGGGATCACGTCGTCGTCGGTGCCCCAGATCACGCACATCGGCATGGCCCGGGTGAGGTAGGCCCGGTCGGCCATCGTGACCACCTGTCCGCGCCAGTCGACGACCGCGCTGACCACGTGCCGGATCGCCGCGCGGGCGCGCCGGTCGCGGAACGAGTCGTAGATGGTCGCCACCTCGTCGAGGTCGCGGGTGTGCGGCAGCCGCGTCGCGGCCAAGGCCCGCATCAAGGTCGTCGCCGTGTGCCGCAGCCCGGGCAGCATCGCCACGTCCATCACCTGGTGGAAGCCCGGCAGGGTGATCGCCCGGATGGCCGGGGTCACCTCCCGGCCGAGGCCGCCTGGCGAGACCAGGATCATCCGCTCGGTCCGCTCCGGGAACTGGTAGGCGAACTGCATCGCGACCCCGCCGCCGAAGCTGTGCCCGACCACGGTGACCTTGTCGATGCCCAGGACGGTGAGCAGGTCACGCATGCCGTTGGCGTAGCCACCGACGCTGTAGTCGGCGCGCGGCTTGGCTGACTGTCCATGCCCGAGCAGGTCCGGCGCGACCACGGTGTAGCGCCGGGACAGCGCCGCGATCACCGACAGCCAGGTGGTGTGGTCGCAGCCGAGCCCGTGCAGCAGCAACAGCGCCGGACCCGAACCGGTCTTCACGAACGCACGCCGGTGGCCGTGGATGGTGAGGTGCTGGACCTCCACCGGCTTCGGCATGTGGTGCTCCTCACGGAGTTGGTTGCCGCGATGTTAACCAGAACCGGTCGCACAATGCGCCACCCGGCCCCGGAACGGCGCCACATATTAGGCTCGGGCCATGAGCGTGGCACCGCGGGACCGGACCCGGACCCAGATCGCCCGCCGCCTGCAGGAGTCGGTGGGAAACCTGACCACGGCAGCGCTGGCGCGGATGGAACGCGACATGCCGTGGTTCCGCTCGCTCTCGGCCGAGGACCGCTCCTGGATCGGGCTGATCGTGCAGGCCGGCATCAACGCCTTCGTCACGTGGTACCGCGACCCGGACCCCGGCTCCCCCGTCACCGCGGAGGTCTTCGGTGCGGCCCCACGGGCCCTGACCGGCGTTGTGAGTCTCCACCAAACGGTCGAGATGGTGAAGCTGAGCATCGAGGTCGTCGAGGAGAACATCTCCCAGGCGGTCGGCGAGGAGGACTCGCCCTCGGTGCGCGAGGCGATCGGCCGCTACGCCCGGGAGATCGCCTTCGCCACCGCCGAGGTCTACGCCCGGGCCGCCGAGATGCGCGGGGCGTGGGACGCCCGGCTCGAGGCCCTGGTCGTCGACTCGGTGCTCCGTGCCGAGGCCGACGAGACCGTCCGCTCGCGCGCGAGCGCGCTGGGCTGGGAGGCGCGCGGGGACGTGGTCGTGGTCCTCGGCCGGGTGCCGGTCGCGGCCACCAACGGTCAGGGACGCGAGAGCGTGATCGACGAGGTGCGCCGGTCCGCCCGGCACATGCACCTCGACGCGCTGTGCGCCGTGCAGGGCGACCGGCTCGTGGTGGTGCTCGGCGGCGTGGACAACCCCGACAAGGCAGGCGCGTCGGTGGCACAGCACTTCGGCGCGGGCCCGGTGGTGATCGGCCCGGTCGTGCCGGATCTCGTTCACGCACACATCTCCGCAAGGGCCGCGGTCGCGGGACTGCGGGCGGCCCATGGCTGGCCGGACGCACCCCGCCCGGTGACCAGCGACGACCTGCTCCCCGAACGGGCGCTGTCCGGAGACGGGCATGCGCGCCGACAGCTGGTCACCGAGCTGTACACGCCGCTGCGCGAGGCGGGCTCCTCGATCCTGGACACGGTCGGCGCGTTCCTCGACCAGGGCGGTTCGATCGAGGCGACGGCCCGGGCGATGTTCGTGCACGCGAACACCGTGCGCTACCGGCTGCGACGGGCGAGCGAGGTCACCGGACTCTCACCGACCGATCCACGCCACGCCTACACGTACCGGTTGGCGCTGACCCTGGGGCGGCTCAGCCCACCGGAGCCACCGGCACCGTGAGTTTGTAGGGTTCCTACAAAAACACGTGGTGAATCTTCGTTCGTGCTGGTGGCGCATCCGGACGACCGATGCGGGCACAGTGGTCCTGTGCTCGTCATCGTCGCTCCCGGCCAAGGTGCCCAGACTCCCGGTTTCCTCAGCCCCTGGCTCGAGGACCCGGTCTTCGAGGACCGGCTGCACTGGCTCTCCGCGGTCGGCGGGATCGACCTCGTGCACTACGGGACCGAGGCGGACGCGGAGACGATCCGGGACACCGCCATCGCCCAGCCGCTGCTGGTCGCCTCCGGGCTGCTCGCTGCGCTCGAGCTGTTCCCGCACCCGGCCGACGCGTTCGGCCGGATCGGCGCGGTCGCCGGCCACAGCGTCGGTGAGCTCACCGCGGCGGCCGGTGCCCGGGTGATCAGCGCCGAGCAGGCGATGGTGCTCGTCCGTGAGCGTGGCAAGGCGATGGCCGCCGCGGCCGCCGTGACCCCCACCAGCATGACCGCGGTGCTCGGCGGCGACCGGGACGAGGTGCTCGCGAAGCTCGAGCAGCACGGCCTGACACCAGCCAACGACAACGGTCCAGGCCAGATCGTCGCAGCGGGGACCGTCGAGCAGCTCGAGGCGTTCGCCGACGACGCTCCCGCGAAGGCCCGGCTGATGCCGCTCTCGGTGGCCGGCGCGTTCCACACCGAGCACATGGCGCCCGCCGTCGACGTGCTCGCCCGGCTCGCGAAGTCGGTCTCCACCCACGACGCACGCACCCCGATCATCTCCAACCGTGACGGCCAGATCGTCCACGACGGCAACGACGTGCTCCGCAGGATCGTCACGCAGGTGCGGAACCCGGTCCGCTGGGACCTGTGCATGGACACCATGCTCGACCTCGGCGTCACCGGCCTGCTGGAGATGCCGCCGGCCGGCACCCTGACCGGCATCGCGAAGCGGCAGATGAAGGGCGTGGAGACGTTCGCGCTCAAGACCCCGGACCAGCTCGACGAGGCCCGTGCGTTCTGCGAGAAGCACGGCGACGCCTCGCAGATCGACCGGAACCCGACCTGGCGGATGCTCGTCGCCCCGGTGAAGGGCACCTTCCGCCAGGAGCCCGACCTGCACGAGGGCGGCTCGATCCGGCCCGACAGCACCGTCGGCGCGGTCGAGGGCCGCAACGACAGGACCCCGGTGACCGCGCCCTACGGTGGCACGATCGTCGAGTGGCTCGTCGAGGACGGTGACCTGGTCTCACCGGGTCAGCCGCTGATCCGTCTGCATCCCGAGGGAGTCAACGCATGACAGCACTCGCCACCGCGCCCGGCAGCAGCCACGCCGCCATCCTCGGGATCGGGTCGTACCGACCCGACCGGGTCGTGCCCAACTCCGAGCTGGTCGAGGCCATCGACTCCAGCGACGAGTGGATCCAGCAGCGGTCCGGGATCAAGGAGCGCCGCTTCGCAGGCCCCGAGGAGACCGTGCAGATGATGTCGGTCGCGGCGTCCCGCAAGGCGCTGGAGCGCGCCGGCATCGAGCCCGCGCAGGTCGACTGCGTGATCGTGGCGACCGTCTCGCACATGCTGCAGACCCCGGCCATCGCGACCGCGATCGCCTTCGAGCTCGGCACCGACAAGTCCCCCGCGTTCGACATCTCCGCGGCCTGCGCCGGCTTCTGCCACGGGGTCGCGCTCGGCTCGGACATGATCCGCGGCGGCAGCGCCAAGCACGTGCTCGTGATCGGTGTCGAGCGACTGACCGACATCACCAGCCTGAACGACCGTGGCACCGCGTTCATCTTCGCCGACGGCGCGGGCGCCGCGGTGCTCGGCCCGTCCGACGAGGCCGGGATCGGCCCGGTCGTCTGGGGCTCCGACGGCGAGCAGTTCGACCTGATCCGGCAGAAGGAGGACTGGCGCGACGTGATGGAGCAGGACCGCCCGGAGATGCCGCACCTGATCATGCAGGGCAGCGCCGTCTTCCGCTGGGCGTCCTACGAGATGGCCAAGATCGCGCAGGCCGCCCTGGACAAGGCCGGGGTCGCGCCCGCGGACCTCGACGTGTTCGTGCCGCACCAGGCGAACATGCGGATCATCGACGCGATGGCGCGCTCGATGAAGCTGCCCGAGCACGTGCGGATCGCCCGCGACATCTCGCACCAGGGCAACACGTCCGCGGCGTCGATCCCGCTCGCGCTCGACCGGATGATCGACGAGGGCGAGGCCCGCAGCGGCGATCTCGCGCTGCTGGTCGCGTTCGGCGCCGGCCTGGCGTACGCCGCCCAGGTCGTGAAGATCCCCTGAGAGTTCCGTCGCCCCGCCGGGGCCACGGTGCAGTTGCACAACCCGCTACGACACCCACCTACCAGGAGGAGCCAGATGGCCACCACCGAGGAAATCCGCACCGACCTTGCCGAGATCGTGAACGAGGTCGCCGGCATCCCCGCTGACGACGTGCAGCTCGACAAGTCCTTCACCGACGACCTGGACGTCGACTCCCTGTCGATGGTCGAGGTGGTCGTGGCCGCCGAGGAGAAGTTCGACGTCAAGATCCCCGACGACGAGGTCAAGAACCTCAAGACCGTCGGTGACGCCGTCGCCTTCATCGAGCGCGCCCAGAACGGCTGACCTGTCCCCGGCCCGCGCCTTGGCTCCCGCTCCGGGAGACGGCGCAGCAACCAGAACTCACGTGAGGTGAATGACCAGATGAGCGCTACTCGAGTCGTCGTCACTGGACTCGGTGCGACGTCCCCTGTCGGCGGTGACGTGCCCAGTACCTGGGCCGCACTCCTGGCCGGGCAGTCCGGTGTCCGCCACATCAAGCACGACTGGGCGGAGCAGCTCGCCACCCAGATCGCCGCGGAGGTGGCCGTCGACCCGACCGACGTGCTGGAGCGGGTCAAGGCCCGCCGGCTCGACCGGTCCGGTCAGCTCGCCATGGTTGCTGCGCTCGAGGCGTGGGCAGACTCCGGTCTGGCCGCCGACGACGCGGACGTGGACAAGGAACGGCTCGGTGTCGCGATGGCGTCGGGCATCGGCGGCGTGCAGACGCTGCTGACCAACTACGACTCGCTGACGTTGAAGGGGCCGCGCCGGGTCTCGCCGCTGGCGATCCCGATGCTGATGCCGAACTCCCCGGCCGCGAACATCGGCCTGGTGATCGGCGCGAAGGCCGGCGTGCACACCCCGGTGTCGGCGTGCGCCTCGGGCAACGAGGCGATCGCGCTCGGTATCGACATGATCCGGCTGGGACGTGCAGATGTGGTCGTGGTCGGCGGCACCGAGGCCGCCGTACACCCGCTGCCGATGGCCGCGTTCGGCCAGATGATGGCGCTGTCCAAGCGCAACGACGACCCCGAGCGGGCGTCCCGTCCGTGGGACAAGGGCCGCGACGGGTTCGTCCTCGGCGAAGGCTCCGCTGCCCTGGTCCTCGAGTCCGAGGAGCACGCGAAGGCCCGGGGTGCGAAGGTGTACGCCGAGGCGGCCGGCGCCGGCATCACCGCGGACTCCCACGACATCGCGCAGCCCGACCCGGTCGGCGCAGGGGCCACCCGGGCGATGAAGATCGCGCTGCGTGAGGCCGACATGGCCGCGGGTGACGTGGTCCACATCAACGCGCACGCCACCTCCACCCCGCAGGGCGACCTGGCCGAGGCCGGCGCCATCCGGAACGCGCTCGGCGCCGCCGCCGACGGCGTGGTCGTCACCTCCACGAAGTCGATGACCGGGCACCTGCTCGGGGCGGCCGGCGCCCTGGAGTCGCTCGCGGTGATCCTCTCGTTGCACCATCGGGTGGTGCCACCGACGATCAACCTCGACGACCCCGAGGACACCGGCCTCGACATCGCCTCGGAGAAGCGCAGCCTGCCCGAGGGTGAGCTGGCCGCGCTGAACAACTCCTTCGGCTTCGGCGGCCACAACGTCGCCATCGCCTTCCGCAGCGTCTGACGCCGTACGACGGGCACGCCGCCGCACCACGCCGGCGGCCGCCCGGCACACCGACCACGCAGGAGACCCGCCCATGAGCACAGCACCCGCCGCCGCACCGGCCAAGCCCGCGAAGCTTCCCCGGGACCAGGACCCGCGCAACCCGAACTTCCGGCTCGCCGCGTTCTTCGACGACGGCACGCTGGAGCTGATCACCGAGGACGACGACAGCGGCATGCTCGCCGCGGTCGGCAAGGTGGACGGCACGCACGTGGTCGCGTTCTGCTCCGACGCCACCGTGATGGGCGGCGCGATGGGCGAGGTCGGCTGCAAGGTCGTCGTGCACGCCTACGAGCGGGCGCTCGCGGACCTGGCACCGATCGTCGGCCTCTGGCACTCCGGCGGCGCCCGGCTCGCCGAAGGGGTGCTGTCCCTGCACGCGGTCGGTGAGATCTTCCACGCGATGACCCAGGCCTCGGGCAAGGTCCCGCAGATCTCCGTGGTGCTCGGCCCCGCGGCCGGTGGCGCGGCATACGGCCCAGCGCTCACCGACGTGGTGATCCTCGGCCCCGAGGGCAGGATCTTCGTCACCGGCCCGGACGTGGTCCGCTCGGTCACCGGTGAGGACGTGGACATGCTCCGCCTCGGCGGTCCCGAGCCGCACGGCCGCCGCTCCGGTGTGGTGCACATCCTCACCGACAGCGAGCAGGAGGCCCTCGACCGTGCCCGCGGCGTGGCCGGCCTGCTCGGCGCGCAGGGCACCCTCGACGTCGCCTCGGTCAAGGACATCGACCTCGCCGAGATGCTGCCCGAGTCGAAGAAGCGGGCCTACGACGTGCACCCGCTCGTCGAGACCATCCTCGACGAGGGCACCGCCCAGGAGCTGCACCAGCGCTGGGCCCCGAACATCGTGACCACCCTCGGCCGCTTCGGCGGCCGCACCGTCGGCGTGATCGCGAACAACCCGCTGCGGCTCGGCGGCTGCCTGGACTCGCTGTCCGCGGAGAAGGCGTCCCGGTTCGTGCGGATGTGCGACGCGTTCGGCGTGCCGCTGGTCGTGCTCGTCGACGTGCCCGGCTACCTGCCCGGCGTCGGCCAGGAGTGGGACGGCGTGGTCCGCCGCGGCGCGAAGCTGCTGCACGCGTTCGGCGAGGCCGTCGTTCCGCGGGTCACACTGGTCACCAGGAAGACGTACGGCGGTGCCTACATCGCGATGAACTCACGCTCCCTGGGAGCCACCAAGGTGTTCGCGTGGCCCGGGGCCGAGGTCGCGGTGATGGGGGCGGTCGCCGCGATCCGGATCCTGCACCGCCGCAAGCTGCTCGAGGTCGCGCCCGAGATCCGCCCGCAGGTGGAGGCCGAGCTCGCCGCCGAGCACGAGTGGATCGCCGGCGGCGTCGACAAGGCCGTCGAGATCGGCGTGGTCGACGAGGTCGTGGAGCCCGGCGTGACGCGTACCGCGCTGGCCCGCGCGATCGCCGACGCCGGCATCGTCCAGCGCGGCCTGCACGGCAACATCCCCCTCTGACCCCTCAGGACCCGCCTAGTTCGGTGTTGGCCGCACGCGTCACAATCGCGACCCTGCGCGGTCAGCGCGCCGCCCGGCGGCGTACGCCCATCGCCTCACCGCGAGACGCTGCGCGACGAAACACACCTCTGAGGGGCCGGAAATGATGCATTTCGTCGCGCCACGTCCCGCGTCTCGGCAGCCCGACCCGGCCGCCCCGTCACAATCAGCCTCTTGTGCGGAGACCCGGGTCGGCCGCAGGCGGACGGGTACCCGCACCCCGTGGCTGGATCCACGGCTACCGCTGGGCGTCGGGCTTTGCCGGTGCACGAGCGCACCGGCTGGTGGTCCGCCGTACCTGAACGGTCACTCGAGGGTGTGCCGGCGGGGCGCTCGCCGTACTCCTCGGTTACGCGCCTCGTGCCGGTGGGGTGATGGCGCGGGGAAGGGCGGAACGAAGCGACTGTTATCCCGAACCGGACGCGTCTCAACGCCGAACGGGGCGCGTCTCAACGCCGAACGGGGCGCGTCTCAACGAGGTGCTCGGGGCGGACGGGGACCCGCGACAGCGCGAGCCCGGTCGCGGCCCGGATCGCCGCGACGACCGCCGGCGTCGAGGAGATGGTCGGCGGCTCACCTACCCCGCGCAGGCCGTACGGCGCGTGCGGGTCCGCGAGCTCGAGCACGTCGACCCGCATCGGCGGCATGTCGAGCACCGTCGGGATCAGGTAGTCGGTGAACGACGGGTTCCGCACCAGCCCGTCGCGGACCTGGATCTCCTCCATCACCGCGAGCCCGAGCCCCTGCGCGCTGCCGCCGTGGATCTGCCCGAGCACGGCGTCCGGGTTGATCGCGTGCCCGACGTCCTGGGCGCAGTCCAGCGCCACCACCTTGACCAGCCCGAGCTCCACGTCGACGTCGACCACCGCCCGGTGCGCGGCGAACGCGAACTGCACGTGCGCGTCCCCCTGCCCGGTCTCCGGGTCGAGGGTCGTGGTCGGCCGGTGCCGCCACTCGACGGTCCGCTCGACCGTCTCGTCGCCGAGCAGGTCCACCAGGTCCGCGACGGGCGCCCCACCGGCGGCGACCACCTTCCCGCCGTCGAGCACCAGCTCGTCCGGGTCCAGCCCCAGGCGCGCCGCAGCCAGATGGCGTACGACGGACGCCACCTCCTGGCACGCGGCCCGCACCGCGCCGCCGGTGACATAGGACTGCCGCGACGCCGACGTCGAAC
>DASSBE010000167.1:0-50186 GCA_035699065.1 Nocardioidaceae bacterium
GTCGGCGACCCGGCTGAGGCCGTGCTTGGTGACCAGCCGGCGCTCGGTGATCTCGGACAGGTACCGGTGCAGCTGGTCGGTGACGTCGCGGGAGTCCAGGTGCTGGGAGATCACCCGTTCGAGCAGCGAGAGCCTGGCGTCCGAGCCCCGCGGCCGGATCGGTTCGTCGCTGACCAGCTCCCACCGCGGCGGCTCGCTCTCCGCGGAGGTGTCGAGGTAGAGCCACAGCACGCCGGCTGCCGCCCCGACCACGAGGGCGACGAGGCCGGGCCTGGGCTGGTTGCCGAGCAGCTGGGCGACCACGCAGACGACGAGCCAGAGCCCGAACGCTGCCGCCAGCCGCGACACCCACCTTCTGCTCGCCCCGGTCATCGGACCTCCGTGCGAGGTGGCCGCTTCAGGTCGGGCTCGTTCAGGTCGCTGTGCAGCTGCCGCAGGGCTTCCCGGGCGGCGGCCCGTGCGGTCTCGTCGAGCTCGTGCTCGGAGAACCGTGCCTCGCGGTAGAGCTGGGAGAGCTGCGCGATGGAGCGCGGATCGACGTCCAGGGTGTGCAGGATGCGAAGGGTGTACTCCGCGGAGGTCTCCCACGGGCTGCGGGGCAGGCCGGCGGCAGCCACCACCTCCTCCAGGCGGAGCCAGCAGCCGACGATGCCGTTCCTCGGGTCGCCCGCGTCCACCGCCGCGAGCTGGGAGTCGACGTCCTCGCGCAGCGCCTCGAAGACCGCATCCTCGGGGAGTACGTCGAACGCCACGTCCGCCGGCTTCGCGGGACGGCGCCATCGGTCCTGCCACAGCCGCCGCAGCACAAGGACGACGACGAGCAGCAGCCCCAGGACGATGGCCCACGCGATCAGCTCACCGAGCCAGGCGAGGTCGACGGTCTGCCGGACGTCCTCGGTCGCCTCCCGCAGGTTCTTGGTGGTGCCCGGGTTCGGGTCGCTCGGCGTCGGCGGCGGTGGCGGCGGCGTGAACACGAACGTCCGGCCGGAGGCGCTGAGGATCGGCACCGGCCCCGCCGCGGCGGCCAGGACCAGGATCACCAGGCCGGTGGCCGTCGCGGCGGCGAACAGCGCGTCGCCTCGTCCCCGCATCACGCCCGCAGCCTAGTGCGAGCGGGCGGCGAGCTACAGGACCGGCGCGAAGGGCTCCGTGCCCGGCACCAGGTCCAGGCCCGCGATGCCTGAGGTGCCCTGCGCGTAGGCCAGCTCCTTGCTCAGGTCGCCCACCCCGTTCGAGCCAGCGAGCGGCGCCAGGGCAAGGGTGGACAGGACACCGAGCGCGTTGCCCTCGGCGTCGAGGAACGCACTGCCCGAGTCACCCGGGACGCCGGGGGTCACCGTGTA
This sequence comes from Nocardioidaceae bacterium, assembly GCA_035699065.1. Lineage (GTDB taxonomy): Bacteria > Actinomycetota > Actinomycetes > Propionibacteriales > Nocardioidaceae > Nocardioides_C. Next base: position 1,344 of record DASSBE010000167.1, read on the forward strand.
GACCGGGTGCGACCAGCCGCCGTCGGCCTCGGCGTCACCCACGCTGATCCCCTGCTTCGGGGAGAGCTGCTCGATCCCGGCGCGGAGGCTGGAGTTGCCGTAGGAGTAGACGGTGTCGCCCGCGGCCGTGCCGTCGGTGTCGATCGCGACCGGGCCGCCCCAGAACGGGATCGACGGGTTCACCTTCGACGCGTCGGCGGGGTCGACCTTGACCAGCGCGAGGTCGTTGTAGGCGCAGGTGTTCGCGTCGGTCTCGCCGGTCTTCTGCATGGTCAGCCAGGAGCTGTAGGCCAGGGTCCCGCCACCTACCCGGGTGCCCTCGGAGAGCAGGCTCCCGCCCTCCACGAAGTCGACCTTGGTGCCCAACGGCAGCGACGCGGCGTCACAGCCGTTGGTGTCCGTCGCGGCACCGGTGCCGGCACAGTGCGCGGCGTAGCCGACGTAGGTGTTGCCCGCGCCGTCGTCGAAGACGAAGTTCGCGGTGCACTGGGCGCCTTCGGTGTACATCATCACGCCGGGGTGGATGGCGGCGCTGTCGGCGGGCGCCCAGGCGGTGTCGGCGTTCGCCGTACTGCTGGTGGCGGCGACTCCGGCCACGGCAAGGGCGGCGCTGGCGCCGATCGACGCGAGCGCACGGGTCCGGGTTGACTGCATGGGTGGATCCTTCCGAGAACGGCTGTGTCACAGGACACAACGAAGGTTGCCCGGAAAGGTCACGCCCGAACGTGCGTCAGCGCGCCCCCGCGTGCGTCAGCGTCAGTACGACGGCTGCGACGGGTCGACCTGGTTCACCCAGGCCACCACGCCACCGCCGACGTGCACGGCGTCGTGGTAGCCGGCACCCTTGAGCACCGCGAGCGCCTCGGCGGAACGGGCCCCGGACTTGCAGTGCAGCACGACGGGCTTGTCCTGGGAGAGCTGCTCGAGCGCATGTCCGTTGAGGAACTCGCCCTTGGGGATCAGCACGGAGCCGGGGATCTTGTTGATCTCGTACTCGTTCGGCTCGCGGACGTCGACCAGCACGAAGTCGCGCTCGCCGCTCGCCCGCTCCTTGAGCATCCGCTCGAGCTGGGTCACGGAGATGGTCGCGTCGGCGGCCGCGTCGGCTGCCTCCTCGCTGATCGCGCCGCAGAACGTCTCGTAGTCGATCAGCTCGGTGACCGTCGGGTTCTCCCCGCAGATCGCGCAGTTCGGGTCCTTGCGGACGCCGAGCTTGCGGTACTCCATCTCCAGCGCGTCGTAGATCATCAGCTTGCCGAGCAGCGGCTCGCCGATCCCGGTGAGGAGCTTGATGGCCTCGTTGACCTGGATCGCGCCGATCGACGCGCACAGCACGCCCAGGACGCCGCCCTCGGCGCAGGAGGGGACCATGCCCGGCGGCGGCGGCTCGGGGTAGAGGCAGCGGTAGCAGGGAGCCTCGCCTCCGGGCGCGGCCGGCCAGAACACGGACGCCTGGCCGTCGAACCGGTAGATGGAGCCCCAGACGTAGGGCTTGCCGAGCAGCACGGCGGCGTCGTTGACCATGTAGCGAGTGGCGAAGTTGTCGGTGCCGTCGATGATGAGGTCGTACTGCTCGAAGATGCCCAGCACGTTGTCGTTCTCGAGGCGCTCGTTGTGCAGCACCACCTCGACCAGCGGGTTGACCTCGAGGATCGACTCCTTGGCGGAGAGCGCCTTGGGCTTGCCGATGTCGCTCTGGCCGTGGATCACCTGGCGCTGCAGGTTGGACTCGTCGACCTCGTCGAACTCGGCGATGCCGAGGGTGCCGACGCCGGCCGCCGCCAGGTAGAGCAGGGCCGGGCTGCCCAGACCACCCGCACCGATCACGAGGACCTTCGCGTTCTTCAGCCGCTTCTGCCCGGTCATCCCGACGTCGGGGATGATCAGGTGCCGGCTGTAACGGCGCACCTCGTCGGTGGTCAGCTCCGCCGCGGGCTCGACCAGTGGGGGAAGGGACACGAATTCTCCTAGGAAGCTCGAAACCGTCCGCGTATGTCTGGTTCAACAGCGGACCGTGTCCACATGTTCCCCGAGGCACCGGCGCCCGCCGTACCCGTTCCGGAATCTGGAACGGACCCGTGGCTACCGCGGAGTAGTGTTCTCCGCGGCACCAGGAACGCTTCGGGAAGGCAGCAGCAGTGACCACGATGGACGATCGAAAGCCACGAGGCGGGCGGATGCCGCGCACCGCGCGGCGGGCGCAGCTGCTCGAGTCCGCGCTCGGCGTGTTCGTCGCCCAGGGCTACCACGCCGCGGCGATGGACGACATCGCCGACCGCGCGGGCGTGTCGAAGCCGGTGCTGTACCAGCACTTCCCCGGCAAGCTGGACCTGTACCTCGCGCTGCTCGACCAGTCCTGCGACACGATCATCGATGCCACCCGGGCGGCGCTGGAGTCCACCGACGACAACAAGGAGCGGGTCGCGGCGACGATGCAGGTCTTCTACGACTACGTCGCCAACGCGCACGGGGCGTTCCGGCTGGTCTTCGAGTCCGACCTCACCAACGAGCCCGCGGTGCGTGAGCGCGTCGACCGGGTCACCGCCGAGTGCGCCTCGCACATCGCGACGGTGATCCACGAGGACACCGGTCTGCCCGACGAGCAGTCCCGGCTGCTTGCGGTCTCCCTCGTCGGGATGGCCCAGGTCAGCGCGCGTTACTGGCTCGACGGCGAGCGCGGGATCGGTCAGGATGATGCCGCCACGCTGATCTCCAGCCTGGCCTGGCGCGGCATCCGGGGCTTCCCCCGGACCGATGACCCCGCCTAGTTGTCAGGCGGCGCTAGGGTCAGCACAGGCGTCCACGCCCCAGCACAGTCCACGAACGCCCGGGCCCCGGTCCGGGCCGGCTCATCCAGGGAGGTCCTCCGATGGAGGTCAAGATCGGCGTTCAGAACGCGAGCCGCGAGTTGGTCATCGACTCCGAGCAGTCCGGCGACGACGTCGAGGCGGTGGTGTCCAAGGCCCTCAACAGTGACGAGGCGCTGCTGGTGCTGACCGACACCAAGGGCCGCAAGGTGATGGTCCCCACCGACAAGCTGGCCTACGTCGAGGTCGGTTCGCCGGCCGCCGGGCAGGTCGGTTTCCGCTCCTGACCGACGTCGGGGTGTGTAGAGAGGCAGCAAAGCGGGTATTCAGTGGAACCGGGGTCGCCGGATGTGGCCCCGGCAACTGAAAGAGGTGTGAACCCATGCTCTGGACGATTCTCTTTTACCTGATTGTCGGAACGATCGTCGGGCTGCTCGGCAAGTTCCTCGCTCCGGGGGACAAGGACAACATCCCGCTGTGGCTCACGATCGTGTGCGGCATCGGCGGAATGATCATCGGTGACCTGATCTACCGCGCGTTCGGTGGCAACGGCAGCGACGGCCTGGACTGGGTCCAGGGCATCGTGACCGTGGTGACCGCGGTGGTGCTGGTGATCATCGCCTCGACGCTCACCGGCCGCAACAAGGCACGCATCTGACGATTCCCGACACGCACGGAGCCCCGGCCGATTCGGCCGGGGCTCTGTGCTGTCCGGGCTGCATCCCAGGCGACCGTCAGGACGCCAGACCGAGCCGCTCCATCCGTTTGGCGTGGTTCTCGGTGAGCCGGGTGAACATCCGGCCGATGGCTGCGAGGTCCATGCCGGGCCGGTCCACGCCCCCGGCCAGCAGCGCGGAGAGCGCATCACGCTCCGCGGCCACGCGCTGGGCCTGGGACAGGGCCTCCCCCATCAGCCGGCGCCCCCACAGCGCGAGGCGGCCGCCGACCCGGTGGTCGGCCTCGATCGCGCGGCGGACCCGGTCGACGACGAAGTCGGACTGGCCTGCGTCCTCGAGGCTGTCGATGATCAGGGCCCGGGTGTCGGCGTCGACGAAGGCCGCGATCTCCCGGTAGAAGTCCGCCGAGAGACCCTCGCCGACGTACGCCTTGATCAGGCCCTCGAGCCAGTCCGACGGCGCGGTGCGGCTGTGGAAGGCGTCGAACGGCAACCGGAACGGGTCCATCGCCGCGAACGGGTCCACACCGAGCTCCTGGAGTCGCTCCCGGAGCGCGCAGAAGTGGCCGAACTCGGTGGAGGCCATCCCGGCGAGCTCGGTCTTGTCCTCCAGCCCCGGGGCCATCTTCGCGTCCTCGGCGAGCCGCTCGAACGCAGCCATCTCGCCGTAGGCGATGGCGCCGAGCAGGTCGACGACGGCGGCGCGGTAGACCGGGTCCTGGAAGGCCACAGGAACCTCACCTGTCACGGGCGCGGCACCGGGCTCGAGCGGCAAGTCGGTCATATGGGCACCCTACCGATAGACTGGGTCTGACATTACGTAGAGAGAACAGGCAAGATCCTGACCACCTTCAGAGAACTCGGGGCGCTCCCCGAGATCGCCGACGCGCTCGAGCGCGGCGGCATCACCACCCCCTTCCCGATCCAGGAGATGACCCTGTCGGTCGCTCTCATGGGCACCGACCTCATCGGGCAGGCGCGGACCGGCACCGGCAAGACGCTCGCATTCGGTATCCCGGTGCTGCAGCGCACGGTCGCCCCCCACGACCCGGACTTCCCCGAGCTCGTCGCTCCCGGCAAGCCGCAGGCCCTCGTCGTCGCGCCGACCCGTGAGCTCGCGCTCCAGGTCGCCAACGACCTCAAGCTGGCCGCCGCCGACCGCGGCTCCCGCGTCCTGACCGTCTACGGCGGAGTCGGCTACGAGCCCCAGCTCGAAGCCCTCGCCTCCGGTGTCGACGTCGTCGTCGGTACGCCGGGCCGCCTGCTCGACCTCGCGAACCGCAGGTCGCTGGACCTCTCGCACGTCAAGGTGCTGGTCCTCGACGAGGCCGACGAGATGCTCGACCTCGGCTTCCTGCCCGACGTGCTGAAGCTGCTGGCGAAGACGCCCGAGACCCGGCAGACGATGCTGTTCTCGGCGACGATGCCCTCGGCGATCGTGAGCCTGGCGCGCACCCACATGCGGCACCCGATGAACATCCGTGCGGAGTCGACCAGCGACCAGCAGACGGTCCCGGCGACGGCGCAGTTCATCTACCAGGTGCACGACCTCGACAAGCCCGAGATCATCGCCCGGATCCTGCAGTCGGAGAACTCGGGCATCACGATCGTGTTCACGCGCACCAAGCGGCAGGCGCAGCGCGTCGCCGACGACCTCGCCGAACGCGGGTTCCCGAGCAGCCCGCTGCACGGCGACATGCAGCAGGTCGCCCGCGAGAAGGCGCTGAAGAAGTTCCGCGACGGCAAGCTCAAGGTGCTCGTCGCCACCGACGTGGCCGCCCGTGGCATCGACGTCCACGACGTCACGCACGTGATCAACTACAGCTGCCCCGAGGACGAGAAGACCTACCTGCACCGGATCGGCCGCACCGGTCGCGCCGGCGCCACCGGCATCGCCGTGACCCTGGTCGACTGGGCGGACGTGACGCGCTGGAAGACCATCAACAAGGCGCTGAACCTGCCCTTCGACGAGATCGTGGAGACCTACTCCACCTCGGAGAACCTCCTCCACGACCAGGGCATCGCACCGGGCACCAAGGGCCGGATCGTGCCCGAGACGCCGCAGGAGCGCAAGCCGCGTGAGGACTCCAAGGCGCGCGAGGGTCGCAAGGAAGGTTCCGGCCGGAGCCGCAACCGGAACCGCAACCGGACCCGCGGCGGCGAGCCGACCACGACCACCGGGAGCGCCGGGAGTACGGCGGGGGGCTCGGAGTCACGCGGCGAGGGCGACGCCCCTGCCAAGCGGAAGCGCAGCCGGAGCCGGAGCCGGAGCGGCCAGTCCGCGACCGCCGTGTCGGAGTAGGGCCCCGCACCGCACTTCCCACGATGGACCTGCACTTCCCATCGCGTGTGCACCGTGGGAAGTGCGCGTTTCCCTAGATACCTAGGGGAAGCTGGGGCAGGCGGGGTCTCAGGCGAGGACGACGACCGTCGTGCCGATCGGGGCGAACCTCCACAGCACCTTGGCGTCCCGGCGCAGCTGGCGGATGCAGCCGTGTGACTGCGGCGTGCCGAGCTGCGCGGCGGTCTGCACCTTGCGGCCGTCCTGGACGGGAATGTCGTGGAACCCGATCGCGGCGTGCGCGCCGTGGGCGAAGCGGACCATGTACTTCATCGTGCCGGAGTCGTCGACCCCGATCGCGTCGAGCGACTTCGAGTACACCTCGTAGCCGCCGGCATCCAGGTTGTCGGTGAGACTTCCGGAGACGAGGTAGGTCCGGCGTACCTCGTCCTGGCCCGTGACCAGCCACACCCGCTGGTCGCTCATGTCGAACACGACGCGCCGGCCCTCCCCCGAGTCCTCCGGCAGCGCGATGTCCTCGGGGTCCTCGACGCTTTTGGGGTCCTCGGCGTCCGGCACGGCGCTGGATCGCCGCTGGTCCGGCTGGCGCGGAAGGGACGCCGTGACCGAGCCGCTGAGCACCAGTTGACCGGCCTCGGCCCTGGCCGGGCTCCCCGTGGGCAGCACCCCGAGGGCGCCGAAGACGGCCACCATCGTGATCAGCACGGCAGAGCCCGCGGCGGTGATCCGCGGGTAGTGCGGTCGGGCCGTGGGCCCCCGGTGCTGCCGTGCCATAGGCCCATCCTAGGCAGGTCGGGCCGCTCTTCTCGTGAGGTTGGCCGCGACTTCGCGGTACGCGTCGGCCCCGCGGTGCCGACGGCTGGTCGCCAGGATCGAGCGACCGGCGGCCGGCGCCTCCGCGAACCGGATCGACTTCGGGATCGGCGGCTCGATCACGTCGAGCTGGTAGGTCTCGGAGATCGTCTCCAGGACGGCTCGTGCGTGGTTGGTGCGTCCGTCGTACAACGTGGGCAGGACACCCCACACCGTGAGCGACTTGTTGGTGAACCGGCGCACGTCGTGCACGGTGTCCAGCAGCTGCCCCACGCCGCGGTGCGACAGCGTCTCGCACTGCAACGGGATCAGCACGCCGTCGGCCGCGGTCAGTGCGGCGACGGTGAGCACACCGAGCGAGGGCGGGCAGTCGAGCAGAATCCAGTCGTAGCCCTCGAGCTCCTCCAGGGACGCCTTGACCACATGCTCGCGACCGGTGCGCGTCAAGAGGTCCGCCTCCGCGCGGGCGAGCTCGATGGTGGCCGGGAGCAGGTCGACGCCGTCCTCGGTCCCGATGATCACCTCGGCCGGGTCCAGGCCCTTGGTGAGCACGTGGTGCACCGACAGCTCGAGGTCCTCGGGGTCGATGCCCAGAGAGAAGGTGAGACAGGCCTGCGGGTCGAGGTCGACGATCAGCACCTTGTTGCCCTGCTCGGCCAGCGCAGCGCCGAGGGACGCGACGGTGGTGGTCTTGGCGACCCCGCCCTTCTGGTTCGCGATCGCAAGTGTGATGGTCATCGGCGCCCATTCTGCCCGAGGCGTGTTGCGGGCGTGCGTCCTGTCCGGGAATGCTGGTCCCCATGTCCCGGCGTACCGCACTGGTCACCGGTCCCACGGCCGGGATCGGTCACTCCTTCGCGACCGCCCTGGCCGGGCGCGGCTACGACCTGGTGCTCGTCGCGCGACACCGGCAGCGGCTCGAGGACCTGGCCACCGAGCTTCGCCGCGTCCACGGCGTCGACGTCGAGGTGCTCCCCGCTGACCTCGCCGACCGTGCCGCGCTGGCGTCGGTGGAGGCGCGGCTTCGGGACCCGGCCCGGCCGGTCGACCTGCTGGTCAACAACGCCGGCTTCGGCCACAGGCGACCGTTCACGGACAACGACATCGACGACGAGCAGGAGATGCTCGACGTGCTGGTGACCGCGGTGCTGCGCCTGACCCACGCCGCCGTACGCCCGATGGTGGCGCGTGGTTCCGGTGCGATCATCAACGTCTCCAGCGTCGCGGGCTACCTGCCGCGCGGCACGTACAGCGCCGCGAAGGCCTACGTCACCTCGTTCACCGAGTGGCTGGACCTGACCTACCGCGACCGGGGCGTGCGCGCGATGGCGCTGCTCCCCGGCTTTACCCGGACCGAGTTCCACGCACGGATGGACGTCTCCCGCGACTCCGCGCCGGCCTGGATGTGGCTCGACGCCGACCGACTGGTCCGGGAGGCACTCGACGACCTGGACCGGGGCCGGACCATCTCGGTGCCGAGCCGGCGCTACAAGGTGCTCGCCGCCCTGGCCCGGTACACGCCGTCGTCGGTCCAGGCGCGGTTCCAGGGCCTGGGCCGGTAGCGCTCGGCCGCTCAGCCCTCGCCGGCGATGAACGCGCGGACCGCGTCGGCCACCAGCTGGACGGCGATCGCGGACAGCAGCAGGCCGGCGATCCGGGTGACCAGCAGGACGCCGCCCTCCTTGATCAGCCGCAGGATCGGCAGCGAGAACCGCATGGCCAGCCACAGCGCCAGGTGCACCAGCACCACGCCGAGTGCGACCGCGGTGAAGCCCGGCACGCTGTCCACCTGCCGGGTGAACACCATCGTGGCCACGATCGCACCGGGCCCGGCGAGCAGCGGGGTGCCCAACGGCACGAGCGCGACGTTCGTGCCGGCCGAGGCTGTGGCCTCCTGCTCCTTGCCGGTCAGCAGCTCGAGGGCGACCAGGAGCAGCAGCAGGCCGCCGGCGCACTGCAGGGCAGGCAACGAGATGTGCAGGTAGGCCAGGATCTGCTGGCCGAAGAACGCGAACGCCACGATCACCGCGAACGACACGGCCACCGCCTGCCATGCCGCCTTCTTCGCGGTCGAGGCGGAGCGGCCGCTGGTCAGCGACAAGAAGATCGGGATCGTCCCGACCGGGTCCATGATCACGAACAGCGTGACGAAGACCTCGGTCAGCAGGACCAGGTTGACCAGGTCGCTCACTGGACTACCCGCGGCGTGCTCCGGCCTGACGTCGCGGACGCCTTGTCGGCGAGCTGCAGCAGGCGGTCGTACTCGTCGGGGTGTGTGGTGTTGCAGCCGAGCTCGTGGTCGACCTTGCCGTCGCCGTGGTAGTCGCTCGAGCCGGTCACCACCAGGTCGAGATCGGCCGCGATCCGGCGCAGCACCTCGCGGGTGGGAGCGCCATGGTCCTGGTGGTCGACCTCGATCCCGGCCAGCCCGATCTCGCGCAGCGCGGCCAGGCCGGCCGCGTCGAGCGCCTCGTGGTTGTGCCGCGACGCCCACGGGTGCGCGAGCACGGTGACCCCACCGGCGCCGGCGACCGTGCCGATCATCTCCACCAGGTCGGCGGCGTACCGTCGCACGTAGGCGGGTCCCTGCGGACCGAGGTACCGGTCGAACGCCTCGCCGCGGTTGCGCACCACACCCTTGTCGACCAGGGCGTCGGCCACGTGCGGGCGGCCCATCGCCGCCGCGTCCCCGGCCAGCCGGCGCACGTCCGCGGCGTCGATGTCGATCCCGATCTCGCGCAGCCGGTCCAGTGTCGCCGGCAGCCGGGAGCTGCGACCGTCGAGGATCCGCTCCAGCTCGGTGGCGAGGGGCTCGTAGCCCGGGTCGGGCAGGTAGGCCAGGAGGTGCACGCCGTAGCCGGCGAGCTTGCAGCTCAGCTCGATGCCGCGCACCAGCGCGACACCGGTGCGCTCGGCGACGTCGGCGGCCTCGTCCCAGCTCTCGGTGGTGTCGTGGTCGGTCAGCCCGAGGACGTCGATGCCGGCCGCGTGCGCGCGGCGGACCAGCTCCGCGGGCGAGGTGGTCCCGTCGGAGCGGTTGGTGTGGGTGTGGAGGTCGATGCGCACACCGTGCAGCCTAGTAGTGCGCGCTCCACCAGGAGCTCCATCGCTCCGCGAGCGCTGCACGGGCCCGATCGTCCAGCCCATAGGTGGTGAGGATCGCCTCGCCCTTGGCGTACGGCGGACCGGCTGCGGTCCCGTCGCCGACGACCAGCAGGCCGTCGCCCCAGGCGTCCACCGTGAGGCCGAGCTGGTGGGGCGCGGTGAACCACACCGTGCCGGTCAGCGCGTCGCCCGTCCCCACCGTCGCCACATAGGGAGCGCCGACGTCCTGCAGCCGGACCTGGCCGAGGCCGAGCTGCCGGACCGGTGAGACGGCGGGGTCCTTCGGGGCGCCGCCGTAGAAGATCGTGTGCCGGTGCTCGCCGCGATGGCGCTCGACCAGGAACCGGAGCTGCTGCACGAACGACGTCCAGCCCTCGTCGATGTCGGCGACGAACGGGGCCCACGCGCTGTCGTCGCTCAGTGGCGCGCGATGCACGTCGAGCCGGGTGGCGCCGTCGTCCTCGAAGAAGTTGAACAGGTGCGAGCCGAGGTGCAGGGTGCGGTGGTCCTCGCTGATGGTCGCGGTGTCGAGGTAGATCTCCTGGATCTCGTCACCGAGTCCGTCGTACTCCCATCCGTGCCACTCGCGGATCAGCTCGGGCTCACGGAAGTAGGGCCACAGCTCGCGGATCGGAAGCGGGAGTACGACGGACGTGACCCGGCTGTCATCGCTCACCATGGCGGCGGGTTTCCGCCGAAGGGAAGATCCATCAGCTCCGGGCCGAGCTCGTGGATGTCGCACAGGATCCACTCGTCGTTGAGCAGGAGTGCGGCCGGGGCGGGTCGCAGCACCAGCCACAGCCACCGGCCGTGCGCCTCGCCGGCGAACACCGACCGGTCGAAGTCGGCGTTGCTCTCGGACGTCGAGACCGACCACAGCGAGATCGGGTGCCCGCCGATGCGCACCCTGACGTGAGCCGGGCCGTCACCGATCTCTGCACCGGGGTCGGTGCGCTCGATGCCCGCGCAACGTGCACCCAGGCCGACGCCGGGCTCCTCGGCGACGACGGTGAGCTCCACGACACCGTCCAGGTCGCTGGTGCCCGAGCATGAGCTGAGACTGGCCCTGGACTCCTTGTCCGGCTCGCCCACGCAGCCGAAGTCGGTGATCGACCAGCCCGGACTCAGTGGCCACGGCAGCAGCGTCGGGATGTTGCCGCAGCGGCGCAGGTGCTCGGCCATCGCCTCATAGCTGGCCACGGCCGGTCGCCACAGCGGCGTGATCCTGCCGTGGTCCAGGCACTGCCAGCCCGACTCGTCGCCGGAGACCGGGGACGAGCAGCGCGGGCAGCTGGCGGCGAGCGTCATGAGTAAACGCTCGTGCCCAGAAACTCCGGCGTCAAGCATTGAGGTCCCCGCTACTAGGCTGGGCGGCGTGGAGCAGCGTCGGGTGGACTGTGTCGGCGGCATCGTCACCGACACCGCCGGACGGCTGCTGCTGGTCCGGCGTGGACACGAGCCCGCGAAGGGCTGCTGGTCGGTCCCGGGCGGCCGGGTGGAGGCAGGTGAGACCGACGCCGAGGCGACCACCCGCGAGGTGCTCGAGGAGACCGGGCTGCACGTCGTCGTCGGCGAGCTGGCCGGCTCGGTGGAGCGGGACGCGCCCGGCGGTGCGGTCTACGTGATCCACGACTACCTCTGCACGCCGGTGGACGGCATCGATCCGTCCGTCGCGCGTGCCGCCGACGATGCCGAGGACGCCGGCTGGTTCACCGCGGCGCAGGCACGGAGGCTGACCTGCTCCCCCGGCCTGCTCGAGGCGCTCGAGGAGTGGGGCGTGCTCCCGCCGCACGAAGAGCCACTCACTCCGGCGCCGCCGACTCGAACAGCTCCTTGAGCCGCGCGAGGTCCTTGGTGTTCGCGCGGCGCATCGCCCGGGTCATCACCGGCGCGGCGAAGGCGGAGAAGCCTGCGGGTTCCCCCCGGTTGCGCAGCGCCATCCTGGTCGCCCCCGCTCCTTCGGCAGACCAGAGATAGCTGGTCTCCATCGGGAACGGGCCCTGCGCGGTGCGCATCACGAGCCGCTCGCCGGGCACCAGGTCCACCACCTCGTAGGTGTAGGCCAGCCTGCGACCCAGGAAGTGCGCCACGAAATCCATCCGCGACCCGACCGCGACCGGCGGGTCTGTGCGCCACTCGACGGACTCGATGTTCGCATACCAGCGTGGAGCGTTGGTCGGGTCGCCCGCATAGGCGGCAACCACGTCGACGGGTCGCGCGATCACGGTCTCGGTGCGGACGTCGACGGCCATGGCTTCAGTAGTTCCAGCGCAGGATGACGGGCGTCTCCCGTTCGTAGCCCAGGGTGCAGATCGTGGCGGTGTCCAGCCGGAAGAACCGTCCCTCGTCCACCGGCTGCTCGATCCAGCGCGCGGTCAGCGCCCGCAGTGCGTGCCCGTGACCGAACACCAGCGCGCGGCCCTCGTGCCCGCGGATCCGCGCGACGGCACGGTCGAGCCGGGCCGTGACCTGCTCCGCGCTCTCGCCGCCGGGCGACTCGTGCGTCCAGACCGTCCAGCCCGGAACGGTCTCGCGGATCTCGTCGGTGGTGATGCCCTCGTAGTCGCCGTAGTCCCACTCCACGAGGTCGGCGTCCACCTCGGCATCCCCGAACCCGGCGAGCTCGGCGGTACGACGGGCGCGCTCACGAGGACTGGTGAGCACCAGGTCGAAGTGGGTGCCCTCGAGACGCTGCTCGAGCTTCTTCGCGACATCGACACCGTTCTCGGTCAGCGGCAGGTCGGTGAACGAGGTGTGCTTGTGGTCCCGGCTCCACTCCGTCTCGCCGTGCCGGACCAGCCAGACCTCCATCTCAGTGCACCCCGCTCATCAGCGCCCGGATGGGCTTGGTGAAGGCTGCAAGCACGACCCCCACGATGATCGCAGCCACCCCGAGCACCAGGAAGTAGGGCACCTCGTCCGCCGGGTCGTAGTAGCCGCTGAGCAGCCCGGACATCGCGGTGCCGAGGGCCACGGACAAGAAGAACAGGGCCACCATCTGGGTCCGGAACTTCGCCGGCGCCAGCTTGGTCGACAACGACAGACCGACCGGCGAGAGCAGCAGCTCGGAGATCGTGAAGAACAGGAGCACGCCGGCGAGGCCCAGCAGCGGCGCACTGTTCGGGCCGCCGCCGGACATCGGGATGAACAGAAGGAAGGAGACGCCGATGCTGACCGTGCCGAGCGCGAACTTGATCGGCGTCGACGGCTGCCGGTCGCCGAGCTTGGTCCACACCGCCGCGAAGACACCGGCGAGGATGATGATGAAGATCGGGTTGATCGACTGGACCCACGGCACCGGCATCTCCCAGCCGAAGAACGTGCGGTCCAGCCTCTTGTCGGAGTAGATCGTGACCACGGTGAACTGCTGCTGGTAGAGCGACCAGAAGACCGCGCTCGCGATGAACATCGGGATGAACGCGTAGACACGGCGGCGCTCGACCGTGGTGATCTCCTTGCTGGAGATGATCACCACGAAGTAGATGACCGCCGCGATCCCGCTGACCCAGACCACGATGTCGGAGAGCCGGTCGACGGTGATCGCGCCGACGAGCACCAGCACGAGAACGGCGAGGAGCGCCGCGACCCCCGCGGCGACGAACCGCAGCCGACGACCCGGGGCGAGCGGGTGCGGGACGTGATGGGTCTCCGGCGGAAGCTTGCTGCGGCCGGCGGCGTACTGCACGAGCCCGGCCGCCATCCCGACCGCGGCGAGCCCGAAGCCGAAGTGGAAGCCCCAGTTCTTCTGCAGCAGACCGGTGAGCAGGGGGCCGACGAGCGCACCGAGGTTGATCCCCATGTAGAACAGCGAGAACCCGGCGTCGCGACGTTCGTCGTGCTCGTCGTAGAGCGAGCCGACCAGCGAGGTGGCGTTCGCCTTCACGCCCCCGCTGCCGAACGCGATCAGCACCAGACCCACACCGACGCCTGCCAGGCCGTGGAGCAGCGCCAGGGCGACGTGGCCGCACATCACCACCACCGCGCTGTAGAACAGGGTGCGTTCGGCGCCGAGCAGGCGGTCCGCGAGCCAGGCGCCGAGGATCGTGGACAGGTAGACCGCGCCGCCGTAGGCACCGACGATGCCGGAGGCGACGCCCTCGTCGATCCCGAGCCCGCCGTCGGCCGCCGAGTAGTACAGGTAGATCAGCAGGATCCCCTGCATGCCGTAGAAGGAGAACCGTTCCCACATCTCGACGCCGAACAGGTTCGCCAGCACCCGGGGCTGACCGAAGAAGGTCTTCTCCTGGGTCTCCGAGAGGTCTGTGCTCACCTACCCGTCGTTCCCACCGTGGGCTCCACCAAACCAACCCGGGTGCGCCCGCTCCGGCGACTGCACCAACTGCACACCATGTGCGACCTGTGCACCGGACTGCCGACGGAGACGACGTCAACGGCACACCTGTGCGACTTGTGCAGCTGCCCGCGTTCGCCCTCGGGAGGTCAGGCCTTCGCGGGCGGCTCCACGAGCGTCGGGCGACCGGGCTGCTCCCCTCCGCGCGCGGCGAGGTAGCTCTCCTTGGGCACCATCACCTTGCGCTTGAACACGCACACCAGCGTGCCGTCCTGGTTGTAGCCCTTGGTCTCCACATGCACCACGCCGCGGTCGTCCTTGGACTTCGACTCGCGCTTGTCGAGCACGGTCGTCTCGGCATAGATCGTGTCCCCGTGGAACGTCGGCGCCACGTGGCGCAGCGACTCGACCTCGAGGTTCGCGATGGCCTTGCCGGAGACGTCAGGCACGCTCATCCCGAGCACCAGCGAGTAGACGTAGTTGCCGACCACGACGTTCTTGCCGAACTGGGTGGTGTTCTCCGCGTAGTTGGCGTCGAGGTGCAGCGGGTGGTGGTTCATCGTGATCAGGCAGAAAAGGTGGTCGTCGTACTCGGTGACCGTCTTTCCGGGCCAGTGCTTGTACGTCGCACCGACCTCGAACTCCTCGTAGCTACGACCGAACTGCATCCCACGACTCCTTGCCGGTTGCTCGATGACGGACCAGCCTCCATCGTGCCGAAAGACCGGGGTCCGCGGGAGACACCGTCCGCGTGGGCTATCTCACGCGCCGCCGCCGCCGGCCTTGCGCCGGTGCATCTTCGGCGTGGCGCCGCCGTTCACCTCGGGGCCGCGTGCCTTGCCGCGGGCACCGGCCGAGTCGTCGGGGTGGTCGTGGGCCTGCTTGCGTTCGAGCGCCTCGCGCATCCTGGCCTTCAGATCGTCGTTCCCCGCACCGGCATTCTCGTCGGCTGACATCGGACCTCCATCGCCTTGGTCGGTCCGGCCACTGTGGCAAACATCCGGGCAAACGTCGAGGGCTTTACTCCCAGGTGGTGGGGACGCCGTGGCCGACGGAGGTGCCCAGGATGCGGCGTTCGCCGCCCGGCCACAGGCACAGCACCACGAGGAACTCGTGGTCGGATCCGGGCGTACGGCGACCGGGCTCGAGAAACAGGTGGGCGAACGGGGCCGTCTCACGGGCGGAGGCGCCGAGGTCGTCGACGGCCGCGGAGGTCGCCGCCTGGTCCGCAGCGGACAGGTACTGCCACATCACCGAGTGCCACAGCACGGTGGTGACACCCTCGACCGGCTCGATGCCGCGCACGAACGACACGGCGTCCTGGCGGCGCACCTCCACGCGGAGCCCGTCGCTAACCCGCAGCGCGCCGCGAAGCCGGTCGAAGCGAGCGGTCTGGTCCGGCCAGACGTAGGACATCAAGGTGAGCCGGCCCTCGGCGGTGGTGACGTCGACGGGGCTCACGTCGCTGCCGAGCCGCTCGACGATCCGCAGGTCCGGCCAGGGCCGCAACGGCCGCCCCCGCCACGCGCCGTCGAGCCGGACCGGGCTGTCCGGCGGGCCGTGCGCGGGCCCGCCCGGGGCCGAGCACCAGAACCGGTCCGCACAGAGGTTGAGCCCGCCGCTGGAGCCGATCTCGAGCAGCCGCACGGGCAGCCGGTGGTGCTCGCCGATCCGGAGCAGGCCCCCGACCAGAGCAGCCGCACGTCCGACCTCGTTGGTCTGCGGCGGCCGGTCCAGCCAGGCCCGCACCTCCTCGGCACACGAGCCCAGCACGGCCGCGAACGCCGTCCAGCCCGGCTCCGGGTCCCAGACGCCACCAGCGCTCGGGTAGTACGCCGCCAGCCCGGGCACGCGGCCGTCGAGCACCAGCCGGTGCACGCTGCCGAGCAGCCGCAGCGCCAGCGCGGACGGTCCGGGATCACGCTCGTGGCCGGCGAGGAGCTCCGCGGAAACGCCCCCGGCCTCGATGTCGTCGCCGACGCGGTGCAGCAGGGCGGCGTACATCGGCGATCCGAGGGCCTCGCACGCGGCCGCCTGCTCGCGGAACCGTTCGACCATGCTCATGCCCAGCTCAGGACCATCTCCGTCGCCGTCGGGCGGTCGTCGCGGGCGACCACGTCGGCGCCGCGCGCGTGGGCCTCCGCCGCGATCATGTCGGGATCGAGCGGCCGGAACCGTGGATCGGCCCTGGGGCCGGACGGGCCCGCGGTCCGGAACCGCAGGTAGAGCCGTCCACCGCTCAGCAGAAGGGTCCGCGACAGCATCCAGAAGTTCCTACGCCCCTCGATCTCCAGGACGTCGATCAGGTGGCGCGACATCACGACACGCTCATCGGCCTGCCCCAGCAGCCGGATCCCGGTGGCCACGGTCAGCCGCATGTCGTAGAGGCTCACCCGGTGGAACTCGGCCGGCAGCTTCCGGCGCTCGGCTATCGCCTGCGACCGTCGCAGCGACGCGTCGACGTAGTCGAGACCCACGACGTGGTGACCGCGCTCGGCGAGCCACAGGGCGTCCTCGCCGGTCCCGCAGCCGACGTCGAGCACGGTGACGGTCGAGGCGGTCCCGTCCGCGACCCGCACGGCGAGCTCGCTCGGCGAGCGGTTCACCTCGTCCGCCGACGGGCTGCCGAGTCGGCGCTGCCAGCGGTTGCGCGCCAGCCGGTAGTTGCCCAGCCACGCGAGCGCGGTGCGGTCGTGGGCCCGGGTGTGCGTGTAGGAGAAGGTCGGGTCCGGGACCTGGTAGGTCGGGCCGTACGTCGCCTCCAGGAGGACGTCCGGGCGACCCGGCGCGGCGATCTCGACTCCTTCGAGCGTGACCGTGCTCAGCGGGACGAGCGCGTCGCGCGGCACCTCGGCCCAGACGAACCGGTCGATCATCAGCCGATTCCCGTCGTGCACACCCACGAAGATGTCGATGTGCTGCGGGTCGCCGTGCTCGTCGTCGAACAGTGCGCGGCACAGCCCGACGCGCAGCCGCTCGATCGTCCAGCCCCGGTCGGAGAGGAAACGTTCGAGTGCGAACGACTCGAGCGCGACGTCGGCCGGGTGGCTGTGGTTGCTGAGGTAGGCCATGTCGGCATCGATGTCGTGCCCGATCAGCCGCCCGTTGCGGACGGCGCCGAGCAAGGAGCCGAATGCCACGAACCCCGCGACGCCGAAGGCGTTCACGTCGTCGGTCAGCTGCTCGATCTGGCGTGCCAGTGACTGCGCGTTCGACCGGTCGGTCTCGCTGAACATCCTGGCCAGCGCGCCGAACTTGTCGACCGCCAGTGGCCGGCCCTGGCGGTCCTCCACCGTCACCGGCTCGGTGGAGTCGCCGAACCGCAGCGGCTGGTCGAGCAGCACGTCACCGGAGAGGTGCTCGCGGACCACGAGCCGGGTGTGCCCGTGCAGGAACCGCTCGAGCGACGCCGGCCACCCGGCGTGGACGCCGGTGTCCGACCGGCGGAAGCCCTTCGGTGAGAGCGAGAAGATCCGGCGGTCACCGAAGTGGACGTCGAGGACGTGGTCCGGACGGGCCGGCAGGCTGATCCCGGACTCGTCCGCGCTAGCCGCGCCGTTCACCGGCGAACTTGTCGAGGATCCGCTGGAACTCCGGGTCACGACGCGACGCCTCGTGGACGAGCAGCTCGGTGACGAGGTCGCTGACCTCGGCGACGCGTCGCCCCTGCGAGCGGGCGTCGAGCAGCTCGGCCTCGAGCTCCTTGACCCGGCCGGACAGGACGTCGACCTGTTCGGTCAGCCTGTTGAGCCGCCGGCGCAGTGGCGGCACCGGGTCGTCGACCGGGACGGCACGCCCGTGGAGCCGGGGCAGTCTCACGCGGACCACCGGGCCACGATCCGAGCCACGTGCGGGTCCTCGCTCTTGTAGACGGCGAGGCCGTGTCCCTGCTCGTGGTGGGTGACGGTGCCGCCGCTCTGCTCGATCTCACGCTCGACGACGTCCGGGTCGAGGTAGACACGGAAGTGGTCGTCGCCGAACACGTGTGCGCTTCCCCGGTCCTGGCCGGTGCGGAACTCGAGGTAGAGGTCACCCCCGTGGCCAAGCGCGGTGCGGGCGAAGCCGAGCAGGTTCGCCCGTCCGGCCTCCTCCAGGGAGTGGATCAGGAAACGGCCGTAGAGGGCCGGTTCGGGCGACGTCTCGGCCACGTCCTTGGCGACCACCTGGACCACCGCGGTGTCGTAGAGGTCCAGCTCGGTGAAGGACGCCGCGATCTCCTCGGCGTCGGCCCGGCCCTGCGCCTTGCGCACCGCGCTCTCCGCGAAGTCGTAGCCGGTGACCGTGTGCCCCTGCCGGGCGAACCAGAGCGAGTCCCGCCCGGTCCCGAACCCGAACTCGACCACCGGTTGACCGGTGCGGAGCCTGCCCGCGACCCAGCGCGCGAAGTCCGAGGGCTCCTCGGGGACCGAGCTGCTCTCCCGGCTGGCGTAGAACGAGTCCCAGTAGTCGTGGTGGGTGCGAGTGCTGTCGGTCACGCGGTTCTCCTCCGGTGGGGTCACGGGAGTTTAACCTTGACCGGTCCCGTTCAGCGGCGTGCGGCGCGCCGCGCGAGGAGCTCGTCGAACAGCGCCTCCCACCGTCCGGCGATGGCCTGGACGCCATAGCCGGCCACGTCGGCCAGCGCCTGCGCGCCCATCCGCCGGCGCGCCTCGTCGTCCTCGATCACCTGCAGCAACGCCGCGGTCAACATGTCCTTGTCGCCGTCGGCGACGAGCCTGCCGTTGCGGCCGTCGTCGATGATCTCCCCCGGTCCGCGCGGGCAGTCGTAGCTGACCAGCGGGAGCCCGCGGCTCATCGCCTCCAGCAGGACCATCGGGAAGCCCTCGTAGACCGAGGCCATCGCGTAGACCGACGATCCGGAGAGCGCCGCGCCGAAGTCGGCGGTGAAGCCCTTCAGGACCACCTGCTCCTCGACCCCCAACTTGCGGATCAGCTTGCGCAGCCGGGCCTCCTCACGACCCTTCCCGTAGATGTGCAGCTGCCAGTCCGGGTGCTTGTGCGCCACCGGGGCGTAGGCATGGATCAGCCGGTGGAAACCCTTGCGGCGCTCCAGCCGGCCACCGGAGACGACGATCTTGGCGTCGAGCGGCGGCGGTTCCTCGACGGGCGACCACGACGCCGCGTTCGGGATCGAGGTGATCAGCGCCCGCGCGTCCGGGAACGCGGCCCGGTAGTCGACCGCGTCGGCCGCGGTGAGCGCCGAGAGGCAGTCCAGGCGGCGGGTCACCCGCTCCATCAGCCCCCGGACCGCCGGGCCGGACATCCGGGTCGGGAAGTTGAGGTGGTCCTGGGCCACGGTGACCAGATGCGGCGGCGCCACTGCGGCCGCGATCGCGTGCAGTGCCGGACGCACGGAGATCAGCACGCCCGGCTGCAGCGTGAGGAGCCGGCGGGCCAGCAGCAGGTCGGTGAGCCGGGACAGCTCCTTCTCCTTCGGGAAGAAGCGGGACGGCGACCGGTCCAGGCGTGCCTTGAGCCGGGACCGTCGCGGCGCTGCGCGGGCGCGCGCCCAGCCCTGCTTGCGCCGTCGGCCTCGCCTGCGCTGGTCGTAGAGATAGCTGATCCGCACCCGCGGGTCCACGTCGAAGTTCGGCTTGTCGTGACGTCGGTAGACACTGATGATCTCGACGTCGTGACGGTCGGCCAGCGCGGAGGCCAGGGTCAGAACCGTGCGGGGAACACCGGAGACCCCGTCGATCGTGACGACCAGGAAGTAGACCCTGTCGGTGGCAGGTCGGCGCCCGCGACCCGCGACCCGCGCCGCGACACCTGCCAGCGCAGGCACGATGTTCGAGGTGGGCACCGCCGCATCCTAACCGTTGCGCGGAAGGACGCGGCGCAGCCGCCGGAGCACCCGGTGCACCGCCGCGAGACGTGGCGCCGGCCGTTGCGCGTCGGCCAGAGCGGCTTGCAGTGCCTCCGCGCGCAGCGTCTGCGTGCGCACCCGCCCGAGCAGCTTCGGGATCAGCTCCTCGGCGACCTCGAGCATCTCCTCGGCGGTGACGGAGTCCGGATGACGCAACGACTCCGAGAAGGTTGCCTGCGCCAGCTCGTCCAGGTCGCCGACCACATCCCAGCCGGCTGCCGAGATGGCCTTCGTCGAGGCGCGGGTGCGGTGACGGACAAGGTCGATGGTTTCCCGGTCCAGCCCGATCTTGTCGCCGCCCAGCGGGACCAGCAGGTCATGGCCCAGGTAGCGACGCAGCCAGCGGTACTGGCCGGCCCAGTGTGCGTGGTCGGCCTCGACGGCGTCCCGCAGGGACGGCCCCAGCTCCTGCAGCAACCGTGCCGCCTCGACGCCGAGCGACTCGTTCGCCTGCACCACGTCGGCAGAGCCCAGAGCGGGGTCGATCCGGCAGGCGGTGGCGAACCGGTGCCACAGCAGGTCTCGTGGCGCACCCGCTGGCGGGACCACCACGACGTGGACCCGGTCAGCGGGCAGCGACCCTGCCCAGCGGGTGAGCACCTCGGCGGCGTCCAGGGTCGCCCAGCTCCACTTGCGGGCGCTGTCGTCGAGGCCGACGACGAACTGCGTCATCGAGGACGCGTTGCCGAGCTTGAGCTCCTCCTGCCACGCGGCCGGGACCTGGCGGACGAAGTCGCGCGCGGTGACGACCAGGTGCACCTCCGCGCCGGCCAGGTCGTCCAGCGCCCTTGCCGCCTGCTCCGCCGTCGCGGCGACGAACCACTCGTCACTGACCAGTACCGTGCCCGGCCACTCGGCGGCGCTGCGCACGAACCTGTCCCAGACCGCGTAGCGGCTGCGTGGGCGGACGTGCTCGGGACGCGGCGAGCACACGGCGCTGGCGGCCCGGGTGTGGTCGAAGCGACGCGTCCCGGGGACCAGGACACCCGCGTCGTACAAGCGTTGCCTGCTGTTCCAGATGACCGACTGGAGGTACGTCGTTCCGGACTTCGGCGCACCGAGGTGCAGCACTACACGTTCGGCCAACTCAGGACCTGAGCCGACGCACGGCACGCCGCAGCAAGGACGGCGCCGGGGCCGGCGGAGCCACCGGCGGCACGGTGGCCGCGGCCTTCTCCGCGGCACGGATCTCGCGGTGACGCAGCACGGCGAGGTCCGCGAGCGCCGTCACGGCGACCTGGGCAAGCTCGGCGTCGGTGACCTCACGGAACTCCTGGTGCGGGACCCGGTCCTCGGAGACCAGGTCGTCGATGTCGCCGACGATGTCGTAGCCGCGGTCGAGCAGCTCCTTGGCCTGCGCGGCCGACTCCTCGTGGCACCAGGGCACGAGCTCGGTGGGAAGCACCAGCGACGAGCCCTTCTGCCGCAGCAGGCTGCCTCTGGCGATGAACTTGCGGACGGCGTAGCGGTACTCCTTGCGGAAGTCGGCGAGCCGGTCCCCCAGTGCGACGTTCACCCGCCGCAGGGTCTCGGCCTGCTCGTAGCCCAGGGAGCGGTTCCGCAGCCCGCCCGGCGCCGTCAGGGATGCGGGGTCGACGCCGAGGATCCCGCAGAACAGCTCCGGGAGCCGCCCGGGGTCGGCGGAGTACGACGGGACGGGGAGCACGTGCACCTGCCCCGGCGGCAGCGAGCTGCCCCAGCGGGCGGCGATCTCGGGCACGTGCTGGCGGGCCAGGAAGACCTCGGAGTCCAGGGACCCGTCACGTTCCCGGATCGACCGGGCGTAGTCGGGGTAGCCGACCTTCAGTCGTTCCTTGACGCACTGCTGCCACTCGGACGGGATCTGCTTGGCCCAGTGGCGGGCGGTGATCACCACGTGGACGTCGAAGTCGGTCAGCGCCTCGAGCAGCACCGCGACCTGCCGCGGTGTGAGCTGTGCGAGGTCCTCGAGGGTCAGCAGCAGCCGCGGCTCCGAACTCTCGCGGAGCCGGTCCGCGAGCCGGGCCATCGCCTTCCGGGCCGGTGCCGGCACCGGGCCGGCGTCCGGGACGGACGAGAGCGGCTTGAACACCTGGGTGAAGTGCTCGAAGCGGCTACCCAGCGGGATGCCGAGGCCCTGCGCACGCAACGCGTCGGCGGAGGCCAGCAACGCCTCCTGCAGGAACGACGTTCCGGACTTCCGGGTCCCGAGGTGAAGGAACAGGACGCGCTGGGTCTCGGACACCGGGCCATGATCCCCCACCACGCCGACAACGGGCAAATATGTATTGAACCAACTGGTTGACAACGGGGTCGGGCCCTCGTACGTTTATTCAACCAATCAGTTGAACTACCAGAGGTGGACCAGTGGCCGACGACCAGCTGTCCCGGATGTTCTCGGCCCTGGCCGACCCCACCCGCCGCGACATCGTGGCGCGACTGGCCGCCGGCGACGCCACGGTCAACGACCTGGCCGAGCCCTACGACGTCACGGTGCAGGCCGTGTCCAAGCACCTGAAGGTCCTCGAGGACGCCGGGCTGGTCAGTCGCAGCCGCGACGCACAACGCCGGCCCTGCCACCTCGAGGCGGAGGTCTTCGACCTGATGACCAAGTGGATCGAGCGCTACCGGCGCGAGGCGGAAGACCGGTTCCGCCGCCTCGACGCCCTGCTCGTTGACATGGACGAGCAGCAAAGCCCGCAGGAGAACCGAAGAGGAGCAGCATCATGACCACCGGAACCAAGCACGAGACCGAGATCGGCGCGGACCCGACGGTGCCGACCATCACGATCCTCCGCGAGTTCGACGCACCGCCCGACCGGGTGCACCGCGCCTGGACCGATCCCGAGCTGGTGGCCCGGTGGATGGGGCCCCGCTCGATCAGCATGCGCATCGACGCGTGGGACTGCCGGACCGGCGGCAGCTGGCGTTACGCCGGCCTCCGTGACGGCGAGGAGATTGCCGGCTTCTACGGCTCCTTCCACGAGGTGCGCCCGGACCGGATCGTCCAGACCTTCACCTTCGACGGGGAGCCGGACGGGGTCGCGCTGGAGACCGTGTGGTTCGAGGCCCTCGGTGACGGCCGCACCCGGGTGCGGACCCAGTCGCTGTGCGACACGTTCGAGGCGCGCGACGCCATCTTGTCCAGCGGCATGGACGTCGGGGTGCGCGAGGGCTACGAGAAGCTCGACGAGCTCCTCGCGGAGCAGCGATGAGTAGCCCCGCCGACGAGCACCG
The DNA here is from genome assembly GCA_035699065.1 of Nocardioidaceae bacterium. Classification (GTDB taxonomy): domain Bacteria; phylum Actinomycetota; class Actinomycetes; order Propionibacteriales; family Nocardioidaceae; genus Nocardioides_C. The sequence goes on from DASSBE010000167.1 coordinate 24,420, forward strand.
CCGGGTCGCGGGCGTCTTCACCGCGCGCGTGCTGGACACCGCCCCGGAGGCGTGGGACCGGCCCGCACCACCGAAGGGCTGGGTCGCCCGCGACGTCGTACGCCACCTCGTCGAGTGGTTCCCGGCGTTCCTCGAGGGCGGCACCGGCATCACGCTGCCGGCGGGCCCTTCGGTCGACCAGGACCCGGTGCGCGCGTGGACCGTCCACAGCGACGGGGTCCAGGCCGTCCTCGACGACCCGGCGACACCGGGCAGGATGCTGACCAACGAGCACGTGGGCGAGGTCCCGCTGGACCTGGCGATCGACCGCTTCTACACCGCCGACGTGTTCCTGCACACCTGGGACCTGGCCCGGGCGACCGGCCAGGACGAGACCCTCGACCCGGTCAAGTGCGCGGAGATGCTCGAGGGCATGCTGCCGCTCGACGACATGCTGCGAGCGAGCGGCCAGTACGGCCCCCGGGTCGAGGTTCCGCAGGACGCCGACGTGCAGACCCGGCTGCTCGGCTTCATCGGGCGTCAGCGCAGCTTGTAGTCCTCGAGCAGCCGGCGGCCGATGATCATCCGCTGGATGTCCGCGGTGCCCTCGCCGATCAGCAGCATCGGTGCCTCGCGATAGAGCCGCTCGATCTCGTACTCCTTGGAGAACCCGTAGCCGCCGTGGATCCGGAAGGAGTCCTCCACCACCTGCGAGCAGTACTCGCTGGCCAGGTACTTGGCCATCCCTGCCTCGAGGTCGTTGCGCTGCCCGGAGTCCTTCTTCCGGGCGGCCTTGACCATCATCTGGTGCGCGGCCTCGACCTTGGTCCCCATCTCCGCGATCCGGAACAGCACCGCCTGATGGTCGGCGATCTTCTTCCCGAACGTCTCCCGCTGCTGGGCGTAGGCCACGCCGAGCTCGAACGCCCGCCACGCCACGCCGCACCCACGGGCGGCCACGTTCACCCGGCCGACCTCGACCCCGTCCATCATCTGGTAGAAGCCCTTGCCGGGCTCGCCGCCGAGGACCTGGTCGGCGCCGATCTCGAAGCTGTCGAACACGAGCTCGGTGGTGTCGACGCCCTTGTAACCCATCTTCTCGATCTTGCCGGGTACGCTCAGCCCCGGCTTGACCTCACCGAACCCGGCCGGCTTCTCGACCAGGAACGTGGTCATGTTCTTGTAGACACTGTCGGCGCCGGTGTCGGTCTTCACCAGTACGGCGACCAGGGTGGACGAGCCTCCGTTGGTCAGCCACATCTTCTGGCCGTCGATCTTGTACGAGTCGCCGTCCCGGACGGCCTTGGTCTTGATCGCCGACACGTCGGAGCCGCAGCCCGGCTCGGACATCGAGAAGGCCCCGCGGATCTCGCCGGTGGCCATCTTCGGGAGGTAGTACTGCTTCTGCTCCTCGGTTCCGTGCTGCATCAGCATGTAGGCGACGATGAAGTGCGTGTTCACGATGCCGGAGACACTCATCCAGCCTCGCGCGATCTCCTCCACGACCAGGGCGTAGGTCAGGAGCGACTCGCCCAGTCCGCCGTACTCCTCGGGGATCGTCAGCCCGAACAGGCCGAGGTCCTTCATCCCCTCCACGATCTCGGCCGGGTACTCGTCCTTGTGCTCGAGCTCGGTGGCCACCGGAAGGATCTTCTCCTCCACGAAGACGCGGACCGTCTTCAGGATCTCTTCCTGGATGTCGGTGAGGCCTTCGGTCTCGCAGAGGCGACCCATGTGTGTCCTTCCGGGACGGTGACGGTCAGGTGGCGATCGAGTATCGCGGACGCCGCCGGGTCTGCGCTATGAGCAGGCTCACTCGGGCCGTCGCTCGCGGTCGGCGACCCAGAGGCGGACGATCTCGCGCAGGCCGACGAGAGCCGCCTCGAGCTGTTCACGCTCGGACACCGACGACGGGTCCGTGCCCGCGACCGGCACCGGCTTGAGCTCCGCCAGGTCTCCCTCGACCCGGACACCGAGCGCCTCGAACCGCTCGATCATCTCCTTGGAGCGCCGCTTGACCCAGCGCGGCACCGGGAAGCCCAGCGCGGGCTCCTCGCCCTTGTGCAGCGCCAGACCTGCCTTGGCGAGGCCGAACTTCACCAGCACGCTGTAGTCCTTCCACGCCAGGCCGGACTCGCGCAACAGCTCGTTGAGCCGGCGCATCACCAGCGTGGACGCCGCTCCGAGGGCCTCGTTGGTGCGCGGGATCGGCGCACACGCGTCGCCGTCGATGCCGGCGACGGAGCAGAACCGGTGCCACAGCACGTCCGAGTCGGCCCCCGGGTGCGGCACCGTCACCAGGGTGAGGCTCTGCGGCCCGACCGCCTCGGCCCATCGACCCGCCATCGCGGGTGTGTCCTGCTGGCGCCAGAAGTTGTCGCCCGGCGGGTTGTGCTCCTCCGGCCATCCGCGGACCCCGTCCAGGTGCTCCTTCCACGTCCACACCCGGAAGTTCTGCACGGTCTCCTGCCACATCGCGGGGATGTTGCGGTTGAGGTCGCGCACGGTCATCACCACATGCAGGTCCACATCGGGGAAGCTGTCGACGACCTTGCGGATCTTCTCCTGCCCGATCGGGCCGAGGTACTCCATGGACACCACGACCGTGCCCGGCCAGGCCGCGGCCTCGTCGAGGAGCCACTGCCACTTGCCCTCTGCGCTCACCGGGCCGACCCGCTTGTGCTCGAGGACGTCGGTGACGGCCAGGACCTGGTCGCGCCAGCTGCGGCCGGGGACCAGGACGCCCTGGTCGCGCAGCACCTCCTGGTTCGCGAAGAGCCGGTTCTGGATGTAGCTGGTCCCCGACTTCATCGCCCCGACGTGCAGGACGACCCGCGCAGCCACGTCTCAGCTCTCCTGGGGCTTCCAGCGGTCGGTGCGCTCCATGCCGGCCGCCCGTCCCTTGGCCGAGATCACCAGCGCCATCTTCCGGGAGGCCTCGTCGATCATCTCGTCCCCGAGCATCACCGCGCCGGTCGCACCGCCCTCCTCGGAGGTGTAGTAGTCGTAGGCGTCGAGGATGTTCTCGGCGTGGTCGTAGTCGGCCTGCAGCGGCGAGTACACCTCGTTGGCGGCCGCGATCTGGTCCGGGTGCAGCGTCCACTTCCCGTCAAAGCCGAGGGCGGCCGAGCGGCCGGCGACCCGCCTGAAGCCGTCGAGGTCCTTGATCTGCAGGTACGGGCCGTCGATCGCCTGCTTGTCGTGGGCGCGCGCGGCCATCAGGATCCGCATCAGGATGTAGTGGTAGGCGTCCCCGACGTCGTAGCCGGGAGGTTGCTCACCGACCACCAGGCTCTTCATGTTGATCGAGGCCATGAAGTCGGCGGGGCCGAAGATGATGGTCTCCACCCGCGGCGACGCGGCCGCGATGTCGTCGACGTTGATCAGGCCCAGTGCGTTCTCGATCTGCGCCTCGATGCCGATCCGGCCGACCGCGTAGCCCATCGTCGTCTCGATCTGGGTGAGCAGCACGTCGAGCGCCTTCACCTGGTCGGCGGTCTGCACCTTCGGCAGCATGATGCAGTCCAGGTTGGCGCCGGCGCCCTCGACGACCTCGATCACGTCCTTGTAGGTCCACTGCGTCGTCCAGTCGTTGACCCGGACCGTGCGGACCCGGTCGCCCCAGTCGCCGGTGTTGAGCACGTCGACGATGTTCTTGCGGGCCTCCGGCTTCGCGATCGGTGCCACCGAGTCCTCGAGGTCGAGGAAGACCTGGTCGGACGCGAGCCCCTGAGCCTTCTCCAGGAAGCGGGGGTTGGACCCGGGAACGGCATGGCAGGAACGGCGTGCGCGCAGCATCGTGGTGAGACCTCACTGATCGGCGGGGTTTCGTGGAGCGTACCGCCGACCTCGGGCCCGCCGGGAGGTGGCGGCGTCGTGGCATGTGTCACCGTGACCTGTGGCAGGCTCGTCTCGTGACCGAACCCGTGGGCAGCCCGTTCACCGCCGCGTTGATCGCCGAGCTCGGCAAGAAGACCGGGGTCTGCTGGCTGCGGTACGACGGCGCGGAGCACGCGGCCTGGCACGTCTGGCTCGACGGCGCGCTCTGCCTCGTCTCCGGCGGGCAGGAGCAGCACCTACCCGGCATCGCGGACGTCACCGGCGTCGAGGTGATGATGCGCAGCAAGGAGAACGGCGGTCGGCTCGTGACGTGGGTCGGGGACGCGTCCGTCGTACGTCCCGCCGACGAGCTGTGGGACCCGGTCACCACCGCGCTGGTCGCCGGCCGGCTCAACCTCGACGACCTGGCCACCGCGGCGGCCGGGTGGGCCGAGCACAGCGTGGTGTCCCGGATCGTGCCGACCGACCGGCTCGTGGAGTCACCCGGTGCGCTCAGCGACGAGGCACACCGCGCCGTGCCCCAGGCGACGGAGGCAACCACGCGCGGGGTCCTGCCCAAGGTGCTGCACCGCCGCGCGAAGGACCACCCGAAGCTCAGCTGAGCGGACCGGCGGGCGCAGGAACCGCGATCTCACCGCGGGCGATGTGCTCCACCCGCCCGCCGACGTGGCACAGTGCTGCGACCCCGTCCTCGACGTCGACCCGGCCGTGCAACGCCGACGGCCGGCCCATCTCCACACCCTGGCTGATCTCGTAGGTGCCGCCGTCCGGCAGCTGCCCGGTGGCGACGAGCGCCACGCCCAGACCGGCCGCCGCGGACCCCGTCGCGGCGTCCTCGGGCACCGAGAGTCCCGGCACGAACACCCGGGCGTGCACCTGAAGCTGCGGCGCGTCGCCGCGGACGTGGACCAGGTTGACGCCCTCGGCAGCGAACCGGTCGGCGTACTCCGCCAGCGGTCGCGTCGAGACGCGGGCTCGTTCCACCGCACCCCGCACCACCGGGACGTGCACGAAGCTGAGGCCGCACCCGGCCACCCGGACCGGACCGGCGAGGTCGGAGACGGACAGCCCGAGGTCGTCCAGCAACGCGGACGCGACGTCCTCGTCCAGCGGGCCGGACAGGTCACGCGGGACCGCGGAGAGCTCGACGAGGTCATCGGCGTCCTCGAGGAAACGGACACCGATCCGGCCGGCGCCACAGACCTGGATCAGCCGCGGAGTGGTCAGCAGCCCGTGCGACCGCAGCACCCAGGCCGTCCCGAGCGTCGGGTGCCCCGCGAACGGAATCTCCCCGGCGGGGGTGAAGATCCGGGTGGAGTACTCCGCGCCGCCGATCACCGTCGAGGACGGGAAGGTGGTCTCGGAGTAGCCGAACTCGCGGGCGAGCGCCAGGCACTGGTCGGTGCTCAGCTCGTCGGCACCCCGCACGACGGCGAGCTGGTTGCCGGCGAACGGCCGGTCGGTGAACACGTCGACGATGTCGAACCCGAGCAGCATGGCGACAATACTCGCAGACCACCGCGCGACCGATAACCTCTTCAACCGTGAGTACTTCGCCGAACCGCGTCTTCGCCGCCCGCCTGGCGGGGCTGCCGGTCTTCGACCCCGTCGGCGACCAGGTCGGCAAGGTCCGTGACCTGGTGGTGGCCCTGCGCACCGACGTGCAGCAGCCGCGCGTGCTCGGCCTGGTGGTGGAGGTGTTCGGCCGGCGCTCGATCTTCGTGCCGATGACGCGCGTCACCCACCTCGACAGTGGCCAGGTGATCACCACCGGCCTGGTCAACATGCGGCGGTTCGAGCAGCGCTCCACCGAGACCCTGGTCTTCGGCCAGATTCTCGACCGCTTGGTTACCGTCCGCGAGTCCGGCACCCAGGGCACCGTCTACGACGTCGCGATGGAACAGGCCCGCAACCGCGACTGGGTGCTGTCCCGGGTGGCGCTGCAGGAGGGCTCCAAACGGTTCGGCCGCAAGGGGCAGACCCATGTCGTGGAGTGGCGCGAGGTGGACGGCCTCGCGCTGCCGGAGGAGAGCCAGGGCGCGACCCATCTGCTGGCGGCGCTCGAGGAGATGCGGGCCGCGGACCTGGCCAACGTGATCCATGACCTGCCGGCCAAGCGGCGCAGCGAGATCGCGGCCGCACTCGACGACGAGCGGCTGGCCGACGTCCTCGAGGAACTGCCGGAGGAGGACCAGGTCGAGATCCTGGGCAACCTCGACAACGAACGCGCAGCCGACGTGCTGGAGGAGATGTCGGCCGACGACGCCGCCGACCTGATCGCCGGGCTGCCGCCGGAGACCGCCGAGGCGCTGCTGGCGCTGATGGCGCCCGAGGAGGCCGAGGACGTCCGCCGGCTGATGTCTTATGAGGAGCACACCGCCGGCGGCATGATGACCACCGAGCCGGTGATCCTCCCGCCGGACGCCACCGTGGCCGACGCCCTCGCCCACGTCCGCAACGTCGAGCTCAGCCCCGCCCTGGCCGCCCTCGTCTACGTCTGCCGCGCCCCGCACGAACCACCGACCGGACGGCTGCTCGGTGTCGCGCACATCCAACGGCTGCTGCGAGAGCCACCCTCCACGCTGGTCGGCCACGTGCTCGACACCGACCTGGAGGCGCTGCCGCCCACCGCGACGCTGGAGGACGTGGCGCGGCACCTGGCCACGTACAACCTCGTCGCCGCCCCCGTGGTCGACGAGGCCGGCCGGCTGCTCGGTGCGATCACCGTCGACGACCTGCTGGACCACCTGCTGCCGGAGAACTGGCGGGACCGGCCGAGCCGCAGCGGGGGTGCGCTCCATGGATAGGCCGGCCGCCGCACGCCTGGACGTGCCCCGGGAGACCCGGCGGAGGCTGATGCGCCGGCCGACCTACGACTCCGACGCGTTCGGCAGCTTCGCCGAGCAGTTCGCGCGGTTCATGGGCACCGCCCGGTTCCTGATCTACATGACGCTGTTCGTGGTGATCTGGCTCGCGTGGAACTGGCTGGCGCCCGACGACCTGCACTGGGACGCGTACCCGTTCATCTTCCTGACCCTGATGCTGAGCCTGCAGGCGTCGTACGCCGCACCGCTGATCCTGCTCGCGCAGAACCGGCAGGAGGACCGCGACCGGGTGATCAGCGAGCAGGATCGCCAGGCGAACACCCGCGCGCACGCCGACATGGAGTTCCTGGCCCGTGAGATGGCCTCGCTGCGGATGGCTCTCGGCGAGGTGGCCACCCGCGACTACGTCCGCTCCGAGCTGCGCACCCTGCTCCAGGAGCTCGACGAGCGGTCCGGCGCAGACGCCGCGGAGCCCGCCGCGGGTGACGAAGACCATCTCGACCGGCGATAACGCGGCGTGGGTGCGGGACGTACCCTTCAGGCATGACTTCCCCTGTCCTCGAACAGATCCAGGCCGCACTGGCCACCGTGAACGACCCCGAGATCCGGCGGCCGATCACCGAGCTGAACATGGTCGACTCCGTCGAGATCGACGACGCCGGCAAGGTCGCGGTCACGGTGCTGCTCACGGTGTCGGGATGCCCGCTCAAGGACACCATCACCCGCGACGTCACCGCCGCCGTCGAGAAGGTCCCCGGCGTGACCTCGGTGGACCTGACCCTCGGCGTGATGACGGCCGAGCAGCGGGCCGGTCTGCAGGAGGTGCTGCGCGGTGGTCAGACGCAGCGCGAGATCCTTTTCTCCCGCCCCGACTCGCTGACCAAGGTGTTCGCGATCGCCAGCGGCAAGGGCGGCGTCGGCAAGTCGTCGGTGACGGTGAACCTCGCGGTCGCGATGGCGCAGCAGGGGATGAAGGTCGGCATCGTCGACGCCGACATCTACGGCCACTCGGTCCCGGCCATGCTCGGCGTCGGTGACGTCCGGCCGACCCAGGTCGAGGACATGATCATGCCGGTGCCCACGCCGCACGGCCTGTCGGTGATCAGCATCGGGATGCTCAAGCCGCGCCGCGACCAGGTGGTCGCCTGGCGCGGGCCGATGCTGGACCGTGCGCTGGTGCAGATGCTCAGCGACGTCTACTGGGGCGACCTCGACGCCCTGTTCCTGGACCTGCCTCCCGGCACCGGTGACATCGCGATCTCGTTGGGTCAGCACCTGCCGAACGCCGAGGTGGTCGTGGTGACCACCCCCCAGGAGGCAGCCGCGGAGGTCGCGGAGCGGGCCGGCACGATGGCCTCGATGATGAACCAGCGGGTGGTCGGCGTCGTGGAGAACATGTCCTTCCTGCCCTGCCCGCACTGTGCCGAGGCCGGGATCGAGCACCGGCTCGAGGTGTTCGGGGCCGGTGGCGGTGCACGGGTGGCGGCCACCCTGTCGAACCGGTTCGGGTACGACGTACCTGTGCTCGGCGAGATCCCGCTGGACCTGGAGATGCGCGAGGGCGGCGACACCGGCAAGCCGATCGTCGAGATCGCACCAGGCTCCGCGGCGGGCACGGCGTTGACCACGGTGGCGAGCACCCTGTCCGGGCGCGGACGTGGTCTGGCCGGAATGCAGCTCGGGCTCACCCCAGCCGGTAGATTCTGACGCGTGTTCGGAATCGGCCTGCCAGAGCTGCTGGTGATCGGCGTCGTCGCCGTGCTGGTGTTCGGGCCGGACCGGCTCCCCGACTTCGCCCGTCAGGCAGGACGATTCGTGCGCCAGGTGCGCACCTTCACCCAGGCCGCCCGTGACGACCTGCGCTCCGAGCTCGGACCGGAGTTCGCGGACCTCGAGCTGTCCGACCTCGACCCCCGCAAGGCCGTGCGCAAGCACATCATGGAGGCGTGGGACGACACCGACGACGCCGACACTGTGCCCGTGCGGCGTGGGCACCGCCCGCTAGGGGACGGGGAGTCTCCGCCGTACGACAGCGACGCGACCTGACTAGCCGACCTTCGCGTCCAGCTCGACCCGGACGGTGAGCTCGCGGCCGTCGCGCCGCACCTTCAGCGCGACGGTCTCGCCGGGCTGGTGGCTGCGGATCGCCACGATCAGCCCGATCCCGTCGGTCACCGCGACGTCGTCGACCGCGACCACGACGTCGCCCTCCTGCAGACCCGCCTCGGCGGCCGGAGTGCCGGACGGCACGTCGACCACCTCCGCACCGTCGCGCCGGCTCCCGGTGTTCACGTTCGCGCCGATCACCGGGTACTTGGCCTGGCCGGTGTCGAGGATCTGCGCGGCGGTGACCTTGACCTGCTCCATCGGGATCGCGAACCCGACACCGATGTTGCCGGACTCGGCACCGAACCCGCCGCCCATGGTCGCGATCGCAGAGTTCACGCCGACGACCTCGCCGCGCAGGTTGACCAGCGGCCCACCGGAGTTGCCGGGGTTGATCGCCGCGTCGGTCTGGAGCGCGTTGATGTAGGAGGAGTCGTCCTGGTCGCCGGTGGTCACCGGACGGTCGATGGCGCTGACGATGCCGGAGGTGACGGTGCTGTCCAGCCCGAGCGGCGAGCCGATGGCGACCACCGTCTCGCCGACGTTCATCGATGTCGACGAGCCGAGTGCCGCGGGCCGCAGGTCACGGCCGTCGTCGATCTCGAGCACCGCGATGTCGTAGACGGGGCTGCGGCCGACGATCTCGGCCTCGTGGCTGCGGCCCTCGTGGTCGATCACCGAGATCTTCCCACCGGCCGCGGCGTCACCGACGACATGGTTGTTGGTGATCACGTGGCCACGCCGGTCGACGACGAACCCGGAGCCGGTGGCGCCACCCTGACCGTTGCGGGCGAGGATCTGCACGGTGCTGGGCAGCAACTGCTTGGCGACCGCCGCGACGCTGCCGTTCTCCGGGTCGAGCGGCGGCGCCGCCTCGGTGTCGGTGAAGATCGCGCCCGCGCCGCCGTCCATGGTCGAGGAGACCAGGGCGCCGCCGATGGTGCCACCGAGCAGGCCGACGACCAGCGCGGTCGCGGCGACCACCGGCCACAGCCAGCCCGGGACCCTGCTGGGTGGCTGAGAGTACCCATAGGGCTGCACGGGCATCTGGCCGTACGGGTAGCCGTAGGGGCCTTGCTGCTCGTAGTAGACGGGTCGCGTCGGCTCGTCGTCAGATCCGCCCGGTCCGTCGTGCTCGCTCACGGGGCTATTTTGTCCTACCCCCACAAACCGCGGCTCAGCGGTGGGCGGGCAGCCGTCCGTGCACTGTCGCGGTGGGCGCGATCACGGTGCTGAACGGGGTCGACGTCGCCGGCCGGGTCAGCGAGGCGGCCGGCGTACCCGCCGGTGCGCCACCGATCCCGAGACCCGCGCCACCGAGGCTGGCGATCCCGAGCACGGCGGCGGACACGCCACCGGCCCCGGCGAGGGCGAGGCCCGCACGGCGACGGCCGCGCCCCTTGCGTTCAAGCTCGCCGACCGCGGCCCAGGCCTCCGCGGCGGGGTCGAGCCGGTGCAGCGAGCCGATCAGCTGCGGGGAGGGTTCACTGCCACCCATCGTGGCGAGCTGGCGCTTGACCCATCCCTCCCGCTCGACCAGGCGGCGGCACGAGGAGCAGTGCAGGACGTGGGACCAGGCCCGTTCGGCCTCCGCGTGCTCGAGCTGGCCGTCGACGAGCGCGCTGACGGAGGAGCCGATGTGGCCCCCGAAGGTCAGCCCCATGTCGCCTGCGGAGTCAGGCCCGCGGTCTCGGCCGGGCCGGAGTAGCGGACCCGCCCCGTGGCGGGCGCACGGTGGGCAAGGGACTTGCGGAGCATGGTGCGGCCCCGATGGATCCGTGAGCGCACGGTGCCGAGCTTGAGGTCGAGGACGTCGGCGATCTCGTCGTACGACAGGCCCTCGATGTCGCACAGCACGACCGCGGCACGGAAGTCCGGGGGCAGGTCGGCCAGCGCCGCCTCGACGTCGTCGTCGAAGAGCCGGTCGTTCACCTGGTTGTCGGGGCTCGGCACCCGGCTCGGCATCCGCGTCTCGGCGTCGTCGGCGAGCGCGTCGAAGCGGATCTTGGACTTGCGGCGGGCCTGGTCGAGGAACAGGTTGGTGGTGATCCGGTGCAGCCAGCCCTCGAAGGTGCCGGGGGTGTACGACGACAGCGAGCGGAACACCCGGACGAAGACCTCCTGGGTCAGGTCCTCCGCGTCGTGCGGGTTGCCGGTGAGCCGGTAGGCCAGCCGGTAGACGCGCGCGGAGTGCTGGCTGACGACCTCGTCCCAGGACGGGGCCTGCCACTGTGTGTCGGACTCGTTCATCCGGCGCTCCCTGCCCCACGGTGCTCTCGCAGCCAAGCCGCTCATGCTGTTCGCCATCTGCTGGCGCTGACCTCTTTCAGACTAGGAGCCGCTCCTGAGAGATACCTGAGGGAACGCACTCATCCTGCTGGGTTCCTTGTCAACGGACGAGCGCTCCGATGTGTTCCCGCACCCGGACCCGGTCCCCGAACGGTAGAGTCGCGCCCGACGTGACCGTTTGGACCTAGGAGGCCGCCATCGCCACGGGACTCAAGCCCGCCAGCTGGGCTTATGCAGAAGAGTTCGTCAGCGAGGACGACGTGCTCGCCGCCGCCCGCGCGCGCGCCACCGAGGTCGGTGTCGTCCCGATCGGCTCGGGCGGCGGTGCGGCCCTGCGCTTCCTGGCCGCGGTCACCGAGGCCCGCGCCGTCGTCGAGATCGGCACCGGCACCGGCGTCTCCGGTGTGTGGATGCTGCGCGGCATGCGCCCCGACGGCGTGCTGACCACCGTCGACACCGAGGCAGAGCACCAGCGGCTCGCCAAGCAGTCGTTCACCGAAGCCGGTATCCAGCCTCAGCGGGTCCGGCTGATCCCCGGCGCGGCGCTCGAGGTCCTCCCGAGGCTCACCGACGGCCACTACGACATGGTCTTCTGCGACGGCGACAAGCACGAGTACTCCGACTACCTCACCGAGGCGCTGCGGCTGCTGAAGCCGGGCGGGATCGTGGCTTTCGACAATGCGCTGTGGCACGACCGGGTCGCCGACCCCGCGCAGCGGGACGCCGAGACGGTCGCTATCCGCGAGCTCGGCAAGACCGTGCGCGAGCACGACATGCTGCTGCCGGTGCTGCTCCCCGTCGGCGACGGCCTGCTCGTGGCGAAGAAGGTCTGGACCCCCGAGACCTGAGGGGCTCCCTCCCCTTCGGTCAGCGCTGGGCGGGCTCGCGCTCGACGGCTGCCCGGGTCGGCACCCAGAATCTCAGCTTGCCCTCGCGCGTGTCCTCGTACCGGCCGCCGTTCGTCTCGATCGTCCGCCGGGACGCGACGTTGTCGGTGTCGCAGGTGACCAGCACCGGGTCGATGCCGAGCTCCGCGCACCGGGGCAGCATCAGCGCCAGGGCCCGGCTGGCACAGCCACGCCGGCGCGCCGTCGGCCGCACCGAGTAGCCGATGTGGCCGCCCCAGGTCAGCAGCAGATCGGTCAGCCGATGGCGCAGTGAGATGCGTCCGACGTACTCCCCGTCGGCGATCATCCACAGCTCGGTGCAGGGCACGTACGCCGCCGGGCGTGGCGTGTCCTCGCGCTGCTGGTCGACGAGGAAGGCGGCGTACTCCTTGAACCTCTCAGGCGACTCGAGAACCTCCCGGTTGAAGTCGACACCGGCGAACCCGTCCTCGGCCGGCCATCGGGGCAGGTTCGCGTGCCGGTCCTCGCCCGCGGCGATGAACTCGTCGGCTGCGGCCAAGAAGGACCGGTGGAAGCACGGATGCGGGTTGGTCAGCTCTAACATGACGCACGTGGCTCAACGGAAAACGGGGGCGGCGAGGAAGCCGGAGGCACCCTCGGCCACCGCGACGATCTCGCACGGCTCGATCAGCTCCGGGGCGGAGCCGATGATCTGCGAGCCGGGTGACTCGGCGGCCGTCTTGGTGAACTGCTCCTGGAACGCGTCGCGGGCCGCGGAGGACTCGAAGACGTAGCAGCCCTCGAACCACTCGCCCGGCCGCGAGCGCCAGGTCTTGAAACGCAGCCCCTCCTTCCCGGAGAAGACCGCGTGCGACGTGGCCTCGACGTAGGCGGAGAGCGCGTCGTCCACGCCCTCGGGTGCCGCGGTCAGTGACCAGCGAACGGTGAGCCCGTGCATGTGCCTCTCCTCAGGTCGCGACACCGGCGAGCGGCTCCCGCAGCTCGAGCCAGTGCAGGAGTGCCCGCGCACCGAATCCGGTGGCACCCATTGTCCACTCATAGGCGTCCACGGGCGAGTCTCCCACCGAGGCGATGTCCAGGTGCGCCCACGGCACCGAGCCGGTGAAGTGCTGCAGGAACAGCGCCGCGGTGATCGCGCCGGGACTGCCGGCCGCATTGTCGGCGTCGGCGACCTGCGACTCGAGCCGCTCCTCGTAGTCCTCGACCAGCGGCATCCGCCACAGCGGCTCACCGGCGGCCGCACCGGCGGCACGGATCAGCCCGGCGAGCGCGTCGTCGTTGGCGAACAGGCCACCGGTCCGCTGGCCGAGCGCGATCTTCATCGCCCCGGTCAGCGTGGCCACGTCGACCAGCGCGTCCGGCTCGAGCTCGGAGACCGCATACGCCATCGCGTCCGCGAGCACCAGGCGGCCCTCCGCGTCGGTGTTGGTGACCTCGCTGGTCCGGCCGCCGTAGTGCCGCAGCACGTCCCCCGGCCGCAGCGAGCTCGCTCCGACCGCGTTCTCGGCGCAGGCGAGCAGGCCGGTGACCCGCACTGGACAGTCGAGATCGGCGAGAGCGCTCATCACGGCCATCACCACCCCGCCGCCGGTCATGTCGCGCTTCATGTTCATCATCGCCTCGGCCGGCTTGATCGACAGGCCACCGGTGTCGAAGGTGATGCCCTTCCCCACCAGCACGACGTGCGGGGCGTGCTTCCCGGCGCTTGCCGGCGTGTAGTCCAGGCGGATCAGTCGCGGTGGCGTGGCGGAGGCCTGACCCACCCCGATCAGCCCGCCGAAGCCTTCGCGGGCCAGTGCCTTCTCGTCCCAGACCCGGATCCCGAGGCCGGCGGTCTCGGCGACCTCGGCGGCCCGGTCGACCATCCACTGCGGGTTCTTCTCGTTCGAGGGGACCAGTGCCAGGGTGCGCGCCATCCAGCCCGCACCCGCCACGGCGAGCCCGCGGGCGAGGGCGTGCTGACGGGACTCTGGGTCGCTGGTGCCCGCGAGCACCACGCGCGCGACCGGGGTCTCCTTGGGGCCCTCGGAGCGCCGGTGGAACCCGTAGGAGCCGAGCACCAGGCCCTCCACGAACGCCCGCAGTGCCGCGTCGTCGGCCAGCGCGGCGACGGAGGTCGCCAGGGTCTGCTTGCCCTTGGTACGCCGGGCCAGCGCCGCGCCCGCACGCCGGAGGTCGGCCGGTGTCCCCTCGCCGACGCCGACGAAGATCACGGACCGCAGCGAGGGGTTGCTCAGTCCCTCGGCCGAGAGCACCGGGTGCACGACGAGCTCCCCGGCCCTGCCGGTGGCCTCGGCCTGCTCGAGCAGCGCGAAGACATCGAGGTCGAGCTCGTCGAGCAGCTCGGCGGAGCCCGGACCGAGCGAGACCGTGTCGTCGTCCGGAAGCAGCGGGATGGCCACGACGTCGGCACCGACCACCCCGGTCGGCGGGGCATCACTGAGCGCGATCTGCGGTGGTGAGACCTGACTGGGCAGACCCACGGGCAATTCCCCCTGCCTGGCGGAGCTTCGAGTCGGACAATTGACTCACGAACACTACTTCGGCGACCTGCCTGGACGACGCAGGACCCCGGAGTCCCGTACCGGAACTTCCGGGGCCCTGCGAGGCCGTCCTGGTCTGACCGACCGGGTCAGGTCAGCCGACAACCTCCTTGAGCGCCTGGGCGAGTGCACCCGCCTCGTCGGCGTTGAGCTCGACCACGAGTCGTCCTCCGCCCTCGAGTGGGACCCGCATCACGATGCCGCGTCCCTCCTTGGTGACCTCGAGCGGACCGTCGCCCGTCCGCGGCTTCATCGCCGCCATGCGCACACCTCTTCCTTGTACGTTTGTGCGCCGTCATGTCTCGTGGCGCGCCGGTTGCGCGTCCATTATCGCGCATGCAGGGAACAAACCTGACCAGAACCTCCCGCGCGGCCGTTCCCGGCGGTGCGGCAGACTCCACCTATGCACGCGCGGTCCGCACTCTTCGACCTGTACGGCGACCACCTGCGCCCTCGTGGTGGCAAGGCACCGGTGGCCGCGCTGGTGCGGATCCTCGCCCCCCTCGACATCACGGCGCCGGCCGTGCGCACGGCCATCTCGCGGATGGTGCGCCAGGGCTGGCTCGCCCCGGTCCGGCTGGAGGGTGGCCGCGGCTACGCCCTCACCGAGCGGGCCACGCAACGGCTGGACGACGCGGCCTCGCGGATCTACCGGACCCGGGAGCCGGCCTGGAACGGCGCCTGGGACCTGCTGGTGCTCGAGCCGGTCGCGCACCGTTCGGTTCGCGAGCGGGTCCGCTCCGGGCTGGCGTTCCTCGGCTACGCACCGCTGACCGACAGCACCTGGATCAGCCCGTTCCGGTCTCCCGAGGTCGAGACCCTGCTCGCGGCCGAGGACGCCGGCGCAGCGAGGTTCGAGGCCAACGACGACGATCCGCGTGGCCGGGCGCAGCAGGCCTGGGACCTCGAGGCGATCGGAGCGGCCTACGAGTCGTGGCACAAGGACGCACAGTCCCTGGTGAACGACCCGATCGACCAGGACGAGCAGGCGTTCGCCGTACGCTCCCTGCTCGTCCACGAGTGGCGCAAGTTCCTGTTCACCGACCCGGGGCTGCCCGCCGGGCTCCTGCCAGCCGACTGGCCGGGGCACGCCGCCGCTAGGTTCTTCGCGGAGGAGGCGGCCCGCCTGCTGCCCGCGGCCTCCCGCTTCGTCGACCAGTGCCTACAGCTTCAGGATTGAGGAAACGATGACCGACCAGGCAGTGACCTACACCGTCGACGACGGGGTCGCGACGATCACCCTGAACCGACCCGACGCGATGAACAGCCTCGACGTGGCCACCAAGATGGCCCTGAAGGAGGCCGTCGAGCAGTCCGCGGGCGACGAGGCGGTGCGCTGCGTCGTGCTCACCGGGAGCGGACGCGCGTTCTGCGTCGGCCAGGACCTCAAGGAGCACATCCAGGTCCTCGAGCGTGCCGACTCCGACGCGCTGTTCCGCACGGTGCCCGAGCACTACAACCCGATCGTGACCTCGCTGGCGACGATGGACAAGCCGGTGCTCGCAGCAGTGAACGGCGTGGCCGCCGGTGCCGGCGCGAGCCTCGCGTTCGCGTGCGACTTCCGGGTGCTTGCCGACACCGCCGGGTTCAACCTGGCCTTCACCGGCATCGCACTGTCCTGCGACACCGGCTCGTCGTGGACGCTTCCGCGGCTGGTCGGGCGGGCGAAGGCCCTCGAGCTGCTGTACTTCCCGCGCACCGTCCCGGCCGCCGAGTCGCTCGACCTGGGGCTGGCCACGAAGGTCGTGCCGGCCGCCGACCTCCAGGTGGAGACCGCCGCACTGGCGCGGCAGCTGGCCGACGGCCCGACCGTCGCGTTCGGGGCCGTCCGCCGCTCGGTGCAGTACTCCGCCGGACACGACCTCGAGTCGTCGCTGGCGTTCGAGGCCGAGATGATGGCGCTGACCGGAGGTACCAGCGATCACCGGCGGGCCGTGGCATCCTTTGTCGCCAAGGAGAAACCAAGCTTCGAGGGACGGTAGACCTTCATGCGCGGACGGCTCGGCGTCCTGTTCACGATCCTCGGTCTGCTCGGCGCCGGTCTCGCCGTGGCCACCGCCCCTGCCTCGGCCGCGGGCAGCCTGCCGTCGCGCTTCTCGCTCGACCCCTCGGTCCGGCAGCTCGTCACGGTGACCAGCCCGCGCTGGTCGAACACCCATGCCCGGCTGCGGGTGTGGCGCAGGCGCAACGGTTCCTGGCACCTGGTGCGCGGCCCGGTGCGAGTCTCGCTGGGCTGGAACGGCTGGGTCCCGGCACGCAAACGGCGGCAGAGCACCGGGACCACCCCGGCCGGCAGCTTCTCGATGCGCTACGCCTTCGGCAACCGGCGGGACCCCGGCACCGAGCTGCGCTACCGGCGCGTGGACGGCAACGACTTCTGGCCCTATGAGCCCCGTGACGCCGCGACCTACAACATCTACCAACCACACAAGGCGGGCCGGACCCGGTGGCGTCCCGACTACGCCGAACGGCTCGCCGACTACGGCTACGAGTACGCCTACGCGGTGGTGCTCGGCTTCAACCTCCCCCGGGGCGTGCACTGGTCACGGCACCGCCGCCAGTGGGTGGCGCGCAGACCGGCCCACACCGACCGCGGCGGCGGGATCTTCCTGCACGTCAAGCAGCGGCGCTACACCGCCGGCTGCGTGGCCGGGCCGCTGCGCGACGTCCGGTGGCTGGTGCGCTGGCTCGACCCGGACGCGCACCCGCGGATCGTGATGGGCCCGCGCAGGTGGCTCGTCCGCCGGTTCTGATCCGGCTATTGACGCGACACGTTCCTTCTGTGAGGTTGTGTGGTCTAGACCGCCGCCCCGTCTCTAGGAGCTTGTGATGCACGAACGCGTCCTCCGAACCCTGCGCACCGGTGCGCCCTACCTGTTGGCCCTCGTGCTGCCCGCCGCGGCTCTCGTCTCCGGCCCCACCGCATCCGCTGCTGACCCGCTGACGACGGCAGCAGCAGCTGGCCCACAGTCGGTCGAGGAGGTCTTCGCGTACCTGGAGGACCCGGAGATGACCGGTGAGGGCCAGACGGCGCCGCACGCGTCGTTGCGTCCCTATCCGGGAGTCGAGGAGGCGGTCGCCGGTGCGCGGCAGACGCCGTACACCGCGTCCCTCGACGGCGACTGGAAGCTGAAGGTGTTCGACCATCCGCGCGACGTGCCGGAGCACTTCTGGGCCAAGGGCTTCGACACCTCGGACTGGCCCACCGCCGAGGTGCCGCACACCTGGCAGGCCGACGGCCTCGACCACCCGATGTTCCGCAACGTGCCGACGGAGATGTGGCCCGACGACCCGCCGTCCGTGCCGCACGACATCAACCCGACCGGCGCCTACGTCCGCAGCTTCGACGTACCTCAGGACTGGGACGGCAGACGCAACTTCCTGCGGTTCGAGGGAGTGACCTCCGGCTACTTCGTGTGGGTCAACGGCGAGTACGTCGGCTACGACCAGGGCGGGTACACCCCGGCGGAGTTCGACGTGACCGAGCTCGTCCATCCCGGCACGAACCAGGTGGCGCTGCAGGTGCACCGATGGGGCTCCGGGTCCCATCTCGAGGATGTCGACCAGTGGCGCTACGCCGGAGTGTTCCGGTCGGTGTGGGCGTACTCCACCCCCAAGACCCACATCTCGGACGTCTACGTCACGACGGACCTTGACGAGCAGTTCCAGGACGCGACGCTGAACGCCGCCGTCGAGGTGTCCAACGTCGGTGAACAAGGGACGTACGGCGTACGCGCCCGGCTGTTCGATGACAAGTCGCACGAGGTGGCCGCGTTCGAGCGAGATGTCGAGGTCGGACCCGAGGGTGGCGCAGTGGACCTCGGCGGTCTGGTCGAGGACCCGGCGAAGTGGACCGACGAGACCCCGAACCTCTACACGGTGGTGCTCGAGCTGACCTCCCCGTCGGGCCAGGTCACACACACGACCAGTGAGCGCATCGGGTTCCGTGAGATCGAGGTCAAGGACAAGCAGGTCCTGGTCAACGGCAAGCGGATCGTCGTCCGCGGCGTCAACCGTGCCGAGACCAGCCCGGAGGGTGGTCGACACGTGACCGACGCCGAGCAACGCGAAGACGTGCTGCTGATGGAGAAGCTGCACGTCAACGGCGTACGCACCTCTCACTACCCCAGCGACCCGTACTTCTACGACCTGGCCGACGAGCACGGGCTCTGGGTGGCCGACGAGGTGGCTGCCGAGACGCACCACCACGAGTCCTGTCCCCGCTGCCTGGCCGACCAGGACCAGTGGCAGAAGGCGTTCCAGGACCGGTTCGTCGCAATGGTGGAGCGGGACAAGAACCATCCCAGCGTGTTCATGTGGGACACCGGCAACGAGGCCGGCCTCGGACGGGCGCACTACGCGATGGCGGAGTGGGCCGACGCGAACGAGCCCACCCGGCTGCTCTACCACCAGTCGAACAGCCCGAACGGGGATGCGCCGTTCGCCGACGTATGGGGTCCCCGCTACCCCACTCCGGCGACCCTGGAGAACCAGGCGAAGGGGACCACCAAGCCGATCATCATGGGCGAGTACGCCCATGCGATGGGCAACAGCCTCGGGAACTTCAAGGAGTTCTGGGACGTGGTCCGCAGGTACCCGCAGGTGCAAGGCGGGTTCATCTGGGACTGGGCGGAGGCGAACATCTCCACGCCGCTGCGCGTCACCCCGGACTCCTCGGGCAACGACGTCCTGACCCACCTCGAAGGTCTGCCCGAGGTCGTCGACGGCCACGAGGGCAAGGCGCTGTACTTCTCCGGCCTCGACGACTGGGTGCAGGCCTACCAGGACCCGGCGCTCGACATCACCGGTGACCAGCTCACGCTGGACGCCTGGGTGAAGCCTGCGCGGCCGTGGACCGGTGACTTCACGATCATCTCCAAGGGCGACCACCAGTACGCGCTGAAGATGGCAGACGCCGACACGTTGGAGTTCTTCATCTACGACGGCGGATGGCGCTCGGTGAGGGCCGACGTGCCCGCCGACTTCTTCGACGCCTGGCACCGGGTGACCGGCACCTACGACGGCAGCCGGCTGCGGCTCTACCTCGACGGCGCGGAGGCAGCCGCCGCCGACTGGTCGGGTGACATCGACCGGTCGCACTACGAGGTCAACGTCGGACGCAACGCCGAGGTCATGCAGTCGGAGTACCGCGGCCGGATGGCCCACGGCAGCATCGACTCGGTCCGGGTGTACGACCGGGCCCTCACAGCCGAACAGCTCGGCTCCGGGGCCGACCCGTCCGAGTCGGCAGCCTTGGCCCTCGACTTCGAACGGATCGAGGAACGCGGCGACTACTTGACCAACGGCCAGAGCCTGTCCGGCGTGGACGGGCTGGTGGGCGCCGACCGTTACCCACAGCCGGAGACGGCCGAGATGAAGGCGCAGCACTCGCCACTTCGGTTCTCGGCGGTGGACGCTTCCAAGGGGATCGTCAGGGTGCACAACGAGCAGCAGTACGCCGGCAGCGGGCCGCTCACGCTGCGATGGTCGCTGGACCAGGGCCAGAAGTCGCTCGACAGCGGCACCCGGGCGCTGCAGATCGCCGCCGACAGCACCGTGACCCTCGACCTACCGGTGGAGCTGGACAACCCGAAAGACCTCGAGCGCTGGCTGACTCTGCGTGCAGTGCTGGCTCGAGACACCGACTTCGCGGACGCCGGGTGGGAGGTCCACGCCGACCAGTTCCTCGTCGACGGCCGGGCGGTCCCTGGTGTCGAGCCGGTCGGAGCCGCACCGGGCCGGGCGACGGTGGAGGAGAACGCGACCCAGGTCGTGGTGAGCGGTCCGGACTTTCGGTACACGTTCGACAAACGGCTGGGCACGCTCACGTCGATGCGGGCGCGTGGCACGGAGCTGCTTCACATGGGGCCACGGCTCGACGTGTGGCGCGCCCCGACAAGCAACGAGACGTTCAGCTGGGGCCGCGCCGAGGGCGAGGACTGGCGTCGCGTCGGCCTTGACCGGTTGGCCAACGAGGTCAGGGACGTCACCGTCGACCACGACGAGCGCGGCCGGGTGGTGCTCAGCGTGACCAGTAGCGCAGCGGCACCGGACGTCGCCGATGCGTCCTTCGACCAGTCGATGACCTACACCGTCGACGGCGCCGGCACCGTGCGGGTCGTGCACGCCGTCGAGCCGAAGGGCGAGGTCCGCACGCTGCCGTACCTGCCTCAGGTCGGCCTCAACCTGCAGCTCCCCGAGGAGTTCGAGAAGTTCGCCTGGTACGGCCTCGGAGAGGTCGAGACGTACGACGACCGCAGGGCGGGTGCGCAGATGGGCGTCTGGCAGAGCACCGTCGACGAGCAGTACGTCCCGTACTACCCGCCACAGGCCCACGGGAACCATGCCGACACCCGGTGGACGACCTTGACGGACGGGAAGACCGGCGGGCTGCTGGTGGCGGGTGACCTCGAAGTCTCAGTGACGCCGTACGACGAGCTCGACCGCGCGCGCTACCCGTTCGAGCTGCAGCGCAACGATGGATGGGTGACCCTCCGGGCCGACCACGACGTCACCGGCGTGGGCGGCACACCGAACCCGGTGCGCGAGCGTTACCAGGTGCAGCCGGACCAGACCTATCAGTACTCGGTGCTGCTGCGACCTCTGAGCCGCGCTGAGGTCCGCACGGGTGGTCTCCCCCACGAGGGCGGACCCGCCGCCTGTGCGCCACGCCTGGGCGCGGGCTCGTCAGACGATCTGGTCGGTGCGGGCGAGCCGTTCGAGATGACGGCGACCCTCGAGAACGTCTGCCCGGTGGCGCTCACCGACACCGAGCTGACGCTCGACGTCCCGGCCGGCTGGACCGTGGAGCCCGCGGGGCCGATAGCGGTCGGCGACGTCCACAACGGGGAGCAGGCGGTCCACACGTGGCAGGTAACCCCCACGGAGGACGCGAGACCGGGCACCGAGCAGGTGCGCGTCATCGCGGGCTGGACCTCACCACCCCGCATGCGGCACTCCGCCACCACACAGGTCGCGGTGCAGGTCGCTCCTGCCCCGCCGCCGGAGGGTGTGTCCCCGCTCAGCGAGCTCACGTTCATGCGTGCGGAGAACGGCTGGGGGCCGGTCGAGCGCAACCTGAGCAACGGTGAGCAGGCAGCCGGCGACGGTGGCCCGATCACCATCGAGGGCGCGACCTACGAGCATGGGATCGGGGTGCACGCGGCCTCGGCCGTCGACATCTACCTCGGAGGCGCGTGCACGACGTTCAGCGCAGATGTCGGGGTCGACGACGAGACCGGCAGCGGCGGAACCGTCGGCTTCGAGGTGTGGGCTGACAACCAGAAGCTGTGGGAGAGCGAGGTGCTGACCGGCGCGGATGCCGCCGTACCGGTCGAGGTCGACGTGTCCGGTGCTGACGTCCTGTCACTTCGCGCCGACATCGGTGGGGACGACAACGGGCTCGACCACGCCGACTGGGCGGCCGCCGAAGTGACCTGTACAGGCTGAGCCGGTCAGCTCAGCGCGAGGCACGTAGAGCGCGCAGCAGCTGCCGCGGTGCGCGGCCACCCATCCGCCGGGCGGAGGGGTGCCGGCCGTACTCCACGGTGACCGCGACCCCGTCGAAGCGGTGGTTGAACCACTGCGAGAGGGTGCCGTGGCAGGCGTTGCCGCAGGCGAACTCCTTCGCCGGGAGCCGAAGCTCGCGGGAGAGCCGGCGCGCGAACCAGCGCTTCTTCGCGCCGTAGGTGTCGATCCCGTACAGCGGCTGGTGGAAGCTCACCACGAACCGCGGGTCGACCCGGCGCAGGAACCGCATCAGCGCCCTCGTCTCCGGCTCGGAGGCCGGCCCGGGGCCGGACTCGATCGCGCCGTCGAGCTCGGCCCACTCACGCGGGAAGTTCCGGTTGAGATCCACGCCGTGCGCGTTCTTGCGGGCATCGTGCACGACTCCGTCGCGGTTCACGGTCGGGACCAGCCACAGGTCGACGCCGGTGACCGGTCTGCCGTCCCGGAGGTCGAGGAGGATCTGCCGCGGCGCCTGCTCGTCACCGTGCATGGCGGCGAGCACCACGACCTTCTTCGTCGACGTCGGGTCACCCACCCGCCAGGCGTGGATGGCGCGGCCCGCGACGGTGTGGCCGATCACCCGGTGCTGGATGACCGCCGGCCGCCCGGCGGACCCGAGGGAGCCGGCCGCGGCGCCCGGGACTGAACCCGCGATCAGACCGCCCGCGATCAGACCGCCGCCGAGCAGGACGGCGCCGAGCAGCACGGCGCTGGGGGCGGCGGGGCGAGATCGGATGGCTACAGCTCTCCGAGCACGAGCAGGACGGTGAAGATGCCGACGCCGACGAGCAGCCCGACGTGGGCGAGGACCGAGAGTCCCGGCCCCTCTCCCCACGTGTCGGCCACCGGGCCGGAGGAGTGCCGGCCCCGTGCGGGCATCCACCGGGCGAGGATCAACAGGCCCGCGGCCACCGTGACCCACCACAGCACGAGACCCACCCAGCCGAGCAGCCCGGAGCCGGTGACCAGGAACCCGGTCCAGGTGAGCAGGGCCAGCACCCCGGCGCCCGTGTGCGTGTTCAACAGGGAGCTCGGGATGGCGAGACGACCCGCGGCCTCACCGCCGTTCCTGCTCAGCCGGACCCGGGTCAGGACGACGACGACCGCGGCAAGCACGGTCAGCACGATGGTGATGCGTAGCGGTGTCACGCTCAGAGCATGCCCGAGAATGGTCGGCGGCGCTCACTCAACACGCGAGGCCATCCGACGCAGCGACAGGTCGACCAGCTTCTGCATCCCCCGGCCGGAGATCCGCCAGGCGAGCGCACCGAACGGGCCGCCGGGGATGCTCAGATGCTCCCACCACAGGAACGTGCAGGCGCTGAAGCCGCGCTCGACCACGGAGAACTCGGCCTCGCCGCGGACCAGCCGCCCGGTGTGCAGCATCTCGCAGCGTGCGGACCCGTTCTCGGTGACCTCCCAGGCGGTGATCGTCATCGGGTCCCAGAACCCGACCGGGCCCACGCCGGTGCGGGCCCGGACCCTGCCGCCGACCCCGTCCGCGCGCCCGACCGGGTGCACGGTCGTGAACGGGATCCACTCGCCCTGGCGCCGCCAGTCGGTGACGTAGTCCCAGACGACGTCCGCCGGTGCGGCCACCTCGACCTCGGAGCGGACCAGCGCCCGCATCAGGCGTCGTCCCCGCGCGCCGGCTCGAGCTCGGCGGCCAGCCGGTCGAGCAGGGCGTCCACCTCCGACATCCGGTAGCCGCGGAAGGCGGTGGAGAACCGCACGCGGCGCAGGTCGAGGGCGGTGAGCGGGCCGTCGGCCTGGACCCGGGCGTCGGGCCGGTCGTCGTAGACCTCGGCCATCGTCCCGCCGCGGCCGGTCGCCACGACGGCGACGACGCCCATCACGAGCACGATCAGGATGGCGAAGAACCACGTCATGACTGGCATCGTGCCACGGACGTCAGTCGGGCCGCTTGGTGCTCTCGTGCTTCTCCCCGGCGCCGGGTGCCGCGGAGTGCCGCTGCCTCTGCGCCTCGACCATCACCTCGACCGCCTCGTCGACGTCGTCGGTGACCCGGAACATGTCCAGGTCGCCCTCGGAGATCTTCCCGCCGCCGAGAACCGTCTGCTTGATCCAGTCCACCAGCCCTCCCCAATAGTCCGACCCGACCAGCACGATCGGGAACGAAGTGACCTTCTGGGTCTGCACCAGGGTCAGCGCCTCGAACAGCTCGTCGAAGGTGCCGAAGCCGCCGGGCAGCACGATGAAGCCCTGCGCGTACTTCACGAACATCGTCTTGCGTGCGAAGAAGTACCGGAAGTTCACACCCATGTCGACGTAGGTGTTGAGCCCGGACTCGAACGGCAGCTCGATCCCGAGGCCGACCGAGACACCGCCCGCCTCCGACGCACCCTTGTTCGCGGCCTCCATGGTGCCCGGGCCGCCTCCGGTGATCACGGCGAACCCGGCCTCGGTGAGCAGCCGCCCGAGCTGTTCGGCGGCCTGGTACATCGGCTCGTCGGCACCGGTCCGCGCGGACCCGAACACCGAGATGGCCGGACCCAGCTCGGCCAGTGACCCGAATCCCTCCACGAACTCCGTCTGGATCCGCATCACGCGCCACGGGTCGGTGTGCACCCAGTCCGTGGGGCCCCGAGAGTCGAGCAGCCGTTGGTCCGTCGTACTCGACTGCAGCTGGCTGCGGCGCATCACCATCCGGCCGCGGTTCTTCTCCGGTACTCCGTTCGTGTCCGGCGAGCTCATCGCGCCCCGCCCAGCCAGCTCCGGAGCTGTTCCTCCACCACGCGGATCTGCTCGAGCGGCACGAACTCCTCCGCCTTGTGCGCGAGATGCGGGTCGCCGGGCCCGAAGTTGACCGCGGGGATGCCGAGCGCGCTGAACCGGGCGACGTCGGTCCACCCGAACTTCGGGTTCGCCACCCCGCCGACGGCCGCCAGGAACGCCGCCGCGGCGGGCACCGACAGACCGGGCATCGCCGAGGGCGCGGAGTCACTCACCTCGATCTCGAAGCCGTCGAAGACCTCCCGCATGTGCGCGAGCGCAGCCTCCTCGGACCGGTCCGGCGCGAACCGGTAGTTCACCGAGACGCGGCACTCGTCGGGCAGCACGTTCCCGGCGACGCCGCCGGAGATGAACACCGCGTTGAGGCCCTCGTGGTACTCCAGCCCGTCGATCACCGGCCGCCGGGGCTCGTAGGAGCTGAGCCGGGCGAGCACGTCGGACGCGCGGTGGATCGCGTTCGTGCCCCTCCATGCCCGCGCCGAGTGCGCGCGCTCCCCGCGGGTCACGACGTCGACCCGCATCGTGCCCTGGCAGCCGGCTTCCACCACCGCGTCCGAGGGCTCCATCAGGATCGCGAAGTCGGCCTCGAGCAGCTCCGGGTGGCTGTCGCCGAGCAGCTTGAGCCCGTTGCGGTCGGCCTCGACCTCCTCACACTCGTAGAACAGGTAGGTGAGGTCCCGGTTTGTCCGCGGCATCGTGGCCGCCAGCCGCAGCGCGATCGCGCAGCCCGCCTTCATGTCGCAGGCGCCGAGCCCGTGCAAGGCATCGGGGGTACGACGGACGGGCAGGTTGTCGTTGACCGGAACGGTGTCGAGGTGTCCCGCGATCACCACCCGCTCGGAGTGCCCCTGGTCGGTGCGCGCGACGACGGTGTTCCCGAACCGGCTCACCTCGAGATGGGCCAGTCCCCGCAGGGCGGACTCCACCGCGTCGGCGACGGCTTGCTCGTTGCCGCTGACCGACTCGATGTCGACCAGGTGCTCGGTCAGCGTGACGGTGTCGAGGCGCAGGTCGAGCTGCGTGGACAGGTCAGAGGTCATGCGCCCATCGAAC
>DASSBE010000168.1:0-5614 GCA_035699065.1 Nocardioidaceae bacterium
ATCTCACACCCTCCGACGAGTAAGTCACCATCTGACAGCCCGACCCCATCGACCCCTGGGGCAAAACTGTCCTCCCGATGAGGGAGGCTTTGGCGGGGATGGGGGTCGAGGTCATCCCCGGCCAAAGCATCGTTCGAACAGATATTCGAACATAGATAAAAGTACACCTCGCCGCGGACAGTTCGTCAACACGAATCTCAAATCTGTGGAAAGAGATCGCCCGCCGAGCGGACGGATCCGGCCACGGCTGAACCCGCCGGGTCGCGGGACCGGCGTGGGTGGCGGCTGACGGGTGCCGGCTGACGGGGTGTCGGGGTGTCGGCGCCGGGCGTTTCCTATTGGCGTCGGCTGAAGCGGACGCTGCCGTCGGGGAGATGTTTCAGGTTCCAGGAGTCGGGGTGGTCGGCCATGTGGTGGTGCGGTGGGCACAGCGGGAGGCCGTTGGCCAGGTCGGTGCGTCCGCCGGCTTTCCAGGCGTGGGGGTGGTGGTACTCGACCCAGGCCGGTGGCCGGTCACAGTTCGCGGCGGCGCAGCCGTGGTGTTGGTGGTCCAACGCGATCTTCTGGTACTTGTCGAACAGCCGCTGCTCGTGGCCCAGGTCCAGGGGCATCGAGTTGCCGCCGAGGACCATCGGGATGATCCCGGCCTGGCAGGCCAGTCGGCGGGCCTCGCCTGCCGAGATCCGGATCCCGGTATCCACGCCCGCGACCCCCAACCCGGACTTCAGGGCGTCGAGGCCGATCGTGACGACCAGGGTGAACGGGGACCCGTTGCGTGAGGGCAGCGACCCCAGGTCCAGATGGCGCTCCACCAGCTCGATCAGCCCGTGGCCGAGCAGCGTCGCGGCGGGGAGCTTCTACCCGGTCGCCGGGTCGCACCGGCCGGCCCCGATCCCCGTCGTGGTGCGGTCAACGCCTCCAACGCCTTCTTCAACACGCTCGCCTGCAGGCTCGGGAGCCGGAAGCGGCCCTGGCTGGTGCCGTCCCCGTTGTCGCGCAGCGACAGGTAGGCCAGGCGGCGGGCGCGGGCCTCCTCCGCCGCGAGGCGGCGGCCTTCGGCGTGGTCGGCGGCTTCGGGGCAGACCACCTCGAAGAGGCGTTTGCCGAGCTGGGTCAACGTGGCCGGGTCGAACCGGGACGCCAGCTCCAGCAGATGCGCCTCGGCCGCGGCATGGGTGCCGGCCGGCAGCTCGTCATACTCCTCGGACAACCGGCGCACCGCGGTCACGATGATGGCGGCTTTCTGGTCGTCGATCTCCCCGTCCGCCAACGCGACCCGGGTCGCCTCGAACCCGGTGTCCAACGCCTGCGCGAGGTGCAGGTCACGGAAACACGCCGCCCGACCCGAGGCCGTCGCAGCCGCCACCCACGCTGGGGTCGAGGTCGCCCCCGAATCGGCGCCGACCTGGTTCCGGTCCGCGGCGACCAGCACCCGCAGCTCCAGCTCCCGCAGGCGCGCCTGCTGGCGACGCAGCTCCACCAACGCCTGCCGCTGCTCCACGGGGCTCATCGACCACGCCGGCACCGACCCCAACCCATCCAACGCGGTCGACAACGACCCGGTGAACCGCAGCACCGCATGCGCAGACGGACCCGACGACCCCACCGGGTCCCGCGGCTCATCCGCACTCGGCGAACGGTTCGAAAGCGATGTCATACCCCCAAACTAGACACCAGCACCCGCCCCGGACAGCACGAGTTTTCGAACCGTGCACAACTCCCAGACCACCCGACCTGTGCACGAAAACCGGCCCGAAAGAGGCCCATCCCGCGGCGTCCAGGGATGCCTTCACTACAGTCGCCGCATGACCTCAGAACACCCCTCGATCACCCGGTTCCGCGAAGAGCTCGCACGACGTGGCGGCACGGGACGCGTCGTCGTACTCCCCGACTCCGTGCACACCGCTGCCCTCGCCGCCGAAGCACTCGGCTGCGAGGTTGGCGCGATCGCGAACAGCCTGATCTTCGACGCCGACGGGTCCCCGGTGCTGATCCTCACCTCCGGGTCGCACCGGGTCGATACCGCGAAGGTTGCCGCCGACCTGGGCATCCAGAAGCTCGGCCGCGCGAAGCCGGAGTTCGTCCGCGAGCACACCGGACAGACGATCGGCGGCGTCTCCCCCATCGCGCATCCGGCACCGGTGCCGACCTACATCGATCCGTGGCTGCGGAAGTACGACGAGGTGTGGGCCGCGGCCGGACACGCCTCCGCCGTGTTCAGCACGACCTACGACGAGCTCGTCGCGATGACCGGCGCAGCCGAGATCGAGGTGGAGTGACGTGGAGATCTGGATCAACCCGGCCTGCTCGAAGTGCCGCGCCGCGGCGTCCGCGCTGGACGAGGCGGGCATCGAGTACACCGAGCGCCGCTACCTCGACGAGCCGCCGACGCCGCAGGAGCTGACCGAAGTGCTGAACCGGCTCGGCCTCGAGCCGTGGGACATCGTCCGCATGAAGGAGAAGGTGGCCGGCGAGATCGGGCTGCGCGACATCCCCCGCAACGCGGAGAACCGGGACCGTTGGATCTCCGTCATGGTCGAGCACCCGATCCTGATCCAGCGGCCGATCATCACCGCTGACGACGGTACGACGGTCGTGGGGCGCGACCCGGACTCGGTCGGACGCGTTATCGACGCGGAAGGCTGATCACCGAGAGATGTCGGTCAGGCAGGGCAGCACTCTGCTGGAGCTGGGCGGGACGGCAGCGCCCGGCCACCCACCCATCCGGCCAGCCGTGGCCGGACCGAGGCGATGATCCGCGTGGGTGGAAGGCGGCGACTCCCCCGCCCTGCTCGACGGCTCACCCACCCTGCGCGACGGCGGGCCTCGGCCTCCCGGTGCAAATCGGCGATCCGGCTCTGCGCGAGCTCGTTGGTGAAGTAGAGGTTCATGACGGGACTCCTTCTCAACAGCAGACTGCTGCGCGGTCAGTGGCATCGGAGGCGGGAGTCGCGGCAGAGGTCGCGGTGTCGGTGCAGCAGTTCCCGTCACCAGCGACCTCGGACAGGCCGAGGTCGGTCTCGCCCTCCAGATCCGGGCGGGCGTCGGCGGTCACGGCGTACACCTCCCACGGCTCGTTGCCGGGCCCGGTGACCCAGACCTTGTCCTGGACGGCGTAGCAACAGGTGGTCTGGTCCTCCACCCGCGTCGCGAGACCGGCGTCGGCGAGCCGACGGGTCGCTGCGGCGACCAGCTCGGTGGAGGCCACCTCGACGCCGAGGTGGTCCATCCGGGTGTCCTCGCCGGGCTCCCCCTCGAGCAGGACGAGCTTGAGCGGAGGCTCGGTGATCGCGAAGTTGGCGTAGCCGGGACGACGCTTGGCCGGCGTGGTGTCGAACAGGCGGGAGTAGAACGCGACGGCGCCGTCGAGGTCGGCGACGCGGAGGGCGAGCTGGACGCGAGACATGAGTTTTGGTCCTTCCACAAGACATTGATGAGTATCGATGTCTGAGGTTGCCAGAGACATGCACCGCTGTCAATATAGATGTGTGTCTAATTCTCGAGTCGAGCTTCCGGTCCTGAACGACGCCCTCGCTTGCTGCACCCCGCTGGCCGGTGAGCCGATGAGCGAGGAGCAGGCCGGCCAGGTCGCTCCCCTGCTGAAGGCGCTCGCCGACCCGGTCCGGCTGCGGCTGATGTCGATGGTGCTCTCCCATCACGGCGGCGAGGCCTGCGTCTGCGACCTCACCCCGGCCTTCGACCTCTCCCAGCCGACGATCAGCCATCACCTCAAGGTGTTGCACGAGGCCGGACTCGTCGACCGCGAGAAGCGGGGCGTGTGGGTCTACTACAAGGCGCGCCCGGACGCGATGGCGGCGATCCTCAACCTGTTCGCCACCACCGGGGCAGCCGTGTGAGCAATCCCGCCCACGACACCGCCGCCGTCACCGCGCACGAGACCGCGCCACCCGGCGTGGACCCGGACACCGCGGTCCTCCGACGGCTCTCCACCCTCGACCGGTTCCTCCCGCTGTGGATCGGTGCCGCGATGGTGCTCGGCCTCGTGCTCGGCCGGACGGTCCCGCGGCTCGACGATGCGCTGGCAGGCGTCGAGGTCGACTCGGTCTCCCTGCCGATCGCGATCGGCCTGCTGGTGATGATGTACCCGGTGCTGGCCAAGGTCCGCTACACCGAGATCGGCAACGTCACCCGCGACCGACGACTACTGGTCTCCTCCATCGTGCTGAACTGGGTCCTCGGTCCGGCGCTGATGTTCGCACTGGCCTGGCTGCTGCTCCCCGACCTTCCCGAGTACCGCACCGGCCTGATCATCGTCGGCCTGGCCCGCTGCATCGCGATGGTGCTGATCTGGAACGACCTGGCCTGCGGGGACGGCGAGGCCGCCGCCGTACTGGTTGCCCTCAACTCGGTGTTCCAGGTCGCCGCGTTCGCGGGCCTCGGGTACTTCTACCTCGAGCTGCTGCCGGGCTGGCTCGGCCTGTCGCAGACCGGGCTCGACGTCTCGGTGTGGGACATCGCCCGCAGCGTGCTGATCTTCCTCGGCATCCCGCTGCTCGCCGGCTACCTCACCCGCAGCGTCGGCGAGCGCGCCCGCGGCCGGGAGTGGTACGAGACCCGTTTCCTGCCGAAGGTCGGCCCGCTCGCGCTCTACGGCCTGCTGTTCACGGTCGTCCTGCTGTTCGCGCTGCAGGGCGAGACGATCACCTCCCAGCCGCTGGACGTGACCCGGATCGCGCTGCCGCTGCTGGCCTACTTCGCGATCATGTGGGCCGGATCGTTCAGCCTCGGTTACCGGCTCGGGCTGCCCTACGACCGGAGCACGACCCTGGCGTTCACCGCTGCCGGCAACAACTTCGAGCTCGCCATCGCGGTCGCCATCGGCGTCTTCGGGGTCACCAGCGGGCAGGCGCTCGCCGGGGTGGTCGGCCCGCTGATCGAGGTCCCGGCACTGGTCGGACTGGTGTACGTCGCACTCTGGGCACGTCACCGGTTCTTTGCGAGCGGGCCGCCGTCGCCGTAACCCCTGTGCAAGAGTCCCTCAGGTCAAGTCGAAAACGAGACGTGCAGGAACACGCCCGGCGAGGACCTCCTCGAAGCACTCATTGACGTCATCGAGCCGCCGTGCCTCAGCGATCACCCGTGTGCGACCCCAGGCGCGGAGCTGGAAGCACTCGGCCAGGTCGTTGCGGGTCCCCACCAGTGAGCCGATGACCGAGATGCCCCTCAATACCGTCTCGAAGACGGGAAGCTCCAGCCTGTTGTCTGCGGGTAGCCCCACGAGGACCAGTCGACCGTTGGAGTTCAGCGAGGCGTGCGCCGCCCGGATCACCGCTGCGGACGGCACCGTCACCACGGCGACGTCGACACCACCGAGTGTGTCGGTCTCGGCCAGCTGGTCGCCGCGCGCATCGATGACATGGTCCGCGCCCAGGTCCTTGGCCAGCTGCAGCTTCTCGTCCTCGACGTCGACGGCGGCGGCGGCGGTTCGTGTACCGAAGATCTTGGCGTCCTGCAGGGCGAGGTGTCCCAGACCGCCGATGCCGACGATCATCGCGGTCTCGCCCGGCTGTGGCCTGGCGACCTTCAGCGCTTTGTACGTCGTGACGCCGGCGCACGTGATCGGCGCTGCGTCGAACGACGAGACACCATCAGG
>DASSBE010000169.1:0-7843 GCA_035699065.1 Nocardioidaceae bacterium
CTGATCCACGCGCTGCGCCGCAACGTGAACCTGAAGATCCTGCTGTTCAACAACCGGATCTACGGCCTCACCAAGGGCCAGTACTCCCCCACCTCCGAGCCGGGCAAGGTCACCAAGTCCACCCCGATGGGCTCGCTGGACAACCCGTTCAACCCGGTCTCGCTGGCCCTGGGCGCCGAGGGCACGTTCGTGGCCCGCACCGTCGACTCCGACCGCAAGCACCTGACCTCGGTGCTCTCGGCGGCCGCCGCCCACCGCGGCACGGCGCTGGTCGAGATCTACCAGAACTGCCCGATCTTCAACGACGGCGCCTTCGACGCCATCAAGGATCAAGACACCAAGGCCGACGCGATCATCCCGCTCGTGCACGGCGAGCCGATCCGGTTCGGCGCGCCCGGCGAGGACGGTCTCGGTTCCCGAGGGGTGGTCCGTGACCCCGCCACCGGTGCGTTGACGGTGGCCGACGTCGCCGACGTGGGGACGGACGCCGTACTCGTGCACGACGCACACGCCGAGGACCCGACCACCGCGTTCGCGCTCTCCCGGCTCACCGACGCCGGCTACCTGAACCAGGCACCGGTCGGGATCTTCCGCAACGTCGAGCACCCGACGTACGACGACCTCGCCCGGGAGCAGATCCGCACCGCCGCCACCGGCCAGGAGGATCCCGCGGTGGCCCTCGGTGGGCTGCTGAACAGCGGAGACACCTGGACCGTCGTCTGAGGGTCGAGTCCCGAAGAGTCGCGGCTCAACACGCACGGCGGGAGTGTCAGTCGTGAACGTGTTGGTTGAACCTTACAAGTTGGGTTAGCCTTCGTCCGTGGTAGAGAACCGGCGCGGCTTCATCCTCGGCGCCGCGGCGTACGCCATGTGGGGCCTCTTCCCGCTGTACTGGACGCTCCTCGAACCCGCGGGCGCGATCGAGATCCTGGCCCACCGGGTGTTCTGGTCGCTGGCAGTGATGGCCGCACTGGTCGTCGTGCTGCGCCGGCGCACCCAGTTCATCGCGCTCGTGGCAAACCCGCGGACCCGGATGATCCTGGTGATCGCCGCGGTGGTGATCGCGTTCAACTGGGGCGGCTACATCTGGGGCGTCAACAACGGCCACGTGGTGGAGACGTCGCTCGGCTACTTCATCAACCCGTTGGTGACCGTGCTGATGGGGGTCTTCATCATCGGTGAGCGGCTGCGCACGCTGCAGTGGGTCGCGATGGGCATCGCCGGCGTCGCGGTGATCGGGCTCACCGTGGAGCTGGGCAGGCCGCCGTGGGTGGCGCTGCTGCTGGCGTTCTCGTTCGGCAGCTACGGGCTGGCGAAGAAGAAGGCCAACGCGGGGGCCGTGGAGAGCCTGGCCCTGGAGACGCTCGTGCTGGCGCCGCTCGCTCTCGGCTACATCCTGTTCCTGACCGCCCAGGGCACGTCCACGTTCGCCTCGGCCGGCACCGGGCACACCCTGCTCCTGCTCAGCACCGGCATCTTCACCGCGATCCCGCTGATCTGCTTCGGCGCGGCGGCCACCCGGGTGTCGATGACCACGCTCGGGCTGCTGCAGTACCTTGCGCCGACCATCCAGTTCGCGCTGGGCGTCTTCGTCTTCGACGAGCCGATGCCGCACGCCCGGTTGCTCGGCTACGCGCTGGTCTGGGTCGCGCTGGCGATCTTCACCGTCGAGGCGGTCAACCACCGGCGCCGACAGCTCCGGCTCACCACCGAGGCCTCGGCGCTCTGAGGCGCCCGGGCCTCCGCGCAGTCACACCTTCCGCAACTTCCCACGACGGACCGTCACTGCCCACAGCGTGTGCACCGTGGGAAGTGGCGGGTTCGCTACATACCTTGGGGAAACAGCGGCACGAGCGTCAGCTGGTGCGGGTGGCGATCAGCTCGGCGAACGCGTCCAGCGCCTCACGGACCGGTCCCTGCGGCAGCGCCTTGAGCAGCTCGCGGGCCTCCCCGGCGCGCTGGAGCACGTAGGCGCGGGCCTCGTCCATCGCGGGGTGCTTGCGCAGCAGGTCCAGCGCCTCCCCGTGCAGCGCGTCGTCGGACAGGTCGGCGCGCAGGAGCTCGAGCAGCCGTGCGTCCGCGGGATCCGTGGAGCGCTGGGCGATCAGCACCGGCAGCGTCGGCACGCCCTCGCGCAGGTCCGTGCCCGGGGTCTTGCCGGACTCGTCGGAGTCGCTGGCGATGTCGAGGATGTCGTCGGAGATCTGGAAGGCGGTGCCGACACGCTCGCCGTACGCCGTCAGCGCCTCCTCCACCTTGAGCGGCGCGCCGCTGAACCGGGCCCCGTAACGGGCCGAGGTGGCGATCAGCGAGCCGGTCTTGCCGGCCACCACCCGCAGGTGGTGCTCGAGCGGGTCGGCGTCCTCCCCGGGCCCGAGGGTCTCCAGGATCTGGCCCTCGACGAGCCGGGTGAAGGTCTCCGCCTGGATCTTGACCGCCTCGGCGCCGAGGCGGGCGGTGAGCTCGGAGGACTTGGAGAACAAGAAGTCTCCGGTGAGGATCGCCACGTGGTTGTCCCACCGGGCGTTGGCCGACTCGGCGCCACGGCGCAGGTCCGCCTCGTCCATCACGTCGTCGTGGTAGAGCGAGGCCAGGTGGGTCAGCTCGACCACGCACGCCGAGGTGACCACGCCGTCGGCACCTGGGTCGGTCCCGGTCTCGGCGGCGAGCAGCACCAGCAGCGGACGGAACCGCTTTCCGCCGGCGTGCATCAGGTGCCGGGCGGCCTCGGTGACGAAGAACGCCTCGCTCTGGATGGCGTCCTCGAGCTCCGCCTCGACCTCCTCCATCCGGGCACGCAGCCGCGCCTCGAGATCCGGGTCCAGGATCGGCAGGGCCAGCGAAGAGGCGGACACCGATTGACTCCTCATGCTCTCTGGGTCCCCGCCGGAGGCGAGGACGTCCCGCCCGGTGGCGAGGGTTAGCGGATGAACTGTCCGGCAGCGGCGGCGAGGTCCAGGACCGGTCCTGGGACGATACCCAGAACCACCGTTGCCGCAAAGCCCACTGCGATCACGATAGTCGTCAGCACACTCGGCATCGTCACCGTGGGTCCTTCACCCACCGGTTCTGAGAAGTACATCAGCACGATCACTCGGAAGTAGAAGAACGCGGCGACCGCGCTCATCAGCACCGCCACGACGACCAGCGGCCAAGCTCCCCCGGACAATGCGGCGGTGAACACCGCCCACTTGCCGGTGAACCCGCTGGTCAACGGGATGCCGGCCATACCGAGCAGGAAGAAGGCGAACACACCGGCGACCACCGGGGACTCCTTGCCGAGCCCCGCCCAGCGGGACAGGTGCGTGGCCTCGCCGCCGGCGTCGCGGACGATGGTCACCACCGCGAAGGCGCCGATGCTCATGAACCCGTAGGCGACCAGGTAGAACAGGACCGACTGCAGGGCGGTGATCTGGTTGTTCCCCAGCGAGCCGGCGCTCTGCACACCGACCAGTCCGGTCAGGATGAACCCGCTGTGCGCGATCGTGGAGTAGGCCAGCAGTCGCTTCATGTCGGTCTGGGTCAGCGCGAGGACCGAGCCGACCACCATGGTCAGGATCGCGATGATCCAGATCATCGGTGCCCAGTCCCAGCGGGCGCCGCCGAAGGCGACGTAGAACAGCCGCAGCATCGCCCCGAACGCCGCGACCTTGGTGCACGCCGACATGAACGCGGTGACCGCGGTCGGGGCGCCCTGGTAGACGTCCGGCGTCCAGGCGTGGAACGGTGCGGCGCCGATCTTGAACAGCATGCCGACCGCGAGCAGCCCGATCCCGGCGAGCAGCAGACCCTGCCCGCCGATGCGTCCGGAGACCGCCTCGTTGATGTCCGCGAAGTGCATGGAGCCGGCGTACCCGTAGACCAGCGCGATGCCGTAGACGAAGAAGCCTGAGCTGAACGCGCCGAGCATGAAGTACTTCAGCGCGGCCTCCTGGCTGAGCAGCCGGCGGCGGCGCGCCAGCCCGCACAGCAGGTACAGCGGCAGCGAGAGCACCTCGAGTGCCACGAACATCGTCAGCAGGTCGTTCGAGGCGGGGAACAGCATCATCCCGCCCACTGCGAACATCATCAGCGGGAAGACCTCGGTGTGCACCAGGCCCCGGGTCGACGCCTCGCGCTCGGCCTCGGTGCCGGGCAGCGCCGCGGCCTGGCCGGCGAACGCGGTGACCCCGCCCTCGAGGTGCCGTTCGGCGAAGAGCAGCACGCTGATCAGCGTGAGCACCAGCAGCGTGCCCCAGATGAAGATCGACGGGCCGTCGACGGCGATCGCGCCTTCGGCCGCGATCGCACCCTGGGCGGCGCCCTCGGCCAGGGGCTCGAGGCCCAGGCCGACCCAGACCGTGGCCACAAGCGCACCGACCACGCCGGCGAGCGCGAGCACCGTCTGCACCAGGTAGCGCACGCCGCGCGGTGCGAAGGCCTCGACGAGCACGCCCGCGATCGCTACCCCGAAGATGATCAGCAGGGGCGAGAGCAGGCTGTACTCGAAGCTCGGAGCCTGGAAGTCAGCGGCGACGGTCACTGGTGGCTCTCCTCTTCAGCCGGGTCCGAAGCGGCACCCGGTACGTCAGGCTGGGGATCGGAGACCCCGACCTGCTGCAGCGTGTCGCCGACAGCAGGGTTGATCACGGACAGCAGCGGCTTCGGGTAGAAGCCGAGCAGCACGATCAAGAGCACCAGCGGCGCCAGTGCGGAGATCTCGCGCAGGTTCAGGTCCTTCAGGACGGCCGTCTCCGGCCGGGTCGGGCCGGTCATCGTCCGTTGGTACATCAACAAGATGTAGATGGCGGCCAGCACGATGCCGAGCACCGCGAACGAGCCGAACCAGACCGAGTGGCTGAATGTCCCGACCAGGACCAGGAACTCCGAGACGAAGGGGGACAGCCCGGGCAGCGACAGCGACGACAGGCCTGCGACCAGGAACAGCCCGGCCAGGATCGGCGCCACCTTCTCCACGCCGCCGAAGTCGCTGATGTACTGCGAGCCGCGCCGGTGGATCAGGAACCCGGTGACCAGGAACAGGGCCGCGGTCGAGAGCCCGTGGTTGAACATGTACAGCGTCGAGCCGGACTGGCCCTGGCTGTTCATCACGAAGATGCCGAGCACGATGAACCCGAAGTGCGAGACCGACGTGTAGGCGATCAGCCGCGGGATGCTGTTCTGCCCGATCGCGACAGTCGCGCCGTACAGCACGCTGATCACGGCCAGCACCAGCACCACCGGCGTCGCCCACTGCGAGGCCTCGGGGAACAGGCCCAGGCAGAACCGGATCATCCCGAAGGTGCCGATCTTGTCCAGGATGCTGACCAGCAGCACAGACGTGCCGGGCGTGCCTTCGGCGGTCGCGTCCGGCAGCCAGGTGTGCACCGGGAACATCGGCGCCTTGATCGCGAACGCGATGAAGAAGCCCAGGAACAGCCAGCGGCCGACGTTCTGGTCGATGTCGACCTGCACCAGCTCCGAGAGAAGGTACGTCGGACCGAACTGACTGTCCGCCGAGACGACGTAGAGCCCCACGACCGAGCCGAGCATCAGCAGCCCGCCGAGCAGGGAGTACAGCAGGAACTTCAAGGCGGCATAGGAGCGGCGCACCCCGCCGAACCCACCGATCAGGAAGTAGATCGGCACCAGGGTGGCCTCGAACAGGACGTAGAACAAGAACACGTCGGTCGCGGCGAACACCCCGATCGCGAGTCCTTCGAGGGCCAGCATCCAGGCGAAGAACGAGTTCGCGCTCCACCGGCCGCCGTCACCGTCGTTCCAGGACGCCAGGATCACGACCGGGGTGAGCACCGCGGTGAGCAGCACCAGGGTCAGCCCGATCCCGTCCACGCCGAGCGCGTAGTGGGCGCCGAACACGCTGATCCACTCGTGCTGCTCGGTGAGCTGGAACCGGTCGCCGCCGACGTCGAACAGCACGCCGATGACCGCCGCGAGCACGAGGGTCGCCAGCGAGAAGCCGAGGGCGACCTGCTTGACGAGAGGACCGCCAGGGCGCTTCGGCAGGAGTGCCACCACCACGGCACCGACGATCGGCACCAGTAGCGCAGTGGTCAACCAGGGAAAGCTCACAGCGACACCAGCCTCAGCTCAAATGCGGTCTTCGGGCTCGCGGTTCCGGGCATGCGGAGCGAGCGGTCTTCTCGGACGGCTCTCATCCCAGGTTCACCGCCAGCAGCGCGAGCACCACGATCAGGGCACCGCCGAACAGTGACAGGGCGTAGGAGCGGACGAAACCGTTCTGCCACCGGCGCCAGCGCGCGGACAGCCCGCCGAAGGTGGCCGCGGTCCCGTCGACCGCCCCGTCGACCGCGTGGTCGTCGAAGGTGATCAGGCCGTTCATGAACCTGTCGCCGGGGCGCATCAGCAGGCCCTCGTTGATCGCGTCGCCGTACAGGTCCGCGCGAGCCGCCGTGGTGAA
The DNA here is from genome assembly GCA_035699065.1 of Nocardioidaceae bacterium. Taxonomy (GTDB): domain Bacteria; phylum Actinomycetota; class Actinomycetes; order Propionibacteriales; family Nocardioidaceae; genus Nocardioides_C. Next base: position 6,422 of record DASSBE010000169.1, read on the forward strand.
GACCGAGACGTTCTGCGGTGCGGTGCGCGGCACCTCGCGGCGGCCCACGGTGAACCAGGCGACGGCGATGCCGACACCCACCACGACGACCACGATCAGCGACATCACCAGCGGCGACACCGCGAGCTCCTCGTGCTCGGCGTGACCGACCACCGGCGAGAGCCAGTCCACGATCCAGTCGTTGAGCAGCAGGAAGCCGCCGAACACCGACAGGGCACCGAGCACCATCAGCGGGATCGTCATCACCCGTGGCGACTCGTGCGGGTGCACCTCGTCGTCCCAGCGCTTGCCGGTGAAGAACGTCATCAGCATCAGCCGGGTCATGTAGAACGCGGTGACCCCGGCGCCGACCAGCGCGGCCAGGCCGACCACCAGGTTCGCGCCGAACGCGGTCTCGATGATCTTGTCCTTGGACCAGAAGCCGGAGAACCCGGGGAAGCCGATGATCGCGAGGTAGCCCATCGCGAAGGTCGCGAAGGTGACCGGCAGCATCTTCTGCAGCGCACCGTAGTGGCGCATGTCCACGTCGTCGTCCATCGCGTGCATCACCGAGCCGGCGCCGAGGAACATGTTGGCCTTGAAGAAGCCGTGCGTGAGCAGGTGGAAGATCGCGAACGCGTAGCCGGCGACACCGAGCCCGGCGGCAAGCATCATGTAGCCGATCTGGCTCATCGTGGAGCCGGCGAGGACCTTCTTGATGTCATCCTTCGCGCACCCGATGATCGCGCCCCACAGCAGGGTGACCGCGCCCACGATGACCACCCCGGTCTGCGCGACCGGCGCGTTCTCGAAGATGAAGTTCGACCGGGTCACCAGGTAGACGCCGGCGGTCACCATCGTCGCCGCGTGGATCAGCGCCGACACCGGGGTGGGCCCCTCCATCGCGTCGAGCAGCCAGGACTGCAACGGCACCTGCGCGGACTTGCCGCAGGCCGCGAGCAGCAGCAGCAGGCCGGTCGCGGTCAGCACGGTGTCGGACGCCTGCTCGGAGACGGCGGAGATCCCCGCGAACGAGGTGGTGCCGAAGGTCGCGAACATCAGCATGATCGCGGTGGCCATCCCAAGGTCGCCGACCCGGTTCACCACGAACGCCTTCTTCGCAGCGACCGCCGCGGTCGGCTTGTGCTGCCAGAAACCGATCAGCAGGTACGACGCCAGCCCGACGCCCTCCCAGCCCAGGAAGACCCCCATGTAGTCACTGGCCAGCACCAGCATCAGCATCGCCGCGACGAACAGGTTCAGGAACGCGAAGAACCGCGGCCGCCGCGGGTCGTGCTCCATGTAGCCGATCGAGTAGATGTGGATCAGGGCGCCGACGCCGGTGATCAGCAGCACGAACAGTGCCGACAGCGGGTCGAAGAGCAGGTCGAGGGTCGCCGTCCAGTCGCCGGCCTGGAACCAGGTGAAGGTGCTCTGCGCGAC
>DASSBE010000170.1:0-6932 GCA_035699065.1 Nocardioidaceae bacterium
GACGTCACCGCGTCGCCGCCGTAATTCGTTGGCGCGGAAACTGCCTCTTACCGGACAATCGTCCCCCGTGAGCATCCCCGTCGCCGCCCCGACCTTCGACCCGCTGGTGAAGCGGCTGTTCGTCGGTATCGGGTTCTCCGCGCTGGGCAGCGGTCTGACCCTGCCGTTCCTGTACGTGTACCTGTCCCAGGTCCGCGGCATCGAGACCTCGACCGTCGGGTTCCTGTTCGCCTGGATGGGGCTCCTCGGGTTTCTCGGCTCACCGCTCGGCGGCAGCCTGATCGACCGGTACGGTCCGCGTCCGGTGATGATCATCGGCCTCACCACCGAGGCGGTCGGGGTCGGCTCGCTCGCCTTCGTCGAGACCACGTGGCATGCGTTCCTGGTCGCCTCGTTCATCACCCTCGGCACGGTCGGGCTCTATCCGGCCGCGACCGCGATGCTGACCCGGCTGGTGGCCGCGGACGCCCGGGAGAAGGTGTACGGGTTCCAGTTCATGCTGATGAACGCCGGCCTCGGCATCGGCGGTGTGGTCAGCGCGATGCTGATCCACGTCGGTGACGCCGGCTCGTTCCAGCGGCTCTACCTGATCGACGCGCTGACCTACCTGGTCTACATCGGACTCGTGGTCAGCCTTCCCGGCGGCACCGGCGCGATGGACAAGCGGGACGCCGAGGAGCTGGTCGGCCCGCAGCCCGGGTGGGGTGTCGTGCTGCGCGACCGGACCCTGCTCAAGGTGGTGGCGATCTCGATCGTCGTGGTCACCTTCGGCTACGCCCAGTTCGAGGCCGGCTTCACGGCGTACGCCACGGAGGTGGCCGGCGTCCCGCCGCGGTGGCTGGGCTGGGCGTTCGGCGCGAACACCGCGGCCATCGTCCTCGGCCAGCTGCTGGCGCTGAGGTTGATCAAGGGCCGGCGCCGCACCACCATGCTGGCGGTGTGTGCCGCGACCTGGTCGGCCTCCTGGGCGGTGATCGGGCTCTCCGACGCGGTGGACGGCGCGGTCGCGATCGCGATGGTGATCTGCGGCCTCGGGTTGTTCGGCCTCGGCGAGACGTTGTGGGCGCCGCTGGCGCCGGCGATCATCAACGACCTCGCCACCGAGGAGCTGCGTGGCCGGTACAACGCGCTGCAGGGCATGACCTGGACCGTGGCGATGATCGTCGGACCCGCCCTTGCCGGCCTGCTGATCGGCAACGGCCTGGCCCACGTCTGGGTGGCCTGCACGGTCGGCGGCACCGCGCTCTCCGCGGCGCTGTTCCTGGCGCTGCGCCGGCACCTGACCGCGGCCCAGGACGGGATGGCGCCGCTGGCCGGCGTCGAGCTCGCGGCCTGACCCGGCACCGGGGCAGGCCGCGTGGAAGACTGGCTGCCATGCCGAACACTGACCGGACCCCCGACCTCCGGGCCGCCATCGAGCAGTCGGGCTACTACCCCGACGTGGTGGCCGACGCGGTGAACGCGGCGGTCGCCGCGGAGCGTGTCGCGGCGTACCTGGTGCACCACGAGCCCACGATCGACCGCGACGAGGTCCGGCGCCACGTCACGGTGGTCGTGCTCACGCCCAGCCGGCTGATCGTCGCGCACACCGACGAGAACGCCCCGGACGACCTGCTGCCCGCGCCCTACACGTCCACCTCGACCGAGGCGGTCACGCTGTCCGCCGTACGCTCCGTGGTCGTCAACCGGATGGTGGCCAACCCGGCGTCGTACGTCGGCAACCCGATCCCGGCACCGGGCGCCAACGAGGCCGTGCTCACCATCGGCTGGGGCGGTGTCGGTCGCCTGGACCTGGAACCAGCGACCTGCGGCGATCCGGAGTGCGAGGCAGACCACGGTTACACCGGTGTGGTCGCCTCCGACGACTTCTCGATCCGGGTCAGCGCGGCGGCCGACGGCGACGACGCGGTCGCGAACCTGCTCTCCTTCGCAGAGACGCTGTCGGCGAGCACCATCGGTGGCGCGCCGAGGTGAGCGACGACTTCATCGCACCTGCCTACGAGGACAGGTCGCTCGGGGACGTGCTGCCGGCGGTGGCGAAGGCGATCGGGGTCGACGCCGGGTTCCACGAGACCACGCTGGTGCTGCCCGAGGCCCGCCGCTACGTGGTGTTCCTGGTCGACGGGCTCGGCTACGAGCTGCTGCGCGCGCATCCCGAGGAGGCCCCGTTCCTGCACTCGCTGCTCGACGGGCAGGCGCCCGCGACCGTCGGGGTGCCGTCCACGACGGCGACCAGCCTGACCTCCCTGGGCACTGCGCTCTCGCCGGGGAGCCACGGCATCCTGGGGTTCACCACGAGGATTCCCGGGACCGACCGGCTGCTGAACCACCTGCTGTGGGACGACAAGTCGCTCGACGCCCGCGACTGGCAGCCGCACCCGACCGCGTTCGGCCGACTGGCCGCGGCGGGCGTGCACAGCACCGTGGTGAACAAACGCGAGTTCGCCGGCTCCGGGCTGACCGTCGCCGGCAACCGCGGCGCGGAGTTCGTCGGCGCGAACAAGGTGGGGGAGCGGCTCGCTGCCGTGGTCGCGGTCTCGGCGCAGACACCGTCGGTCACCTACATGTACGACGGGGACCTCGACTGGACCGGGCACAAGTACGGCGTCGCCTCCATGCAGTGGGAGCAGCAGCTGTGCATGATCGACGCCGCCGCCGAGCACCTGCGCGAGACGTTGCCCGCCGACACCCGGATCCTCGTCGTGGCCGACCACGGCATGGTCGACTCACCCCTCGAGAAGCGGATCGACGTCGACGAGCAGCCGGAGCTGCAGGACGGTGTGGCCCTGGTCGGCGGCGAGGCGCGGTTCCGTCACCTCTACTGCCGCGGCGGTGCGGTCGACGACGTGATCGCGGCCTGGACCGCGGTGCTGGGTGACCGTGCGCAGGTGATCGGGCGCGACGACGCGTCGGCGCTGGGCTGGTTCGGGGCGCTGGACCCGCAGATGCGCCCCCGGCTCGGCGACGTGATGGTGGCCTGCCGCGGCGACTTCGCGGTGCAGAGCCTGTCGGCGTTCCCCTACGAGACCAAGCTCCTCGGCATGCACGGCTCACTGACTCCCGCCGAGATGCTGATCCCCGTCCTCGTGGCATGATCTGCGCCCGTGGCTGAACTCCAATTCTTCACCGGCACCATGGACTCCGGGAAGTCCACGCTGGCGCTGCAGACCAACCACAACCACGCCGCACGCGGCCGCGTCGGGCGGATCTTCACCAGCCAGGACAGGGCCGGAACGGCCACCCTGTCGAGCCGGCTCGGCCTCCGGCACGAAGCGATCGAGGTGCCACCGGACTTCGACTTCTGGGCGTACGTCGTCGACTCGCTGACCCACGGCGCACGGATCGACTACCTGATCTGCGACGAGACGCAGTTCTACACCGCGGCCCAGGTCGAGCAGCTGGCGCGGGTGGTCGACGAGCTGCAGATCGACGTCTTCGCGTTCGGCATCCTCACCGACTTCCGCACCCACCTGTTCCCGGCCTCCGCCAGGCTGGTCGAGCTGGCGGACCGGATGAACGTGCTCCAGGTCGAGGCGCTGTGCTGGTGCGGAAAGCGGGCCACCCACAACGCGCGGACCGAGAACGGCGTGATGGTCACCGAAGGCGAGGTGATCGTGGTCGGTGACGTGGAGAGCCGAGGCGAGCCACCGCCGGAGGTCGGGTACGAGGTGCTGTGCCGTCAGCACCACCGCCGCAAGCTCACCGCCGCTCGCGCCCAGGCGGTCTCCCGGGTGCCGGACCCACTGCCGTTCGAATGACGCGCCGTCCGCTGATCGAGGTCCAGGAGCTCGCCGACGTCCTGGGCCGGGTGACGCTGCTCGACGTCCGGTGGTCGCTCGGCGGGCCGCCGGGCCACGAGGAGTTCCTGCGCGGGCATCTGCCCGGTGCGTCGTACGTCGACTTGGCCACCGACCTCGCCGACCCGCCCGGAGAACGGGGGCGGCACCCGCTGCCGGACCCGGACCGGTTCGGGGCGGCCATGCGCCGTTGCGGGGTCGACGGCGACCGGCCGGTGGTGGCCTACGACGACGTTTCCGGGACCTCGGCCAGCCGTGCCTGGTGGCTGCTGCGCCACCACGGGCACCGCGACGTCCGGCTGCTCGACGGCGGGTACTCGTCGTGGGTGCGTGCGGGCCTGCCCGTGCAGCACGGTCCGGGAGTGCCGCCGCCGGGAGACTTCCGGCCCGTGCCCGGCGCGATGCCGGTGCTCGACGCGGACGGCGCGGCGCGGGTGGCGCGTGAGGGGGTGCTGGTCGACGCCCGTGCGGCGGAACGGTTCTGCGGCGAGGTGGAACCGGTCGACCCGGTCGCCGGTCACATTCCCGGAGCCGTGAACGTGCCCGCGGCAGACAACCTGGTCGCGGCGGAGGAGCCCTCGAGAGGCCGGTTCAGGTCAGTGGAGGACCTCGCGGACGGCTACCTGCGCCGCGCCGGGGTCGGTACGGCAGGGGAGGTCGGTGTCTACTGCGGGTCCGGTGTGACTGCGACGCACGACGTCCTCGCCCTGGAGGTCCTTGGCGTGACGGCCGCCCTCTATCCCGGCTCGTGGAGTGAGTGGGTCACCGATCCCACCCGCCCGGTCGCGACCGGGGCGTGACCGCGCTGCTTCAGTCGGACTTGCCGCCACCGAACATGATCTCGTCCCAGCTCGGCACGGACGCGCGGCCACGGGACTTCTTGGCGGCGCGCTTCGGCGGTGCCGGCTTGTCCTCGTCGTCCCCGTCGCTGGCGTCCTCGGCCTCGTCGGCGTCCGTGGCGGTCTTCTCGGCAACGTCGGGGCGCGCGCTGGCCTGGGTCGCGATCCAGTCCGCGTCGCCGGTCTCGACCGGTTCCTGGTCGGAGTCGTCCGAGCCGGCGTGCGGCGCCTCGTCGTCGCGGACCGCGGAGGCGGCCCGGGACAGGTCCACCGTCTTCTCCTCGTCGGCCGACGACGTGTCGCTGACCAGCCCGATGGCGTCCTCGCCGAGCGGCAGCTCGTCCTCGGCGCTGACCGCGGAGAGCCGGCGCGTGCTGCCGGCGCCGCGCGGCTGCGGGCCTTTGCGGCTGGTCTGCTCACCGACGAGCCACTTGGCCTCGTCGTCCTCCGGGACGACGTAGCGGCCGGGCGCGTCGAACAGGAACTCCGCGTGCCGGGTGCTCTCGCCCGAGCGGTAGTCGGCGACCAGGGTCCAGCGGCCGTCCTCCCGGCGCCACGCGTCCCACTCGACCGAGTCGGGGTCCACGTTGCGGCCGCGCAGGCGCTCGGCGACGGCGTCCCCGAGCAGCCGGGCCGGACCGTCACCGGCCCTGCGGCGCACGGAGGAGCGCTGCGCACGGTCGGCGATGTGGGCGCGTTCGGCGAGCACCGGCGTGGCGTACCCCATGATCTTGTCGATCGTGGTCTGAGCCGCGGCAGCGACCGCCTCGGGAGTCTCGCCGGAACGGATCCGTGCCTGGATGTCACGGGGCCGCAGTGTGCTTTCCATCTGAATCTCCAACTGGCCGAGTCGTGCGTGGTCGCCGCGGAGCGCGGAGCGGAGCCTGGCGTCGGCAGGAAGGGCGTACTCCTCACCCGAGTCGCTGACCAGGACGAGCTTCGTCTTGTCCTCGGTCAGCCCCACGAGTGTGAGGTCCTGCATCGTCGCGTCGCTCCTTCGTGTCGTGCGTCGGTGACCTTTGCGCTGAGCCTACTTCAGGCCGGAGGTTCGGCGGTGCAGACGCCGCGCGGGTCGCCGGCAGTTGTGGCGGCGTTCCGGGCGACGCTGCCCGGCGGCTCAGGTCCCGAGCACCCGGTCCAGGTAGGCGTTGCTGAACAGCCGGTCCGGGTCCACCTCGTCACGCACCCGCCCGAAGTCCGCCCACCGTTCGTAGGCGGGGCTCAGGTCCGCGGCCGTGCGGGTGTGCAGCTTGCCCCAGTGGGGGCGCCCGTCGTACTCCCGGAGGATCTTCTCGACCCCGCCGAAGTACGCCGCGTGGTCGGTCTGCGCGTTCACGTGGAAGGCCAGGTAGACCGACTCCCGTCCGTACGACGTGGACAGCCAGCTGTCGTCGGAAGGCGTGCAGCGCACCTCGACCGGAAAGCCGACCCGCCAGCCGGACGACTCGATCAGGGCGCGCACCTCACCGAGCGCCTGCATGCCGACCGCACGTGGCAAGGAGTACTCCATCTCCCGGAACACCACCCGGCGCGGTGAGGTGAAGACCCGGTACGACGCGTCGCTGTAGCTGCGGGCGGACTGGACCCGTGCCGAGATCCGGTTGATCCTCGGGATGCCGCGAGGCACCCGGTTGCCGAGCCGGTTCACCCAGCCGAACACCGTGTTGGCGAGCAGCTCGTCGTCGACGTAGCCGCGGACCCGTGACAGCGGACGCGGCTCGTCGAGCGTGCGGTTGTTGCACTTGACCTGGATCCGGTCGGTGTGCGGAAACCAGTACATGTCGACGTGGTGGTTGCCGGCCACCAGCTCGTCGTAGCGGCCGACGGCCTCGTCCCAGCGCATCGACTCCTCGACCGCCTCGAGGTTGAAGGCCGGCTCGACCAGGAACGTGACCGCGGTGATGATGCCCAGCGCACCGAGCCCGACCCGTGCGGCGTGGAAGAGCTCGGTGTTCGAGGAGGCGTCGGCCTGCAGCACCGCACCGTCGCCGGTCACGATCTCCAGGCCGGCCACCTGCGCCGACAGCGAGGCCCAGTGGCCACCGGTGCCGTGCGTGCCGGTCGAGATCGCGCCCGCCACGGTCTGCGCGTCGATGTCGCCCAGGTTGTGCAGGGCCAGCCCGAGCACGTGCAGCGCGTCGTTGAGGACGCGCAACGGGGTGCCGGCCAGCACCGTCACCGTCATCGCCTCCCGGTCGAGAGCCCGGACGCCGACGAGGCGGTCCGGCCGGAGCATCAGCCCGTCGGCGACCGCGATGTCGGTGAACGAGTGGCCGCTGCCGACCATCTTCACCCG
>DASSBE010000171.1:0-4494 GCA_035699065.1 Nocardioidaceae bacterium
AAGTTCCGCCGGCCGCTGTTCGCCGGCATGCTGGGTTGCGCGCTGTTCGGCCTCCCGTTGTTCATGCTCGGCGTGGACCCCCACGTCGTACCCCTGGTCTGCGCCGCCTTCGTGGCCGGCATGGGCATGGAGGTGTTCAGCCTCGGCTGGAACCTCGCGATGCAGGAGAACATCGAGGAGGACATGCTCTCCCGCGCCTACTCCTACGACGCGCTGGGCTCGTTCGTAGCGATGCCGGTCGGCCAGATCATCTACGGCCCGCTGGGCGACGCATTCGGCTACCGGAACGTGCTGATGGTCAGCGGCGTCCTCTACACCGTGATCGCGCTGTCCGCACTGGCCTCGCGTTCGGTGCGCACGCTGGGCCGGGCCACGGCCGTCGACTCCGTCTCCGCCTGACCCCCGCCGGCCCGCACGCAGCCTCCTAGCCGCCCCAGCGTTCGGCGAGAGTCTTCACGACCTTCAGGTCGCGGTTCGTCCCGGGCGCAAGCACCTTCTTGAACGCGCCGAAGAACGACGCCTCCATGGTCGGACCGGCCAGCCAGATGTGCACCGCGCGACCGACCACCCGGGCCGACTCGCCGCCCGGGTCCCACGCCGCGATCTGCTCGGCCGCCGCCGCGTCCGGCACGTCTTCTTGCTTGAAGAAGGTGACGTAGCGCCGTTGCCCGTCGGCCGCGAACGCGGGTGGCGGTAGCGCCAGGGCGTCGTCGTAGATGGTGCGCAGCTCCGCCGGGGTGAACAGGATCGCGGGTACGTCGAAGCCACATCCTGCCGCGAGCGCATCCTCGACGTACCTCTCGATCTTCGGTCGCGACCGCATCGACGTGGTGAACCGCACGTTGCCGGTCTGGATGTAGCTCTCGACGCCGTCGAGCCCCGCGGCGGTCAGGCAGGCGCGCAGGTCCGCCATCTTGTAGTACCGGCCGCCCACGTTGAGGGCCCGGAGCAGGGCGATGTACGTCGACATGGCGTCAGGCTGCCTCAGCTGTTGCTGAACACGGCCGGGCCGCCGTCAGCCGCACCCAAGGGGCCGCGGCCCGCCCAGGTCCAAGCGTAGGCCGGGTCCTCCGCGGCGAGACCGCCCTCACCGAGCTCCAGCGGCCGGAACGTGTCGACCATGACCGCGAGCTCGTCGAAGTACTCCGCACCCAGCGACGCCTCGATCGCCGACGGCTGCGGACCGTGCGCGTAGCCGCCGGGGTGCAGCGAGATGGAGCCGACGTTGATCCCCGAGCCCTTGCGTGCCTCGTAGTCGCCGCCGACGTAGAACATCACCTCGTCGCTGTCCACGTTCGAGTGGTAGTAGGGCACCGGCACCGAGAGCGGGTGATAGTCGACCTTGCGCGGGCAGAAGTTGCAGATCACGAAGTTGGTGCCCTCGAAGACCTGATGCACCGGCGGCGGCTGGTGGATCCTTCCGGTGATCGGCTCGAAGTCCTCGACGTTGAACGTGTAGGGATACAGGCAGCCGTCCCAGCCGACCACGTCGAACGGGTGCGTGGCGTAGGTCATCCGGGTGCCCACGATGCCCCCGGGGACGTTGCCGCGGTGCTTGACCAGCACCTCGACGTCCGTCCCGTCGACCAGCAACGGCTCGTCGGGCGCGGACAGGTCGCGCTCACAGTACGGCGCATGCTCGAGGAACTGCCCGAACCGGGACAGGTAGCGCTTCGGTGGCGCGACGTGGCCGTTCGCCTCGATCGCGTAGAGCCGGCACACGCCGTCCGGGACCCAGCGGTGCGTGGTCGCCCGCGGGACGATCACGTAGTCGCCGGTACGGAACGGCAGCACCCCGAACACCGTCTCGACCACGCCCTCCCCCTGCTCCACGAAGACGCACTCGTCACCGATCGCGTTGCGGTAGTACGGCGACACCTCGCCCGCCACGGCGTAGGAGATCCGGACGTCGGCGTTGCCGAGCACCAGCCGGCGGCCCTGCACCGGGTCGACCGCCTTGGCCTCGTCGAGGTCGAAGAGCGAGTGCAGCTTCAGGTGCCGGGGCTTGAGCGGGTGGTTCGCGGTCGTCGTGAGCTCCGGCAGCTCCCACACCGCGCTGTCCACGATCGCCGAGGGCACGCCGCGGTGGTAGAGCAGCGAAGAGTCCGAGGAGAACCCTTCCTCACCCATCAGCTCCTCGTGGTGCAGCGCACCGGCGTCCGTGCGGAACTGGGTGTGCCGCTTGACGGGGATCGTGCCGGCCTGGCGGTAGTACGCCATCGTGCTCACCTTCTCGAAATCGCCATTGTCCTATAAGCGAACAGGCTTGTCCGTTCACAATAACGATGCGTTAGTGTCGGCGAGGTGTCAACCAACCCAGCCCTGAGCCCGCTGCCGATCCCGGAGCAGTACCTCCGCCTGGTCGACGACGCAGCGATCTTTCCGCCCGGCGACGCTCCCCTGCCGCGGGCCGTCTCCGAGCACCGCGCGCACCGCGCCGCCTCCTACGCCGGCCTGGTCGGCACCTTCGTCGTCAGTGACGTCCGGCTCCCCGACCTGATCCAGGTCGTCCGGGAAGGGCCTGGCGGAGGGGCCGGCGAACCCGTCGCGACGACGGTCGTCGTCACCGGTGGCGCGGGTGCCCTCGGCCCTGCTGTGGTCTGGGCCGGCCGCGCCGACGAGGTGGAGCTGCGCGGCGTCGAGATCGCGCTGCGCGACGAGACCGACCTGGCGCACAACGCGCAACGGATGACCACCGCGATCGACCAGCTGCTCGCCGCCGGTGACCTGGCCGAGGACGTGCCGGTCTACCTCGAGCCGCCGCGGCCGGACGCGGTGTCGCCGAGCCACTCCTGGCTCGCCGCGCTCGACGAGGCCGCAGCGATGGACCTGCGGCTGAAGTTCCGCACCGGCGGCGTAAGCGCGGACGCGTTCCCCGGCGCCGCGGAGCTCGCCACCTGCATCGAGGCCGCGCTCGACCGCGAGCTTGCGTTCAAGTGCACCGCCGGACTGCATCACGCGGTCCGGCACCGGGACCCCGAGACCGGGTTCGAGCACCACGGCTTCCTCAACGTCCTGCTCGCCACCCGCGCCAGCCTGGACGGCGCGGCGACCGAGGAGGTGGCCGCCGTGCTCGACCTCGCCGAGCGTGACGACGTCACCGCCCGCGTCCGCGAGGCCGGGGCCGACGGCCTGATCTCTGCCCGCCGCTGGTTCACCTCGTTCGGCTCGTGCAGCGTGCGGGATGCCCTCCAGGACCTGACCGACCTCGACCTGCTTCCCGCGGAGAACCCATGACCGAGACCTGGGTGGAGGGCGCCGCCGGCTCCCTCTACGACATCGACAACCTGCCCTACGGCGTGTTCTCCCACGACGACGAGGGCCCGCGGGTCGGCGTCCGGATCGGCGACTTCGTGCTGGACCTGGCACCGGTCGCGGCCAGCGAGATGCTCGAGATCGCCCACGTCTTCGAGGCGACCGACCTCAACCCGTTGATGGCGACCGGCCCGCAGACCTGGTCCTCGGTGCGCCGCTGGGTGACCGGACTGCTCAGCGACGAGGCGGAGCGGGACCTCGTCGAGCCGATGCTGCTGCCGGTCGCCGAAGTGAGCCTGCACCTGCCGGTGGCGGTGGCCGACTACGTCGACTTCTACTGCTCCCTGCAGCACGCCACCAACGTCGGCCGGATCTTCCGGCCCGACGACGAGCCGTTGAAGCCGAACTGGCGGCACCTCCCGGTCGGCTACCACGGCCGCGCCGGCACCGTGGTGGTGTCGGGCACGCAGGTACGTCGACCGCGCGGCCAGCGCAAGCCGCCGCAGGCGAGCATCCCCACCTACGGGCCCTCCGAGCGGCTCGACATCGAGACCGAGCTCGGGTTCGTGGTGGGCGCACCAAGCCGGATCGGCGAACAGGTCGGCACCGGGGACTTCGCGCGGCACGTCTTCGGCGTGGTGGCGCTCAACGACTGGTCCGCCCGGGACATCCAGGCCTGGGAGTACGTCCCGCTGGGACCCTTCCTCGGCAAGTCGTTCGCCACCTCGATCGCCGCGTGGGTGACGCCGCTGGAGGCGCTCGAGCCGGCGAAGGTGGATCTGCCGGGACAGGACCCAGCGCCGCTGGACTACCTCCGGGTCGACCAGCCGGCCGGCTACGACATCGACTTCGAGGTCGAGCTCAACGGTGAGGTGGTCTCCCGGCCGCCGTACCGGTCGCTGTACTGGTCGCCGGCACAGATGCTGGCGCACCTGACGGTCAACGGGGCCTCGCTCCGAGTCGGCGACCTGTTCGCGTCAGGGACGGTGAGCGGCGACCAGCCGGACCAGCGCGGGTCGCTGCTCGAGATGTCGTGGGGCGGCACCGAGCCGGTGACCGTCGGCGACCAGCAGCGCACCTTCCTGCGCGACGGCGACACAGTGACGATCCGCGCCACCGCGCCGGGCGCGAAGGGCGGCCGGATCGGGCTCGGCGAGGTCACCGGCACCATCACGCCGGCCACGCGCTGACGTTCCGCGAGTCGGGCCGACCGTTAGGTCGCCGTCGCCGTCGGCGTCA
>DASSBE010000172.1:0-23526 GCA_035699065.1 Nocardioidaceae bacterium
GTACGACGAGCAGCCGGGCGAGGCCGGACAGCTGCAGTACCTGCTGGACCAGATCGCGGTACGACGGGTCGAGCTCGAGCAGCGGCGCCGTGACATCGAGGACACCCTGTCCGAGCTCCAGACGGTCGAACGCCGCTGTCGCGAGGACCTCGCCGGACTCTGACCTGGCGATCCTCAGGCGCGGTGCAGCCAGGTCAGCAGGTCCGCCGGCGCCAGGGCGGCCGCACGCTCGTGATAGCGCCGCAGCTGCTCGGCCGTGAGCACCTCGCGACCGGTGCCCGACCGGCCCGCGCGGAAGAAGGCCTGCGGGTCCTTGAGGATTCCCAGCGTGTTCGGGGTGAGCGAGTCCGCCCGTGCGCGCATGCTCGTGAACCGGGCGGCCTCCACCAGGCCCGGCCAGCGTTCCTCCGGCACGGCGACGTCGAGCCGGTCGGCGATCCGTCGCATCTCGCCGCCCAGGTCGTCGACCAGGTCGTCGTAGTGGACAAGCAGCACGTTCGGACGGGCCCGGCGGGCCCACGCGTCGCTGAGGTGGTGCAGCACCCCGGGCAACGAGTCCATCTGCTCCTGCGCGGTGGTGTCCCGTTCCATCCACGCCGCCAGCCACACATCCACCGGCGGGCGGGCAGCCGAAGTAGCCGACGGCGATGCTCCGGTCAGCTCCTGCAGTCGCTGCCGGTCGATGTTGTCGCCCTGGTGGTAGAGCGAGACGGCCATGTCGAGCGGGTGCCGCGCAGCCACGAGGTAGGTCACCTCGTCCTCGACCGGGATCCCGTCCAACGGCGTGTGCGTCTTGATGAACCGGCGATGCCGCTGGGCCTCGAGCCGGCGGACCACGGCGTCGCGTGGCTCGACGAGGTGGTCCAGCCACGGGGACAGGTCACCCAGCGACCCCGGCAGCTCCGGACGCTGGAACACGAGCAGCGCGCAGATCATCTGCAGCCACGTCGTACCGCTCTTGGACCGCGTGCTGAGCACGATGTCACCGGACCGGAACGAAAACCCGTCCCAGCGCGCGCTGTCCTCGTCCGGGGACGTGTAGCGGACACGTGCACCTGCCATGACGCGAAGCGTACGTGTCCGACACCCCGTCGGCACCGGACCCGGCAAGCCCTAGACTCCGCTAGAGGAGTCCCACGCCAGAGGAGAAGCTCACCGTGCCCGACGTCAAGCCACTGCAGAAGGTCCTGATCGCCAACCGCGGTGAGATCGCGGTCCGGGTGGTCCGTGCCTGCAAGGACGCCGGCATCGGCAGCGTCGCCGTGTACGCCGACCCCGACCGGGACGCGCTGTTCGTGCGGCTGGCCGACGAGGCACACAGCCTCGGCGGTGCGACGCCGGCCGAGTCCTACCTGTCGGTGGAGAAGATCATCGACGTCGCGAAGCGGAGCGGTGCGGACTCGGTGCACCCCGGTTACGGCTTCCTCGCTGAGAACTCCGGGTTCGCGCAGGCCGTGCTCGACGCGGGACTGGTCTGGGTCGGTCCTCCGCCGGCCGCCATCGACAGTCTCGGCGACAAGGTGCAGGCCCGGCACATCGCGCAGAAGGTCGGTGCCCCGCTCGTCGCCGGGACGCCCGACCCGGTGTCCGGTGCCGACGAGGTCGTCGCGTTCGCCCGCGAGCACGGGCTCCCGATCGCGATCAAAGCCGCCTTCGGCGGTGGCGGCCGCGGCCTGAAGGTCGCCCGCAACGAGGACGAGGTCGCCGAGCTCTACGAGTCCGCCGTCCGCGAGGCGGTCACCGCCTTCGGACGCGGCGAGTGCTTCGTCGAGAAGTACCTCGACCGGCCGCGGCACGTCGAGACCCAGTGCCTGGCCGACCAGCACGGCAACGTGGTCGTGATCTCGACCCGCGACTGCTCGCTGCAACGCCGCCACCAGAAGCTGGTCGAGGAGGCGCCCGCGCCGTTCCTGACCGCGCAACAGATGGAGATCCTCTACACCTCCTCCAAGGCGATCCTGAAGGAAGCCGGGTACGTCGGAGCAGGGACCTGCGAGTTCCTGGTCGGCCAGGACGGCACCATCTCGTTCCTCGAGGTGAACACCCGGCTCCAGGTGGAGCACCCGGTCAGCGAGGAGGTCACCGGCATCGACCTGGTCCGGGAGATGTTCCGCGTCGCCGCCGGCGAAGAGCTCGGGTACGAGGACCCGGTCGTGGAGGGCCACTCGATCGAGTTCCGGATCAACGCCGAGGACGGTGGCCGCAACTTCATGCCGGCCCCGGGCACGCTGACCCGTTGGCACCAGCCGTCGGGCCCGGGCGTCCGGGTCGACGGCGGCTACGACCAGGGCGAGACCGTTCCGGGCTCGTTCGACTCGCTGGTCGCGAAGCTGGTCGTCACCGGCCGGGACCGCACCCAGGCACTGGAACGCGCGCGCCGCGCGCTCGACGAGTTCGTGGTCGACGGGATGCCGACGGTGATCCCGTTCCACCAGGCGGTCGTCGACGACCCGGCGTTCATCGGTGACGGAGAGACGTTCGGCGTCTACACGTCCTGGATCGAGACCGAGTTCGACAACCGGATCGAGCCCTACCGGGGCGGTGACGACGACGCGACCCGCCCGCAGGAGCGGCAGAGCGTGACCGTCGAGGTCGGTGGCAAGCGGCTCGAGGTCGTGCTTCCCGCCGGCTTCGCGGCTGGTGCCTCGGCATCAGCGGCCGGCGCGAGGCAGCCCAAGCGCGCGAAGAGCAAGAAGGCCGGTGCGGCCGCGAGCGGTGACTCGCTGACCTCGCCGATGCAGGGCACGATCGTCAAGGTCGGCGTCGAGGACGGCGCGACGGTCACCGAGGGCGACGTGATCGTCGTGCTGGAGGCGATGAAGATGGAGCAGCCGCTGAAGGCACACAAGGCCGGCACCATCACCGGGCTCTCGGCCGAGGTCGGGGAGACGGTGACGAGCGGTGCCGTGATCTGCGACATCAAGGACTGATCGACCGCCCACGAACCGAGACCGCGGCACGCCGGCCGGGAGAAGCCCACTAGCCTCGTGCCATGTTCAGCAAGGTCCTGGTCGCCAACCGTGGCGAGATCGCCATCCGCGCCTTCCGTGCTGCCTACGAGCTGGGCGCCCGCACCGTCGCGGTGTTCCCGCACGAGGACCGGGGCTCCGAGCACCGGCTGAAGGCCGACGAGGCCTACGAGATCGGTGAGCGCGGCCATCCGGTGCGCGCCTACCTCGACCCGGACGGGATCGTCGCCACGGCGGTGAAGGCCGGCGCGGACGCGGTCTACCCGGGGTACGGCTTCCTCTCGGAGAACCCGAAGCTGGCCGAGGCGTGCGCGAATGCCGGGATCACGTTCATCGGGCCGACCGCCGAGGTGCTGACGCTGACCGGCAACAAGGCCCGCGCGATCGAGGCCGCCCGGGCCGCCGGTGTGCCGACCCTCGCGTCGGTGCCGCCGGGCACGGACGTCGACGCGCTGGTCGAGTCGGCGCGTGAGCTGCCCTACCCGTTGTTCGTGAAGGCGGTCGCCGGCGGCGGCGGTCGCGGCATGCGGCGGGTGGACGACCCGGCGCAGCTGCGCGAGGCGGTCGAGACCTGCATGCGTGAGGCGGAGGGAGCTTTCGGGGACCGCACCGTGTTCATCGAGCAGGCCGTGGTCGAGCCGCGGCACATCGAGGTGCAGATCCTCAGCGACGGCACCGGCTCCGAGGACGGGGTGATCCACCTGTTCGAGCGGGACTGCTCGGTGCAGCGACGGCACCAGAAGGTCGTCGAGATCGCGCCGGCACCGAACCTGGATCCGCAGCTGCGGGAGCGGATGTGCGCGGACGCCGTCCGGTTCGCCCGCGAGATCGGCTACCGCAACGCCGGCACCGTCGAGTTCCTGCTGGACCGTGAGGGCAACTATGTCTTCATCGAGATGAACCCGCGGATCCAGGTCGAGCACACGGTGACCGAGGAGGTCACCGACGTCGACCTCGTGCAGGCACAGCTGCGGATCGCCTCCGGCGAGACCCTGGCGGACCTCGGGCTCTCCCAGGACGGCATCGTGCTGCGCGGTGCGGCGCTGCAGTGCCGGATCACCACCGAGGACCCCGCGAACGGGTTCCGTCCCGACACCGGCAAGATCACCACCTACCGCTCGCCCGGCGGCGCCGGGGTGCGGCTCGACGGGGGCACCACCTACACCGGCGCGGAGGTCAGCGCGCACTTCGACTCGATGCTGACCAAGCTGACCTGTCGCGGCCGCACCTTCGAGAAGGCCGTGGAACGTGCGCAGCGCGCCATCGACGAGTTCCGGATCCGCGGCGTGGCCACGAACATCCCGTTCCTGCAGGCACTGCTCGCCGACCCCGACTTCCAGGCCGGTCAGGTGCGCACGTCCTTCATCGAGGAGCACCCGCAGCTGCTCACCGCACGTTCCTCGGCCGACCGCGGCACCAAGCTGTTGACCTACCTCGCCGACGTCACCGTCAACCAGCCGCACGGGCCGGCACCGGTCTCGGTGGACCCGGTCAGCAAGCTGCCGGACCTCGACCTCGCCGTCCCCGCGCCGGACGGCACCCGGCAGCTGCTGCTCTCCGTCGGCCCGGACGAGTTCGCCCGCCGGCTGCGTGCGCAGGGTTCCGTGGCGGTCACCGACACCACCTTCCGCGACGCGCACCAGTCGTTGCTGGCGACCCGGGTGCGCACCCGCGACCTGCTCGCCGTGGCCGGTCACGTCGCCCGGACCACCCCGCAGCTGTGGAGCCTCGAGGCGTGGGGCGGTGCGACGTACGACGTGTCCTTGCGGTTCCTGTCCGAGGACCCCTGGGAGCGGCTCGCACGGCTGCGCCAGGCGGTGCCCAACATCTGCCTGCAGATGCTGCTGCGCGGCCGGAACACGGTCGGCTACACGCCGTACCCCACCGACGTGACGACCGCGTTCGTGGCCGAGGCCGCGGCCACCGGCATCGACGTGTTCCGGATCTTCGACGCCCTCAACGACGTCGCGCAGATGCGCCCGGCGATCGAGGCGGTCCGCGAGACCGGGACGACGGTGGCCGAGGTCGCGCTGTGCTACACCGGGGACCTGTCCGACCCCGGTGAGAGCCTCTACACCCTCGACTACTACCTGCGGCTGGCCGAACAGATCGTCGACGCCGGCGCCCATGTGCTCGCCGTCAAGGACATGGCCGGCCTGCTCCGGGCTCCCGCCGCCCGCACGCTGGTGACCACGCTGCGCGACCGGTTCGACCTGCCGGTGCACCTGCACACCCACGACACCGCCGGTGGCCAGCTCGCCACCCTGCTCGCCGCGATCGACTCCGGCGTGGACGCGGTCGACGCCGCCTGCGCGGCCCTCGCGGGTACGACGAGCCAGCCGTCGCTGTCCGCGCTGGTCGCCACCACCGACCACTCCGACCGGGAGACCGGGCTCGACCTCGCCGCCGTCTGCGACCTGGAGCCCTACTGGGAGGCCACCCGGCGGGTCTACGCACCGTTCGAGTCCGGTCTCCCGTCGCCGACCGGCCGGGTCTACACCCACGAGATCCCCGGCGGACAGCTCTCGAACCTGCGGCAGCAGGCGATCGCCCTCGGGCTTGGCGAGAAGTTCGAGCAGATCGAGGACATGTACGCCGCCGCCAACGACCTCCTCGGCAACATCGTCAAGGTCACGCCGTCCTCGAAGGTCGTCGGCGACCTCGCGCTGCACCTCGTCGCGGTCGGGGCCGACCCGGCCGAGTTCGAGGCCGAGCCCGGCAAGTTCGACGTCCCGGACTCCGTCATCGGCTTCCTCAACGGCGACCTCGGCGAACCCGCCGGCGGCTGGCCCGAGCCGTTCCGCA
The DNA here is from genome assembly GCA_035699065.1 of Nocardioidaceae bacterium. GTDB lineage: Bacteria > Actinomycetota > Actinomycetes > Propionibacteriales > Nocardioidaceae > Nocardioides_C. The sequence continues at coordinate 5,775 of DASSBE010000172.1, forward strand.
CCAAGGCCCTCACCGGACGCACCACCAGGCCCGCGGTCACCGAGCTCGACGCCGAGCAGAAGCAGGGGCTCGACCAGCACCGGCGGCCCACCTTGAACCGGCTGCTGTTCCCCGGCCCCACCAAGGAGTTCGAGGAGTCACGCGAGAAACACAGCGACCTGTCGGTGCTGCCGACCACCGCGTTCCTCTACGGCATGGAGCCCGGCACGGAGTACCCGGTCGACCTCGCCGAGGGCAAGCGCCTCCTGCTCGGGCTACAGTCCATCAGCGACGCCGACGAGCGCGGGTTCCGGACCGTGATGTGCACCATCAACGGTCAGCTGCGGCCGATCAGCGTGCGGGACCGGTCGGTGGCGTCCGACGTACCCGCGCAGGAGAAGGCCGACACCAGCAGACCCGGACACGTCGCCGCACCCTTCGACGGCGTGGTCACCCTCGCCGTCGAGGAAGGCGCGCAGGTGCAGGCCGGCGACACCGTGGCCACCATCGAGGCGATGAAGATGGAGGCCTCGATCACCGCCCCGGTCTCCGGCACCGTCGAGCGGCTCGCTCTCGACGGCACCCGCCAGGTCGAGGGCGGCGACCTCGTCCTGGTGCTGCGCGAAGGCTGAGCGCCGCTACCGGGTGACCCGCACCCGGACCCGGCGGGTGTCGGTGTACCAGGAGATGGTGCCGTGCTGGAAGTCCGCCCGCTCGCCGCGTGAGATCCGGTAGTTCGTCCGGGTCGGCCACCCGAGCGCCGAGCCCGGTCCGCCGGCGTGCAGGTAGCGCCTCGAGATCCGGCCGAGCAGCGGCACGGTCCCGGTGGCCTGGGTCCGGAAGATGCTGCCGTGCTGGAACTTCGCCCGGTGACCGGTCCGGACGCTCTGCACCGGCGTGACCGGCAGGCCGAGGTCCGAGGCCGGTCCGCCGAGGTGGCGGTACGAGCGCAGGATGCGTCCGTACAGCTCGCGGGCACCGGTGCGCGGCGAGTAGTAGATCCGGCCGCGGGTGAAGTTCTGCGCGGCCCCGGCGTCGACCCGGTACTCCGGGCTCTGCACGGTGCCGAGCGACGACGTGGAGCCGCCGATGGTGGCCCAGCGCGAGATGATCGGCGTCGGGTCGATGGTGAACCAGTTCGACCGGAGCCCGAACGCCCACCGGAACTGGTCGCCGGAGATCGTCACGTCGTTGCGGCTGCCGTCGAGGACCACCGTGTTGACCCGGCCCTGCCAGTCACCGTGCCCGTCGCGGTTCACCACCCGGATCCGGCGCAGCGTGCCCAGCGACGGGTAGCTCCGCTCGAAGCGGCCGGCGTCGATGGTGAGTGACCAGTCGTGCACCGGGTTGCCGCTCCAACCGTCGTACGGGTCCGCACGGGCGGTCAGGTACGGCACGCTGCCCGCGGACGTCCACCCCCCGCTGCTCGAGGAGAACTGGGTGAACGCGGGATTCCCGGCGTAGGTGAGGATCTGGCGCCGCGTCTGCCGGACCGCCTGGTTGCTGCGGGAGTCCTCACCGTTGACGCCTCCGTACACCTGGCAGGCGGTGGTGTCGCAGATCTGGTAGTAGCGGTTCCGGTTCTGGTTGCGCGACCAGGTGGCGTACGTGCGTGCCGCGACCGCCTGCGCCTTGACTGCCTCGGGGCTCCAGGAGGCCGGCATCTCGTAGGGCACCACGCCCATCACGTACTGGTCCATGGAGAGCACGTTGACGGTGTCCCGGTCGCTGGAGCTCGCCGACGGCGAGGCGGACCGCAAGGTCCCCCGGTAGGCACGCGAGCCGGACGGCGTCCACAACGTGATCGCGGCGGAGGCGAAGAACTCCGCGTCGCCCCGGAACGAGGCCAGCCCCCCGGGCCGGTAGCGGTGCCAGCGGTTCGTGAGGTAGCCGACCACCGTGTTCCCGTGCGCGACGTTGAGCCGCCACCGCTTGACGCCGCGGATGTCGGGCAACGAGTACGTCCTGCCTGTGGTGAGGTCGCGCACGCCGAGGCCCGCAACGGGGCTGACCAGGACGTCGGACGAGGTGTCGGCGGTGATCAGCACGCGCACCTGGCCGCGGACCCGCGACCAGGACGTGCCCGGGTAGTAGAAGGCCATGATGTCGCGGTACGACTTGCCCTTGAGCGCCGCGCCCTGGGCGCCGTACTGGGACATCCCGTGCCCGTGGCCGTAGCCGTGGCCGCGCACGACCACCTGCTTGTCGACCGGCACCCAGTAGGACTGGTCGGTCGCGACAGCGTCGGCCGGGCTGGCGGCCAGGCCGGCCATCAGGGCCGCTCCGGCGAAGGTCGACATGAACGCAGCAAACACCGTTGGCGTGCGTGCCATCTGGTGACTCCCCTGAGATTCCGTGTTCGTCGGTACGGCGGGCGTGCGCTTCCCGGCGCCTGCTCGCGGACATGTGACGAATGTGAATGTTGAATGCTTAAGTGAAAGAGATTATGCACACGGAAAGCTATTTGAGACAGCGGAAAGAATGTATTCGCTGAATTACGTAAACGTAATTACTCGGGTGTCATTAATTGGTGCCACCCGGCGGATGGGCCGGACAATTGAGGGCTGCACAAACTGCACACGTGTGTGGTTTGTGTACTGCCTCGGCCGGCGGGACGACATCAAGTGCACACGTGTGCGCGTTGCGCAGCTCCCGGCGGTGCCCCCCTCACCCCGACGCAGCCCGCCCGGGCGGCGAGGCGGCGAGGAGTCCGCGACTAGGCTGAGCCGCATGGACCTGCTCATCGTGCTCCTCGTCATCGGCGGCGTGATCTTCGTGGTCAGCACCGTGTCCCGCAACAACCAGCGGCGACAGGTCGAGGCACGCGACACGGCCGAGCTGGCGGCCGTCCGCAAGGTCGCCGACGAGGACGTGACCCGCTTCGGTGAGGAGCTGCAGCGGCTCGACACCGACATGCTGGTCACGCCGCTGGACGAGGCCATGCGCCAGGACTACCAGCGTGCCCTGGACTCCTACGAGGCCGCCAAGGAGACGCTCCGGACGGCCGAGCGTCCCGACGACATCAAGCACGTGACCGAGGCGCTCGAGGACGGCAGGTACGCCGTGGCGTGCGTGCTCGCGCGCAAGAACGGCGAGCCGCTGCCGGTACGCCGGCCGCCGTGCTTCTTCAACCCGGCGCACGGGCCGTCCACGACCGACATCGAGTGGGCCCCGTCGGCGGGGATCCCCCGTCAGGTGCCGGTGTGCGCCGCCGACGCCGACCGCGTCTCCCAGGGCGCCGAGCCGGACATCCGCACCGTGCAGCAGGGCTACCAGCGAGTCCCCTACTGGCAGGCGGGGCCCGCCTACTCGCCGTGGGCGACCGGATACTTCGGCGCCTACGCGATGTCCGGGCTGCTGCCGTCGTTCATGCTGATGACCTTGCTCTCGCCGACCTGGGACGGGGGCATGGTCGAAGGTGGTGACACCGACTTCGGCGCCGGTGACGGTGGTGGTGACGGGGGCGGTGGTGGTGACGGCGGTGGCGACTCCGGTGACGGCGGCGGGGACGGGGCCGGTGACGGCGGGGGCGACTTCGGTGACGGCGGGGGCGACTTCGGCGGCGGCGGGGATTTCGGAGGCGGGGACTTCGGCGGCTTCGGGGACTTCGGGTTCTAGCCGTCGTAGCGGTGTAGGCGGCGCGCGGCCTCGGCGATCGACCCGGTCATCGACGGGTACACCGTGAACGCGTGCGCCAGCTGGTCGGCGGTGAGGCGCTCCGAGACCGCGATCGCGACCGGGTGGATCAGCTCGCTGGCCCGTGGCCCGACGACCACGCCGCCCACGACGATCCTGGTCCCGGGCCGGCAGAACAGCTTCACGAACCCGTCCCGGATGCCCTGCATCTTCGCCCGCGCGTTGCCGGAGAGCGGCAGCATCACGGCCTCCGCCTCGATCTCCCCGGCGTCTACGGCGTTCTGCGACCAGCCCACGGTGGCGATCTCCGGTGCGGTGAACACGTTCGACGACACCGTCTTGAGGTCCAACGGCGCGACCGCGTCACCGAGGAAGTGCCACATCGCGATCCGCCCCTGCATGGCGGCCACCGAGGCCAGCATGAGGATCCCGGTGCAGTCGCCGGCGGCATACACTCCCCTGGCCGACGTACGCGAGACCCGGTCCACCGTGACGAACCCGCGCTCGTCCCGCGCCACCCCGGCCTCCTCGAGCCCGAGGTCGTCGGTGTTCGGGACCGACCCGAGGGCCAGCAGGCAGTGCGACCCCTCGACGGTGCGCCCGTCGGTCAGGGTGACCTCGACCCGGTCGCCGTGCCGCGTCACCGACTCCATGCGTGACTTGGAGAGCACCGTCATCCCGCGGCGGGTGAACACCTCCTCGAGCACCTCGGCGGCGTCCGCGTCCTCGCCCGGCAGCACGCGGTCCCGGCTCGAGACGAGCACCACGTCGAGCCCGAGCGCGTTGTAGGCGCCGGCGAACTCCGCACCGGTGACACCCGAACCGACCACGACCAGGCGTTCCGGGACCTGCTCGAGGTCGTAGACCTGCTCCCAGGTCAGGATCCGATCGCCGTCGGGCAGGGCGGAGGGCAGCGTGCGTGGGCGGGCACCGGTCGCGATCAGCACAGCGTCGGCCTCGAGCGTCTGCTCGCCGCCGTCGGCCAGCCGTACCGCCACCCGGTTCACGCCCTCGAGGCGCGCCCGGCCACGAAGGATCCGGACCCCGTCTCGGGTCAGCCGGCGTTCGATGTCGACGGACTGGGCGAGCGCGAGCGCCTTGACGCGGGTGTTGACGCGCGGCAGGTCGACCCGGACCACGCCGGGCTCGCTTCCCGGGCCGGCGAAGGAGATCCCGAGCTCGGTGGCCTCCTCCATGTCGGCCATCAGCTCGGCGGTCGCAATCAGCGTCTTGCTCGGCACGCAGTCGGTGATCACCGCCGAGCCGCCGAGACCGTCGGAGTCGACGACGGTGACGTCGGCCCCGAGCTGGGCGGCCACCAGCGCAGACTCGTAGCCACCGGGTCCGCCGCCGATGATCACCACACGATTCACGCGGCCCATTGTTGCGTTGCACCCCGCGTGTGGCCAATCCGGGGCGATACGCTCCCTGCCGTGCCTCTCTACGCCGCCTACGGGTCGAACCTGGACCCCGCCCGGATGGGTGAGCGCTGCCCGCACTCCCCGCTGCGCAGCACGGGGTGGCTGACGGGCTGGCGGTTGACCTTCGGCGGCGAGGAGCACGGCTGGGACGGGGCGCTTGCCACGATCGTGCAGGACCCGTTCGAGCAGGTCTTCGTGGCGCTGTACGACGTCACCGACGACGACGTGAGCATCCTGGACGGCTGGGAGAGCGCCGACTCGGGCCTGTACCGCAAGACCCGGGTACGCGTGGCCACGTTGACCGGTGAGCAGGTGGCGTGGGCCTACGTGCTCGACGCCTACGAGGGTGGGCTGCCGTCGGCGAGCTATCTCGGGGTCCTCGCCGACGCGGCGGAGGCTGCCGACGCTCCTGCCGACTACGTCGCCGCGCTGCGGGCTCGCCCCTGCCGCTCCAGCGGGCTCTGACCTGGGCCGGTGCTCTACGCTGCCAGCGTGAGCACCGAGGGCACCGCCGAGGAACTGGCTGGACAGGCCGCCGACCGTCTGCGCGATCTGACCGGCGTCGACAAGCACGACATCGCACTGGTGATGGGCTCGGGATGGCTGCCCGCGGTCGACGCGCTCGGCGTGGCGACCTGCGAGGTGAGTACGACGGACCTGCCGGGGTTCGCTCCGTCGGCGGTGGCAGGTCACGCGGGAAAGATCCGTTCGGTGCGCTGCGGCGAGAAGAACCTGCTCGTGTTCCTCGGACGAACCCACTTCTACGAGGGTCTCGGCGTGCGCGCCGTCGTGCACGGCGTCCGGGTCTCGGCGGCAGCCGGCTGCGACGTCGTCGTACTCACCAACGGGTGCGGCGGACTGAACGAGGCGTGGGAGCCGGGCACGCCCGTGCTGATCCGGGACCACATCAACCTGACCGCCACCTCCCCCATCGAGGGCGCCCACTTCGTCGACCTCACCGACCTGTACAGCACCCGGTTGCGGACACTGTGCAAGCAGATCGAGCCGACGCTCGACGAGGGGGTCTACGTGCAGTTCCCGGGCCCGCACTACGAGACCCCCGCGGAGATCAACATGGTGCGCGTGATCGGTGGGGACCTGGCCGGCATGTCGACCACCCTCGAGGCGATCGCCGCCCGTGAGGCCGGCCTGGAGGTGCTGGGGATCAGCCTGGTGACCAACCTCGCTGCCGGCATCAGCGGGGAGCCCCTGAACCACGAGGAGGTCCTCGAGGCAGGCAGGGCGGCGGCCACCCGGATGGGCCGGCTGCTCGGCGCGATCGTCCCGGAGATCTGATGCGGGTGCTGGTCACCGGCGCTGCCGGGAGCATCGGCTCGGTCGTCTGCAGCGGCCTCCTCGACCGCGGGTACGACGTCCTCGGCCTGGACCGGATGGTCGTCCCCGAGGGGTTCGCCGGCACCTGGTTCACCGCCGACTGCGCCGACCCCGATGCCGTCGACGCGGTCTTCACCGACGCGCTGCGGAGCGGTGGCCTGGACGCCGTCGTGCATCTGGCGGGCAACCCCGACGAGGCATCACTGCCCGAGTCGTTGCAGTCGCACGTGGTCACCACGGGTGCGCTGCTCGATGCGATGGTGAGACACGGCGTGAACCGGATCGTCTTCGCGAGCAGCAACCACGCGGTGGGACGGATCGCCCGCACCGACCTGCTGGGCACCGGCGTGCCGCCGCGGCCGGACACGTTCTACGGGGTCGGCAAGGTCGCGGCGGAGGCGTTGCTGAGCCTGTACGTCGACCGCTACGGCATGGACGCGGTCGCCACCCGGATCGGGACTTTCCACGCGCAGCCGGAGAGCCGGCGTGCCCTGTCCACCTGGCTTTCCCACGACGACGCGGTGCGGATGGTGGAGGCGGCCCTGACCACGCCCGACCCCGGGTTCGCGGTGATCTACGGGATCTCGGCCAACACCCGTGCCTGGTGGGACCTGGGGCCGGGTCACGCGCTCGGCTACCACCCGCAGGACGACGCCGAGGCGTTCGCCGGCGTGGTCGAGCAGACCCCCGGCACCACGGACGACGAAGCGGAGGCCGCCCACGTCGGCGGACCCATGGTCGGTGAGGCGTTCTTCCGGCCGGCGCTCGACGACCACCACGCCTCAGTCGCGGGGCAGGTCGAGCCGCCGGGTCATCGCCCGTAGCGCCCGGTCCGCGTGCCGGCGCACCTCGGGGTCCGTGTCGTCGAGGCACAACTCGACCGTGTCCACGTGCTCGGTGTCACCCACGGCGCCGAGCAGCCGCATCGCGGCTGCTCGGACCCGGGACAGCTCATGGCCGGCCAGCGGCACCGCGCCGTCGCCGGCGGCCGCGATCTCGCGACGCGCAGCGACCTTCAGGCACATCTCGGCGACCCGCCACGCCTCGTCGGACAACCCGTGCACGACCGTGGGCGCCACCGGGTCGCTCCACACATAGAGCAGTCCGCGAGCGCCCCACACCCGCGACCAGTACTCCGGGCCCCAGGTGCCGGCCAGGAATTTCTCGGTGGCGAGGTCCGCGAAGTACGGGAACGTCGCCGGGTGGTCGCGCGGGTCCGCCCCGCCGAGCAGGTCGGCACAGATCCCGGCCGCCTCCGGTTCCCCGACGTCGGCAGCGAGCCGGGCCATCAGCTGCCGTGGCGACGACCGACCTTCGGACGGAGCAGACACCTGCGGGTCCATGACCGCAACGCTAGCCTTCCTCGCATGACCGCAACCGTTGACCTCGCCGAGCTGTTGGACGTCGCACGCACCTGGGCCGGGCAGGACCCGGATCCACAGACGAAGGCGGAGCTGGAGTCGCTCGTCGAGCAGGTGGCGGCGAGCCCGGACGGCGCGGCGGCCGCGGACCTCGCGGACCGGTTCGCGGGCACCCTGGAGTTCGGTACGGCGGGCCTGCGCGGAGCGCTCGCTGCGGGACCGAACCGGATGAACCGGGTCGTCGTGATCCGCGCGGCGGCGGGTCTCGCGTCGCACCTCAAGCAGCACGGCGCCGGCCCGGACGACGTGGTCGTGGTCGGCTACGACGCCCGGTACAGCTCCGACGTGTTCGCCGCGGACACCGCCGCGGTGATGGTGGGTGCCGGCCTGCGTGCCAAGGTGCTGCCGCGACCGCTGCCCACGCCGGTGCTCGCCTACGCCATCCGGGCGCTCGGCTGCGTCGCCGGTGTGATGGTCACCGCCTCACACAACCCGCCGCAGGACAACGGCTACAAGGTCTACCTCGGCGACGGCAGCCAGATCGTGCCGCCGACCGATGCCGAGATCTCGGCGGAGATCGACGCCGTGGGTGCACTGGACACCGTGCCTCGGGACGACGGTTGGGAGCGGCTCGGCGACGACGTGGTGGACGCCTACGTGTCCGCGGTCGCCGGCCTGGTCACGACCAGCGGGCCTCGCGACCTCAGCATGGTCTACACGCCGCTGCACGGCGTAGGCGGTGAGTCGGTGGTCCGCGTGCTGGAGCAGGCGGGCTTCGCCGCGCCACACGTGGCGCCGGCGCAGGCGGAGCCGGACCCGGACTTCCCCACGGTGGCGTTCCCGAACCCGGAGGAGCCCGGCGCGATGGACCTCGCCATGGGGCTCGCCGTGGAGGTCGGTGCGGACATCGTCGTGGCCAACGACCCGGACGCGGACCGGTGTGCCGTGGCGGTGCCGAGCCCCCACGGCTGGCGGATGCTGCGCGGCGACGAGGTCGGGGCACTGCTGGCGGACTTCCTGCTGCGGCTGGGGGTCCGCGGGATCTACGCCACCACGATCGTGTCGTCCTCACTGCTCGAGAAGATGGCGGCCGCGCACGGGCAGGAGTATCGCGAGACGCTGACGGGCTTCAAGTGGCTGGGACGGATCGACGGGCTCGCGTTCGGTTACGAGGAGGCGCTCGGCTACTGTGCGGCACCGGAGCTGGTCCGCGACAAGGACGGCGTCTCCGCGCTCGTGCGGATCGCGGAGCTGGCCGCTGCGCTGAAGGCTCAGGGCCGCACGTTGAGCGACCAGCTGGACGACATCGCGCGGGCCTACGGCCTGCACGCGACCGACCAGCTCTCGGTGCGCGTCACCGACCTCGCCCGGATCGGTGAGGCGATGCGTCGGTTGCGCTCCGACCCGCCGTCGACACTCGGCGGCCTGCGGGTCGAGCACGTCGAGGACCTCGCCGAGGGCAGCCGTGGTCTGCCGGCCACCGAGGGGCTGCGCTACCGGCTGGCCGAGGACGCCCGGGTCGTCGTACGTCCCTCCGGCACGGAACCGAAGCTGAAGTGCTACCTCGAGGTCGTGGTCGCCGTCGAGGACGACGTGGACGCGGCCCGGATCTCCGCGGCCGGGCGGCTCGACGCGATCCGGTCGGACCTGGCAAGGGCGGCCGGAATCTAGAGGAAGAGACTGACCACGAACGCGACGCCGGTGACCGCGACGGCCGCGAGCTCGGGCCACGCGAACCGGTGGTGCGGCTCGAAGTCCGGAGGCGCGCCGCGTTTCCGCGCCTCGTCGACCAGCTCCTCGATGCGGGCGACCACGAACTCTTCGTAGCGCATCGCGGTCTGGTCCGGGGCCGCGCGTTCGGCACGTTCGGCGAACTGCCGCCAGCGGCCCTGACCGAGCAACGAGGAGCCCTGGCTGCGCCGGCCGCTCTTGACGATGTCGCGCAGAGACCGGCCGATCCCCACGCAGACGTAGCGCCGGTCGCCGACCCAGACGTTGAGGGTCTGCCGGACACTCACCTCGTCGATGGCCACGATCGGGAGCACGGCGTCACGGACGGTGTTCTTGAGCAGGAGCCGGTCCTGGTACGCCGTCGCGCGCGGACGCAGCTGCGTCATCCAGACCAGGACCCCGAAGCAGAGCAGGCCCAGGGCCACCTGGAGCCCGGTGAGCGTGTGCACCCGGAGTGCGATGTAGACCAGGACGGCAGCGACGAAGACCAGGCCTCCGTAGCCGACCAACATGCCGCTGGTCGGCTTGAACCTCGCGACAGGTCGGGTGTGCGTCGTGTCCTCCCGGGAAGCGGCCATGGGTCGATTGTGCCTGCCCACGCACGATTCCCCACAACCGCGGGCACGGACCTATGCTGTTCGGGTGACTACCGTCCTGAGCTCATCGTCGAGCGCCGTCGGCGTTGCGGAGGCCACCTCGTCGAACGCCGCTCTGCGCAGGTTCCTGCACGGACTCCCCGGTGTGGACCAGGTGGGCGCAGAGGCACGAGCGGCATCGCTGGGCACCCGGTCGATCAAGACCACCGCCAAGGAGTTCGCGATCGACCTGGCGATCCGGATGGTCGACCTGACCACGCTGGAGGGCCAGGACACGCCCGGCAAGGTGCGCGCGTTGTGCGCGAAGGCGATGCGCCCGGACCCGGCCGACCCGTCGTGCCCGGCGACCGCGGCGGTGTGCGTCTACCCGGACATGGTGGCGACCGCACGCGAGGCTCTCGGGACGAGCGGCGTGCACGTCGCCTCGGTCGCCACCGCGTTCCCGTCGGGCCGTGCGGCGATGGACGTCAAGCTCGCCGACACCCGCGACGCGGTGCAGGCCGGTGCCGACGAGATCGACATGGTGATCGACCGCGGCGCGTTCCTCTCCGGCCGCTACCTCGAGGTGTTCGAGGAGATCGTGGCCGTGCGTGAGGCATGCGTACGCGCCGATGGTTCGAGCGCGCACCTGAAGGTCATCTTCGAGACCGGTGAGCTGCAGACCTATGACAACGTCCGCCGGGTGTCCTGGCTGGCGATGATGGCCGGCGCCCACTTCATCAAGACCTCCACCGGAAAGGTGCAGCCGGCGGCCACGCTGCCGGTCACCCTGGTGATGCTGGAGGCGGTCCGGGACTTCCGCGACGCGACCGGACAGATGGTGGGCGTGAAACCGGCGGGCGGGATCCGCACCAGCAAGGACGCGATCAAGTACCTCGTGATGGTCAACGAGGTGGCCGGCCCGGACTGGCTGGACCCCGACTGGTTTCGCTTCGGCGCCTCGACCCTGCTCAACGACCTGCTGATGCAGCGCACGAAGATGACGACCGGCCGCTACTCCGGCCCCGACTACTTCACCCTGGACTGAGGACATGGTTTCGACAAGCTCAACCTCCGGGAAGTTCGAGTACGCCCCCGCACCAGAGTCACGATCCGTCGTCGACATCAAGTCGTCGTACGGCCTGTTCATCAACGGCGAGTTCGTCGACCCCACCGGTGGGAGGTCGTTCAAGACGATCAGCCCGGCGACCGAGGAGGTTCTGGCCGAGGTGGGCGAGGCCTCGGCGGAGGACGTCGACCGTGCGGTGAAGGCCGCCCGACGGGCCTACACGCGCGTGTGGTCGAAGATGTCGGGCCGGGAGCGTTCGAAGTACCTCTACCGGATCGCGAGGATCCTCCAGGAGCGGTCGCGCGAGCTCGCGGTGCTCGAGTCGTTGGACAACGGCAAGCCGATCAAGGAGTCCCGCGACGTGGACGTCCCGCTGGTCGCGGCGTACTTCTTCTACTACGCCGGATGGGCGGACAAGCTGCCGCATGCCGGATTCGGGCCGAACCCACAGCCGCTGGGAGTGGCGGGCCAGGTGATCCCGTGGAACTTCCCGCTGCTGATGCTGGCCTGGAAGATCGCGCCGGCGCTGGCCTGCGGCAACACCGTCGTGCTCAAGCCCGCGGAGACGACTCCGCTGACTGCGCTCCTGTTCGCCGAGATCTGCCAGCAGGCGGACCTACCGCCGGGTGTCGTCAACATCATCACCGGTGCCGGCGAGACCGGCCGCGCGCTGGTCTCGCACGACGACGTGGACAAGGTCGCGTTCACCGGCTCCACCGAGGTCGGACGGCAGATCGCGAAGGCGGTGGCCGGCACCGACAAGAAGGTGACCCTCGAGCTCGGCGGCAAGGCGGCGAACATCGTCTTCGACGACGCGCCCGTCGACCAGGCGGTCGAAGGCATCGTCAACGGCATCTTCTTCAACCAGGGCCACGTCTGCTGCGCCGGTTCGCGGCTGCTGGTGCAGGAGTCGGTGGCCGAGGACGTGCTCGAGCGGCTCAAGCGCCGGATGGCCACGCTGCGGGTCGGTGACCCGTTGGACAAGAACACCGACATCGGTGCGATCAACTCCGCGGAGCAGCTGGCGAAGATCCGGGAGCTGTCCGAGGTGGGTGAAGCCGAAGGTGCCGGCCGCTGGTCCCCCGCGTGCGACCTGCCGAGCAACGGGTTCTGGTTCCCTCCGACCATCTTCACCGGCGTCTCCCAGGCGCACCGGATCGCGCGCGAGGAGATCTTCGGGCCGGTGCTGTCGGTGATCACCTTCCGCACCCCGGCGGAGGCCGTCGAGAAGGCGAACAACACCCCGTTCGGGCTGTCCGCCGGCGTCTGGACCGACAAGGGGTCGCGGATCCTCTGGACCGCGAACCGGCTGCGTGCCGGTGTCGTATGGGCCAACACGTTCAACAAGTTCGACCCGACCAGCCCCTTCGGCGGCTACAAGGAGTCGGGTTACGGTCGCGAGGGCGGCCGCCACGGTCTGGAGGCATACCTTGCCCACTGAGTCTCGCACCGGCTCCGCCGCACGGCTCGACGTGCGCAAGACCTACAAGCTCTACATAGGCGGCGCTTTCCCCCGCTCGGAGTCCGGACGCTCCTACGTCGTCTCCGACAGCAAGGGCACCTTCCTGGCGAACGCCGCGTACGCGTCACGCAAGGACGCGCGCGACGCGGTCCAGGCGGCCCGCAAAGCGTTCCCCGGCTGGTCGACTCGCACGCCGTACAACCGGGGACAGGTGGTCTACCGGGTCGCCGAGGTGCTCGAGGGCCGCCACGCGCAGTTCGTCGACGAGGTGCAGCGCTCCGAAGGGCTGAGCAAGCGGCAAGCCGTCGCCTCCGTGGACCTGTCCGTGGACCGGCTGGTCTGGTACGCCGGCTGGGCGGACAAGATCGCCCAGGTCGTCGGCGGCACCAACCCCGTGGCGGCGCCGTACTTCAACTTCTCGTTGCCCGAGCCGACCGGTGTCGTCGCCGTCCTGGCGCCGCAGCAGTCGTCGCTGCTCGGCCTGGTGAGCGTGCTGGCGCCAGTGATCGTCACCGGCAACACCTGTGTGGTGGCCGCGTCCCACAAACGTCCGCTGCCTGCCATCACGCTCTCGGAGGTGCTCGCGACGTCCGACGTACCCGGCGGAGTGGTGAACGTCCTCACCGGGCAGCTCTCGGACACCGCACCGTGGCTCGCGTCCCACATGGACGTCAACGCGATCGACCTTCGAGGCGCCTCGGGCGACGCCGAGCACGCCCGGCAGCTCGAGGAAGCCGCTGCGGAGAACCTCAAGCGCGTGGTCCGTGCCCCCGGGGAGGAGCCGGACTGGACGCTCGAGCCAGGGACCGAGTCGATGACGAGCTTCCTGGAGACGAAGACCGTCTGGCACCCGATCGGCATCTGAGCCCGCATCTGCCCGTACCCCGCAGACGGCGTCCCGATCCTCGAGTACCAGCACCCTCACCAGCACGGCGCAGCTGAGGATAAGGCACAATGGCGCGGTGCCTGCCCGAGTGATCGTCATCGCCGGCCCTTCGGGGTCGGGGAAGTCTCGGCTCTCCCGCCGCCTCGGGCTCCCAGTGCTCAACCTCGACGACTTCTACAAGGAGGGCAGCGATCCCTCCCTGCCCCGTCTCGCGATGGGTGTCGTCGACTGGGACGACCCGGCCTCATGGCTGCACCAGGACGCCTTGGAGACCATCGAGGACCTGTGCCGTGCGGGCAGTGCCGACGTACCCGTCTACGACATCTCCCGCAACGGTCGGGTCGGCCGGCACCGGCTCGAGCTCCACGGTGCGCCGTACTTCATCGCCGAGGGCATCTTCGCCCAGGAGGTCGTCGCCGAGTGCCGGAGCCGCGGCCTGCTCGCCGACGCGATCTGCGTGCGTCACCACCGGCTGGTGACCTTCTGGCGCCGGCTCAGCCGGGACCTCAAGGAGCACCGGAAGCCGCCGTGGGTGCTGGTGCGACGCGGACTGCTGCTGCTGAAGTCGGAGCCACAGGTCGTCGCGCATGCCGTCAGGCTCGGCTGCAGCGCGATGACCCCGGAGCAGGCCTACCGCCGGATCACCCGGCTGATCGGCTCGACGTCGACAGCTCCGCGTAGCCAGGCTTGACGACCTCGTCGATGATCGCGAGCCGCTGGTCGAACGGCAGGAACGCGGACTTCATCGCGTTGATCGTGAACCAGCGCAGGTCCTCGAGCCCGTAGTCGAACGCGTCCACCAGCGCGCACATCTCCTCGGTCATCGACGTCCCGCTCATCAGCCGGTTGTCGGTGTTGACGGTGACCCGGAACCGCAGCTTGGTGAGAAGCCCGATCGGGTGCTCCGCGATCGACTGCGCCGCCCCCGTCTGCACGTTGGACGACGGGCACATCTCCAGCGGGATGCGCTTGTCCCGGATGTAGGAGGCCAGCAGGCCGAGCTTCGGCGACCCGTCGTTGGAGACGGTGATGTCGTCGATGATCCGCACCCCGTGCCCGAGCCGGTCCGCGCCGCACCACTGAATCGCCTGCCAGATCGACGGAAGCCCGAACGCCTCGCCGGCATGGATCGTGAAGTGCGCGTTCTCCCGCTGGAGGTACTCGAACGCGTCGAGGTGCCGGGTGGGCGGGTACCCCGCCTCGGCGCCGGCGATGTCGAAGCCCACCACGCCCTCGTCGCGGTAGTGCACGGTCAGCTCGGCGATCTCCCGTGACCGCGCCTGGTGCCGCATCGCCGTCAACAGCTGGCGTACGACGATCGGGCGGCCGTTCGCGCGTGCCTGCGCCTCACCCGCCGCGAAACCGGTCCTGACCGCCTCCACGACCTCGGTCAGGGTAAGACCCCGGGCCAGGTGCTGCTCCGGGGCGTAGCGGACCTCGGCGTAGACCACACCGTCGGCCGCGAGGTCCTCGACACACTCCTGCGCCACCCGGCGGATGTTGTCGATGGTCTGCATCACCGCCACCGTGTGGTCGAACGTCTCGAGGTACCTCTCCAGCGAGCCGGAGTTCGCCGACTCCTCGAACCACTGCTTGAGTGACGCCGCGTCGGAGGCCGGCAGCTCGTGTCCGGCCCCGGGTGCGAGGTCGATGATCGTCTGTGGCCGGAGGCCACCGTCGAGGTGGTCGTGCAGGAGGACCTTCGGTGCTCTGCGGACCTCGTCGCGCGTCGGCATCAGACCTCCCCCGCGATCCGCTCGATCACCAGCGGCGTCAGCTCGTACGGCGTACCGGCGTCCTGCACCTCGACGCCGCCCTCGAGACTCGCCAACGCGCGCGCGAAGCGTTCCGGGTCGTCGGTGTGCAGCGTCAGCAGCGGCTGTCCCTCGGTCACCGTGTCACCGGGCCTGGCGTGCAGCTGAACGCCCGCACCCGCCTGGACCGGGTCCTCCTTGCGCGCCCGGCCCGCCCCGAGCCGCCAGGCCGCGAGCCCGACCGCCATCGCGTCGAGCCGGGTCAGCACACCGCTCCTCGGTGCGGCGACCACCGTGGTCTCCCGCGCGCTGGGGAGCGGGGCGTCCGGGTCGCCACCTTGGGCGCGGACCATCTTCTTCCACACGTCCATCGCGGAGCCGTCGCGGAGCCTGTCGGCCGGGTCGACGTCCGTGACGCCGGCACCGACCAGCATCTCCCGGGCCAGCGCGACCGTCAGCTCGACCACGTCGGCGGGACCGCCACCGGCGAGCACCTCGACGGACTCGCGCACCTCGAGCGCGTTGCCGGCGGTCAGCCCGAGCGGCGTCGACATGTCGGTGAGTAGCGCGACCGTGCTCACGCCCGCGTCCGTGCCGAGGGCCACCATGGTCTGCGCGAGCTCACGCGCCTGGTCGACGTGCTTCATGAACGCACCGGACCCGACCTTCACGTCGAGCACCAACGCACCGGTGCCCTCCGCGATCTTCTTGCTCATGATCGAGCTGGCGATCAGCGGGATCGCCTCGACCGTTCCGGTCACGTCCCGCAACGCGTAGAGCTTCTTGTCCGCGGGGGCGAGCCCGGATCCTGCGGCACAGATCACCGCCCCCACCACCTCGAGCTGGTCGAGCATCTCCTCGTTGCTGAGGTCCGCGCGCCAGCCGGGGATCGACTCGAGCTTGTCGAGGGTTCCGCCGGTGTGGCCAAGACCCCGTCCCGAGAGCTGCGGCACGGCCACGCCGCACGCCGCGACCAGCGGTGCCAGAGGCAGCGTGATCTTGTCCCCGACGCCGCCGGTCGAGTGCTTGTCGGCGGTCGGCCGCGACAGCGTAGAGAAGTCCATCCGCTCACCGGAGGCGATCATCGCCCTCGTCCAGCGGGAGATCTCCCGACGCGTCATCCCGTTCAGCAGGATCGCCATGGCGAGTGCGGACATCTGCTCGTCCGCGACGGCTCCCCCGGTGTAGGCGTCGATCACCCAGTCGATCTGTGAGTCGCTCAGCTCACCATGGTCGCGCTTGACGGTGATCACCTCGACCGCATCGTGCCGTTCGCTCATCCAGGATCTCCTCAGGCCAGGTCGGCGGGGCCGAAGGCGTCGGGCAGCACTTCGTGCATCGGTCGCACGCCCCGGACTGTCAGCAGCAGCAGGTCCGGGCCGCCGTGCTCGGACAACAGCTGCCGGCAGCGTCCGCACGGCATGATCACGTCACCGTCACCGTTGACACACACGAAGTGGGTGAGCCGGCCGCCGCCGCCGGCGAACAGCGACGAGACCAGGCCGCACTCCGCGCACAACGTGACGCCGTAGGCGGCGTTCTCCACGTTGCAGCCGGTGACCACCCGGCCGTCGTCGACCAGGGCAGCGGCACCGACGCGGTACCTGGAGTAGGGCACGTAGGCACGGGTGGAGATCTCGCGCGCCGCCCCGGTGAGCGCATCCCAGTCGAAGTCGCCTGTGCAAGTCATCGGCTCAGCTCTTCACGTAGGGCTCGCCGTCGGCGGCCGGCGGGCGGACCCGGCCGACGAAGCCTGCGACGGCGATGATGGTGGCCAGGTACGGCGTCATCCCGAGCAGCTGGGACGGGATCTTGTCCACGAAGCTCAGCTGGCTCTGCAGGTTCCACATGAACCCGAAGAACACGGCCGCCATGGTGGCGCCGATGGGGTGCCACCGGCCCATGATCACGGCGGCGAGCGCGATGAAGCCGTTGCCGGCGGACAGGTCGCGGTCGAAGGCGCCGGTGGAGCCGACCGTGTAGTAGGCGCCGCCGAGGCCGGCGAACACACCACCGAAGAGCACTGCCTGCCAACGGACCCGGTTCACCTTGATGCCGACCGTGTCCGCGGCCTTCGGGTGCTCACCGACCGAACGGACCCGCAAACCCCACTTGGTCTGGAACAGGATGAACGCGACGACACCCACCGAGATGTACATGAGGTAGACCAGGATCGTCTGGTTGAACAGCGCGTCCCCCACCACCGGGATCGACGAGAGCCCCGGGATCGCCAGGCTGGGCAGCCGGGGTGGCTCGTTGAAGTACTGCTTGATCGCCGGGTCGCTGGGGATCTGGCTGAGCAGGAAGCTGGTCAGCCCGGAGGCCAGCGCGACCAGCACCACGCCGAGCACCACCTGGTTGACCAGATAGCGCAGCGCGAAGACCGCGAGCAGCGCGGACATCCCGACGCCGGCGAGGATCGCGCCCACCAGGCCCATGTAGGCGCTGAAGGCCAGGCTCGCCGCGACCGAGGCGAAGAACGCGCCCATCAGGAACTGTCCCTCGATGGCGATGTTGATCACCCCGGCCCGCTCGCACATGCA
>DASSBE010000173.1:0-3578 GCA_035699065.1 Nocardioidaceae bacterium
GACTTCGGCGGGAACAACCCGCTCGGCGAGCCCTTCCCGTCCCAGTTCAGCAGGTTCACCCGCGACGCCTTGCCGGCCGGACCGGCCAGGGTGTCGGAGGTCTGCCGGTTCTGCAGCATCTGGAAGTTCTCCACCGCGATCGGCGTGGTGCCGCCCGACCCCTCGCCGAAAGGCCCGGAGCCGCCCATGCCCGGGCCACCGTCGTAGTTCAGCGAGCACTCGGTGGCGATCTCCTCGAGCGCGTGCGCCTGCTCGGTGTGCGCGGGCGGGATCACGTAGCGCTCGTCGTACTTGGCGATCGCGAGCAGGCGGTACATGTCGTACATGTCCTCCTCGCTCATCCCGACCGCCTCCGGGATCGAGCCGTCCGGGTCGCGACCCATGTTGATGTCGCGCATGTAGGAGCGCATCGCGGCCAGCTTCTTCAGCACCCGGTCGACCGGCGCCACCTCGCCTGCGGTGAACAGCTCGGCGAGGTACTCGATGGGGATCCGTAGCGCGTCGATCGCCGCGAACAGGTTGCCCTTGTCCTCGGCGTCCTCACCGGTGTCCTTCACCACGTCGATCACGGGCGACAGCGGCGGGATGTACCAGACCATCGGCATCGTGCGGTACTCCGGGTGCAGGGGCAGCGCGACCTTGTACTTGTTGATCAGTGCGTAGATCGGTGAGCGCTGCGCGGCCTCGACCCAGTCGCGGGCGATGCCCGCCTTCTCGGCCTCACGCATCACCTCCGGGTCGAACGGGTCGAGGAAGACCTCGCGCTGGGCCTCGTAGAGCCCCTGCTCGTCGGTGGTCGACGCGGCCTCGAGCACCTTGTCGGCGTCGTAGAGCATCAGCCCGATGTAGCGAAGCCGCCCGACACAGGTCTCCGAGCACACCGTCGGGAGGCCCACCTCGATCCGCGGGAAGCAGAACGTGCACTTCTCGGCCTTGCCGGTGCGGTGGTTGAAGTAGACCTTCTTGTACGGGCAGCCCGAGACGCACATCCGCCAGCCGCGGCACCGGTCCTGGTCGACGAGGACGATCCCGTCCTCCTCGCGCTTGTAGATCGCGCCGCTCGGGCACGACGCCGCACAGGACGGGTTCAGGCAGTGCTCGCAGATCCGCGGAAGGTAGAACATGAACGTCTGCTCGAACTCGAACTTCACCTTGTCCGAGATGTTCTTGAGCATCGGGTCTCGGTGCGCGGTCTTTGTCGAGCCACCCAGGTCGTCGTCCCAGTTCGCCGACCACTCCACCTTCATGTTCTCGCCCGACAGCAGCGACTTGGGTCGTGCCACCGGCGTGTGCTCCTGCGCAGGTGCGTCGGTGAGCGTGGAGTAGTCGTAGGTCCACGGTTCGTAGTACTCGTCGATCGAGGGCAGCTTCGGGTTGGAGAAGATCGTGAGCAGCTTCTTGAACCGGCCGCCGGCCTTGAGCTTCAGCCGGCCACGCTTGTTCAGCTCCCAGCCGCCCTTCCACTTCTCCTGGTCCTCGTACGTCCGGGGATACCCGAGCCCGGGCTTGGTCTCGACGTTGTTGAACCAGACGTACTCGGTGCCGGACCGGTTCGTCCATGCCTGCTTGCAGGTCACCGAGCAGGTGTGGCAGCCGATGCACTTGTCGAGGTTCATCACCATCGCCATCTGAGCCATGACCTTCATCAGTACTCCACCTCCTGGCTGCGCTTGCGAATGACCGTCACCTCGTCGCGTTGGTTGCCGGTGGGACCCAGGTAGTTGAAGGCGAACGCGAGCTGCGCGTAGCCGCCGATCAGGTGACTCGGCTTCACCAGGAGACGGGTCAGCGAGTTGTGGATGCCGCCGCGCTTTCCCGACGTCTCGGCGATCGGTACGTCGATCAGCCGGTCCTGCGCGTGGTACATGTACACCGTCCCCTCGGGCATCCGGTGCGAGACGATCGCGCGGGCGACGACCACACCGTTGCGGTTCACCGCCTCGATCCAGTCGTTGTCCTCGATCCCGACCTTCGCGGCGTCCTTGTCGCTCATCCAGATGTTCTGTCCGCCGCGGGACAGCGACAGCATGAACAGGTTGTCCTGGTACTCCGAGTGGATCGACC
The DNA here is from genome assembly GCA_035699065.1 of Nocardioidaceae bacterium. Taxonomy (GTDB): domain Bacteria; phylum Actinomycetota; class Actinomycetes; order Propionibacteriales; family Nocardioidaceae; genus Nocardioides_C. Next base: position 2,065 of record DASSBE010000173.1, read on the forward strand.
ACTTGTTGTGCGGCGTCAGGTAGCGCACCGTCACGCCGGCCACGTCGGAGACGTCCCCGATCGCCGGCTCGGCGAACAGTGACGCCATGTTCAGCGGTGGCCGGTAGACCGGGAAGCCCTCACCGAGCTCGGTCATCCAGTCGTGGTCGAGGTAGAAGTGCATCCGCCCGGTCAGCGTGTGCCACGGTTTGAGCCGTTCCACGTTGATCGTGAACGGGGAGTAGCGCCGACCGCCCGACTCCGAGCCGGACCACTCCGGCGAGGTGATCACCGGGACCGGTGGTCCCTGGGTGTCGGCGAAGGTGATCTGCTTGCCCTCGTGCTCCTCGGCGAGGTCTGCCAGCTGGACGCCGGTCCGCTTCTCCAGGGTCTTGAACCCCTGCGTCGCCAGGTGCCCGTTCGTGGTCCCGGACAGGGCGAGGATGGTCTCGCACACGTGCACGTCCCGCCGTAGGGAGGGACGTCCGTCGGCGGGACCGCCGCGGACCGCGCCGTTCTTCTGCCGCAGGTAGTCCACCTGCTTGCCGAGCTCGAAGGTGACGCCCTTGGTAGTGGCACCGAGCGTGTCCATCAGTGGGCCGAGCGCGCTCATCTTCGCGCCCACGGCGGCATAGTCCCGCTCGACCTCGACCAGCTTGGGCATGGTGACGCCCGGGACGGGTTCGCACTCGCCTGCCTTCCAGTCCTTCACCACCCCGTGCGGGTTCGCCATCGCGTCCACCGTGTCGTGGGTCAGCGGCACCGCGACCACGTCCGTGCGGGTGCCGAGGTAGCTCGCGGCGAGCTCGCTGAACTTCTCCGCGATCGTCTGCCAGGCATCCCAGTCCGTGCGCGTCTGCCACGGTGGCGCGATCGCCGGGTTGAACGAGTGCACGAACGGGTGCATGTCGGTGGTGTTGAGGTCGTGCTTCTCGTACCAGGTCGCCGCCGGCAGCACCACGTCGGAGAAGATCGTGGTGCTGGTCTGCCGGAAGTCGATGGTCATCAGCAGGTCGAGCTTTCCCTCCGGCGCCTCGTCGTGCCACTTCACGTCCTGGGGACGCGCGGACTCGGGCGCCTCGGTGGCCCGTAGCGACGAGTCCGTGCCGAGCAGGTGCTTGAGGAAGTACTCGTTGCCCTTGCCCGAGGAGCCGAGAAGGTTCGCCCGCCAGATCGACAGCACCCGCGGGAAGTTCTCCGGCGAGTCCGGGTCCTCCCCGGCGAAGCCCAGCTCGCCGGACTTCAGCTGGTCCACGACGTAGTCGGCGACCGGCCTGCCGGCTTCGGCCGCCTCGTCGGAGAGATCGAGCGGGTTCTTGTCGAACGTCGGGTAGGACGGCATCCAACCCATCCGCGCGCTCTGCGCGATCACGTCGGCCGTGGTCTTCCCGGCGAGCTGGCCCGATCCGGTCGTGGCCGAGAGCGTGTCGGCGCCGAAGTGGTCGTAGCGGAACTGGTTCGTGTGCAGGTACCAGTACGCCGTCTGGATCATGTTCCGGGGCGGCCGGTTCCAGTCGAGCGCGTTCGCGACCTGG
>DASSBE010000174.1:0-2731 GCA_035699065.1 Nocardioidaceae bacterium
GCGAGGCCTATCGGCACACGGACAGGATGCCGGCCGCGAGCGCTCAGCCGGCGAGGGGTCCGTCGCAGAGGAGAGCGACGTCGGTGTCGGGCAGAGCCGTGAGGCCAGCGCATCGCGCGACCACCAGAACCGAACCGCCCCTGCCCTGCGTTTCCGCAGGTCAGGGGCTGTTCGCCGGAGCCGCCTGTCGGAATCGAAGCGACGACCTAATCACGTCGGCTTTGCGTCTATCGCTTGATGCGCCCACTGGGCGAACGAGCCGCTGACCTGCGCAAACGCCGAGCGTGGGGGACGCCGCCATCCGGTGGTGACCGACGACGACCGACCAGTACCGACCGTTTCACCGGAGCTTGCGGCGGCGTCGAAGCCGAGCAAGCTCCATTCCTTTAGCTCACCGCGCCCTCCTCCTCGCCGGTCCCGTCGTCGTCGAAGACGTTTCAGGGGTCTTCTCAGATGACGGTGTAGGTCGGCCGGGCGCGTCGGTCCGCAGATAGACGTCGAGGTCTCCCGACGACGGAGGTTCCTACGCCATCCATCCGAAAGACCTCGACGTGTCCGACGCTACCCCGCCGGCCGGCTTCGGCCGCCCTGACCTGACCGCCTTCGCTCGACTCGACGGCCTCGGTCTGAGCGTGACCGGACAACGACTTGAACCGGATCGTGCGGTCCTCGCGTGCCGCGTGGTGGAACCAGATCAGTGGTGCCGACGGTGCGGCAGCGAAGGCGCTGCTCGTGACACCGTGATCCGGCGGTTGGCCCACGAGCCGCTGGGCTGGCGACCGACCGTGCTGGAAGTTGTAGTGCGCCGCTACCGCTGTGCCGACTGCGGACACGTGTGGCGCCAAGACACCAGCGCCGCGGCGGAGCCACGCGCGAAGCTCTCGCGCACCGGGCTGCGGTGGGCGCTGGAAGGGATCGTGGTCGCACACCTCACCGTCGCCCGTGTCGCCGAGGGACTCGGGGTCGCGTGGGACACCGCCAACAACGCGGTCCTGGCTGAAGGCAAGCGGCTGCTGATCAACGACCCTACGCGGTTTGAGGGCGTGAAGGTCATTGGCGTCGATGAGCACGTCTGGCGCCACACCAGGCGTGGCGACAAGTACGTCACCGTGATCATCGACCTCACCCCGGTCCGCGATGGCGCCGGCCCAGCAAGGCTGCTGGACATGGTCGAGGGCCGGTCGAAGGCGGCGTTCAAGACCTGGCTCGCCGACCGCGACGACGCCTTCCGTGACGCGGTCGAGGTGGTCGCGATGGACGGCTTCACCGGGTTCAAGACCGCCGCTGCAGAGGAGATCCCGGACGCGGTCACGGTGATGGATCCCTTCCACGTCGTGCGCCTGGCCGGTGACGCCCTCGACAGGTGCCGGCGCCGGGTCCAACTCGCGATCCACGGGCACCGTGGGTTCAGGGACGACCCGCTCTACAAGTCGCGGCGCACGCTGCACACCGGCGCGGACCTGCTCACCGACAAGCAGAGCGACAGGCTACGCGCGCTGTTCGTTGATGACGCTCACGTCGAGGTCGAGGCGACCTGGGGTGTCTACCAGCGCATGATCGCCGCCTATCGCCACGAGGACCGGCAACGCGGCCGCGAGCTCATGGAGAAGCTGATCACCGACCTCAGCGCCGGCGTCCCCAAGGTGCTCACCGAGCTCACCACCCTGGGCCGGACCCTGAAGAAGCGAGCCGCTGACGTGCTCGCCTACTTCGAACGACCCGGCACCAGCAACGGGCCGACCGAGGCGCTCAACGGACGGCTCGAACACCTGCGCGGCTCCGCACTCGGGTTCCGCAACCTGACCAACTACATCGCCCGAAGCCTGCTCGAGACCGGCGGCTTCAGACCCCAACTCCTACACCCCCGATTGGGATGAGCCCCGTTACGTGCCACCGATACTGGCAGTGAAGAGGTGACCCAAAGCTCACCGCGGCCACTACCAATATCGGTGTCAGCGGATCCGGAGCGTGACCATCATCGACTCGAGGGCGAGCAGCGGAGCGGTGTTGAACTCGGTCATCTGCTCCCGGGCGGCGAAGATCGCGTCGATGCGGCGGAGGTTCTCCTCCGGTGTCGTGCGCCGGGCGATGTCGACGATCTCCTCGCGCATCTCCTCGTTGACCAGGTCGCCGGGCGCCCCCGACTGCAGCGCGATGGCGTCGCGGTAGACCGACATCACGTCCATGAGGCAGCGGTCGATGACGTCCATCTGACGGCGCTTCTCGCGCTGCGTCTGGTCGTAGGTGAGCTCCTTCATCGCCGCCACGTAGGACCGCGACGTCCTGGCCTTGCGGTCGTCGCCGTAGGTCGCGGTCAGCTCGGCGAGCTCGCGGGCGTTGCTCTCGGAGGTGATCGCCTCGGTCTCGTCCTTGGCGATGTCGACGAGGTTGGCCGCCGCGTTGAGGCAGGCCGCGAGCGAGGTGAGCCGGGCCGGCAGCGAGACCACCTCGCGGCGGCGGTTGCGGGTGCTCTCGTCGCGCGCCAGCGCCCGGGCACGGCCGATGTGGCCCTGGCTGGCCCGGGCGGCGTACGCCGCGTCCTCCGGAGCGATGCCGGTCGTGCGGACCAGGAAGTCGGCGACGTCCGCAGCGCCGGGCGTGGCCAGCACCACCAGCCGGGTGCGCGAGCGGATCGTCGGCAGCACGTCCTCGACCGTGGGCGCGCAGAGCAGCCACATGGTGCGCTCGGCGGGCTCCTCGATTGCCTTGAGCAGGGCGTTGGCCGCCTGCT
>DASSBE010000175.1:0-34158 GCA_035699065.1 Nocardioidaceae bacterium
CGGCGGATCGAGGTCAGCGTCTCCAGGATCGCGGCCTCGCGGTCGATCCAGCCGTTGGCGGCGGCCGCCTCGACCATGGAGTACTCGCCGGAGATGTTGTACGCCGCGACCGGGACGTCGACAGACTCACGCACGGCGCGCAGCACGTCGAGGTAGGCCAGCGCCGGCTTGACCAGCACCATGTCCGCGCCCTCGGTGAGATCGAGCAGCGCCTCCCGGATACCCTCGACCGCGTTGCCCGGGTCCTGCTGGTAGGTGCGCCGGTCGCCCTGGAGCGAGGAGTCGACGGCCTCCCGGAACGGGCCGTAGAAGGCGGAGGCGTACTTCGCGGAGTAGGCCAGGATCGCCACGTCGTGGTGGCCCGCAAGATCCAGGCCGGCCCGGATCGCGGCCACCTGGCCGTCCATCATCCCGCTCGGCGCGACGACGTCGACGCCTGCCGCGGCCTGGGCGACCGCCATCTCGGCGTAGAGCGGAAGCGTCGCGTCGTTGTCGACCTCGCCGGTCGGGGTCAGCACGCCGCAGTGGCCGTGGTCGGTGAACTCGTCGAGGCACAGGTCGGCCATCACCGGGATCGCGTCGCCCACCTCGGCGACAACGTCCTCGATCGCGACGTTGAGGATGCCGCGTGGGTCGACCGCACCCGTGCCGGTGGCGTCCTTGGCCGTCGGGATCCCGAACAGCATCACGCCGCCGAGGCCCAGCTCGGCCGCCTCGGCGACCGCCTTGCGCAACGAGTCGCGGGTGTGCTGCACGACGCCGGGCATGCTCGAGATCGGTGCCGGCTCCGAGGCGCCCTCGCGCACGAACATCGGCAGCACGAGCTGGCGCGCGTCGACCGACGTCTCGGCGACCAGCCGGCGCAGCGCGGGGGTACGCCGGAGCCGACGCGGCCTGATCTCGGGGTAGCCCACGTCTCAGGTGGCCTTCCGGCGGGCGGACGGGCGACGGTCGGACGGCTTGGTGACGGGCTGACCGGCCTCGACCAGGGCCGACCGGCGTGCGGCGCCGAAGTCGGCGAGCGCGTCGACCAGCTCCTCGACCGACGGCGACGGCGCCAGCACGTCGACCCGCAGGCCGTGCTCCTCCGCCGTCTTCGCGGTCGCGGGCCCGATCACGGCGATGATCGTCGAGGGGTGCGGCTTGCCGGCGATGCCGACCAGGTTCCGGACCGTCGAGGAGGACGTGAACACGACCGCGTCGAACTTGCCGCTCTTGATCGCCTCCCGCGTCGGCGCCGGCGGCGGGGTAGCCCGCACCGTGCGGTAGGCCGTGACGTCGTCGACCTCCCAGCCGATCTCGTGCAGGCCCGCCACCAGGGTCTCGGTGGCGATGTCGGCCCGCGGCAGGAACACCCGGTTGATCGGGTCCAGCACGTCGTCGTACGGCGGCCAGTCCTCGAGCAGGCCGCGCGCCGACTGCTCGCCCGAGGGCACCAGGTCCGCGCGCAGACCCCAGTCGGCGATCGCCGCGGCGGTCTTGTCGCCGACCGCCGCGATCTTCAGTCCGGAGAACGCCCGCGCGTCCAGGCCGTACTCGTCGAACTTCTCCCGGACCGCCTTCACCGCGTTCACCGAGGTGAACGCGATCCACTCGTAGCGGCCCTCGACCAGGCCCCGGACGGCCTTGTCCATCTGCTGCGGGTTGCGCGGCGGCTCCACCGAGATCGTCGGGACCTCCTCGGGCACGGACCCGTAGCCACGCAGCCGCGCGGACACCGAGCCGGCCTGCTCCTTGGTGCGCGGCACCAGCACCCGCCAACCGAACAGCGGCTTGGTCTCGAACCAGGACAGCGCACCGCGCAGGTCCACCACGTCTCCGACGACGGTGACCGCCGGCGGGGTCATCCGGGCGGCCCGGGCGTCGGCGGCGATCCGCTCGAGGGTGGAGACCACGGTGGTCTGCTCGGTCGTCGTACCGACCCGGGTCATCGACACCGGTGTCGACGCGGGGCGGCCGGCGGCGACCAGGGCCTTGGCGATGTCGCCGATCGCGCTCACCGCGGACAGCAGCACCAGGGTCCGGCCGTCGGCGTACTGCGACCAGTCGATCTTCGCGTCGCCGCAGGTCACGACCGCCATCTCGCGGTTGTGCTTGGTGGTCAACGGGATCCCGGCGTACGCGGGCACCGCGGTCACCGACGAGACACCGGGCACGATCTCGAAGCCGATGCAGGCCTTGACGCAGGCCTGTGCCTCCTCCGGCCCGGAGGCGTAGACGAACGGGTCGCCGGCCATCAGCCGCACGACGCGCCGCCCGGACTTGGCCTGCTTCACGACCACCTTGGCGCGGGAGGCGTGGGTCAGCGGCTGGCCGTCCTGCCCGAAGCCGCCGTCGACGAACTCCGGCCCCGCGGCCGGGGAGTCCTCGACCCGGTTGCCGTCCTCGTCCACGACGACCTTCGGCGCGGGCAGCCCGAGCACGCTGCGGACCAGCTCGACGTGCGAGGGCACCTCGGTGACCACCACCTCGGCCTGGCGCAGCAGCTCCACCGCACGCACCGTCAGCAGCTCGGGGTCACCCGGGCCGCTGCCGACGAACGAGACGTAGCCGACCGGTGCGGACGGCTTGGCCGGCTCCCGGGTGGACGTGGTCACCGTCTTCGTGCCGTTCTTCTTCAGCGCCGGCGTCTCCTTCCTTGCGCGCGCGGTGGTGCGCTGGGTGGCTGCGGTCTTCGTCGCGGTCTTGCTCACAGTCGCCTTCTTGCTGGTCTCGAGTGGCCGTGCGGTCATGACACCCGCTCCTGGATGAGGGTGTCTGCGCCTTCTTCGAGCATCTCTGCTGCGAGGCGCTGGCCCACTCCGACGGCGTCGTCGGGTGTGCCGGTGGCAGATTTTCGTACGGCGACCCCACCGTCGTACGACAACGCGATCGCCCGAACCCATAGTTCGTCACCGACCTCGCCTTCCGCAATTTCGGCCAGGGCGCCCACCGGGGCGGAGCATCCTGCCTCGAGTGCGGCGAGCACGATGCGCTCGGCGGTGACGGCGGCTCGCGTGGGCGCGTCGTCGAGCGCGTCGCGGACCTGGTCGACCAGGAACGCGTCGTCGCTGCGACACTCCACTGCCAGTGCACCCTGTCCGGGTGCGGGAAGCATCTGTAGCGGATCCAGCACCTCGGTGATCTCGTCGAGCCGGCCGATCCGGGCCAGCCCGGCGCGGGCCAGGATCACGGCGTCGAGCTCACCGGAGGTGACCTTGCCGATCCGGGTGTCCACGTTGCCGCGGATCCCGGTGATCTCCAGGCCGAGGCCGAGCGCCGCGAGCTGTGCCGCCCGGCGCAGGGAGCCGGTGCCGACCGTGGAGCCCGCCGGCAGCTCACCGAGGGTGAGACCGTCGCGGGCGACCACGACGTCGCGGGGGTCCTCCCGCAGCGGCACCGCGGCCAGGGTGATCCCGTCGGCGGGGTAGGTGGGGATGTCCTTGAGCGAGTGCACCGCGACGTCGACGTCGCCGCGCAGCAGCGCGTCGCGAAGTGCGCTGACGAACACGCCGGCGCCGCCGAGCGAGGACAGCGGGGCGGAGCTGATGTCCCCCTCGGTGGTCACCTCGACCAGCTCCACGGCACGGTCGAGTGCCACGCGGAGCGCGTCGGCGACCTGGCCGCTCTGCGTGCGGGCCAGCTTCGAGGCACGGGTGCCGACCCGCAGCGGGGCCTGCTGGGGGGAGCTCACGAGACCACCCCCTCCGCACGGGTGACCGCGTCGACGGCCTCCGGGTCGAGCGAGAACAGCTCCGCGAGCGCGGCGGCGTAGGAGATCGCGCCCTCGGCGTCGGCGAGCTCCTTGACCCGGACCGTCGGCTGGTGCAGCAGCTTGTCGGCCACCCGGCGTACGGCGAGCTCCACCTCGGCCCGGATGTGCGGGTCGAGGTCCGGCAGCCGCGCCAGCAGGCGCTCGACCTCGGCCTCGACGACGCCGGTTGCCATCGTGCGCAGGGCGACCACGGTGGGGGTGACGTTCGACGAGCGCCGGGCGGCGAGGAACGCGGTGATCTCCTGGGCGACGATGTCGCGTACGGCGGCCACGTCCCGTGCGCCTTCACCCTCGTTGACCTCCTCGGCCAGCCGGGCGAGCCCGATCAGCGAGACCCCGGGCAGCTCGGCCACCGCCGGGTCCACGTCGTGCGGGAGCGCCAGGTCGATCACCGCGAACGGGTTGCTGCGGTGGGCCCGGGCCTCGGCGATCTGCGCGAGCGGGAGCACCACGCCGGCCGCGCCGGTGCACGAGACGAGCACGTCGGCGCGGGCAAGGTCGTCGGCGAGGTCGGGGAGACGGACCGCGCGTGCGTCGTACTGCTCGGCCAGCCGGGAGGCGTTGGAGTCGGTGCGGTTGGCGATCGCGATGTCGGCGGCGCCGAGCCGGCTCAGCGTGGAGACCGCGAGCGCGGCCATCGATCCGGCGCCGACCACCACGACCCGCTTGCCCTCGACCGTGCCGACATGGCCTGCGGCACGGCTGACCGCGACCGAGACCAGTGACGGAGCGGCGCGGTCGATGTCGGTCTCGGCGTGCGCCCGCTTGCCGACCCGGAGCGCCTGCTGGAACAAGACGTTGAGTGCCGGGCCGATGCTGCCGCTCTCCTGGCCGATCCGCAGCGCCTCCCGTGCCTGGCCGAGCACCTGGCCCTCGCCGACCACCATCGAGTCGAGACCGGAGGCCACGTTGAACAGGTGTGAGACGGCGCCGTCGTCGTAGTGCACGTAGAGGTGCGGGACGACGTCCTCGGGCCGGTCGTCGGCGCGCTCGCACAGCAGGCGGGACACGTCCTCCACGCTGCCGTGGAACCGGTCGACCTCGGCGTAGATCTCGACCCGGTTGCAGGTCGCCAGCGCGGTGGCCTCCCGCACGTGATCGGACTCGAGCACCTGGTGGATCAGCTTCTGCACCCCGTCGGTGTCGAGCGCGATCCGCTCGAGCACCGACACCGGCGCGGTCCGGTGCGAGACACCGACGACGAGGACACTCATGCCGTCTCCATTCCGACCGGGACGTCGACGAGATCCATCGCGCCGTCCAGCGCCAGCGACTTGCGCTGCTCGTGGTAGGCGAGGATCTGCAGCTCGATGGACAGGTCGACCTTGCGGACGTCGACGCCGTCGGGGACGTTGAGCACGGTGGGCGCGAAGTTCAGGATGCTGGTGACACCGGCGCCGACGAGGCGGTCGCACACGTCCTGCGCGGCGACGGCGGGGGTGGCGATGACGCCGATCGCGACGTGGTGCTCGTCCACCAGGGACTCGATGTCGTCGAAGCCGCGGATCGACATGTCGCCGAGCTTCTCGCCGAGCCGGGCGGGGTCGCTGTCGAGGAGCGCGACGATCCGGAACCCACGGGAGCGGAAGCCGGAGTAGTTGGCGAGCGCGTGCCCGAGGTTGCCGATCCCGACGATGACGACCGGCCAGTCCTGGGTGACACCGATCTCGCGGGCGATCTGGTAGCGCAGGTACTCCACGTCGTAGCCGACACCACGGGTGCCGTAGGAGCCGAGGTAGGACAGGTCCTTGCGGAGCTTGGCACTGTTCACGCCGGCCGCGGTGGCGAGCTCCTCGCTGGAGCAGGTCGCGATCGCCCGGTCGGAGAGCGTGATCAACGCACGCAGGTAGACCGGCAGCCGGGCCACCGTCGCCTCGGGGATGCCGCGTTCGGGGACCCTGGCAGACGCCGACCGCGAGACACCCTGGTCCGGGGTGCTGCTCCGCGTGCTGCGTGGTGAGGTCACGATTCTCCTGGACGCCGCCAGAACGTGAGGCAAACCCGTCGGTCGGGACCGCGCGGAACCGGCAGCGAGGCTCACTTTAGGAGTTTGTGAACGTGAGAACAAACTGAGTCCGCACGGTGGCTAGCACACGTGACCTGTCTCACGATATGCGGGGGTGGCGGTACGCCGGACTGGGCAGCCGTGTCAGCGCAGCGCGGCGCGCAGGCGGCCCGGATCCACCCGCCAGAAGTCGTGCCGGCGGCCATCCACGAACGTCACCGGGATCTCGTCGCCGAGGGAGCGCATCAGGTCCTCGGAGCCGGTGATGTCGATCTCGTCGAAGGTCTCGCCGAGCTCCGCGCAGACCGACGCGACCACGGCCCGCGCCTCGTCGCAGAGATGGCAGCCGGGCTTGGAGTAGAGCACCACCCGGGGCGGGGCTTCGCCCAGCTCGGTCGGGTGGTCCGCGTCCGCCGGCCCGTTCACTCCAGCAGCCCCAGACCACGCCGGCGCTCGGTGGCCCGGAGCCGGCCCTTGGCGACCTTCCCGGTGACCGTGTGCGGCAGCTCGTCGACCACGTGCACGGCGCTCGGCTGCTTGAACCGGGCCAGTCGGGTGGCGCAGTGGTCGCGGACCGCGTCCACCAGCTCCTGCTCCGTCCACGACGAGTCCGGTGCCGGCTTGACGTAGGCCACCACGGCTTCACCGGTCGCCTCGTCCTCGGTCCCGATCACGGCCGCCTCGGCGACCCCGTCGACCTCGCTGACGACGTCCTCGACCTCGCTCGGGTAGACGTTGAAGCCGGACACGATCACCAGCTCCTTGAGCCGGTCGACCAGGAACAGGTCTCCGTCCGCGTCGAGGAAACCGACGTCGCCGGTGGCCCACCAACCCGTGTCGTCGGGGCCGTCCGCACCGTCGGGCCAGTAGCCGGAGAACAGGTTCGCCCCGCGGACCTGGATCTCGCCCGGGTCGGCACCCTCGGGCGGCTTGCCGTCCTCGTCCACGAGCCGCAGCGAGATCCCCGGAAGCGCCGCGCCGACCGAGCCGGGCTTGGCGGCCGCGCTGCACAACGTGGAGGTGACCACGGGTGCGCCCTCGGTGAGCCCGTACCCCTGGTGCACCGCGATCCCGGTGCGGGCGGTGAACGACTCGACCAGCTCCGGCGCGAGTGGCGCCGACCCGGACAGCACCAGGCGCACGCCGCCGAGCCGGTCCGCGAGGTCCTCGACCGAGCGCCAGTGCGCGAACACCGACGGCGCGACCGGGACGACGGAGACCGCCTCGTCCTCGATGATGTCCAGCGAGCCCTGCACGTCGAAGCCGTCGACCAGCACCAGGGCGGCCCGGTGCCGCAGCGTTTGGCCGAGAACCGCGTTCAGGCCGTAGACGTGGAACAGGGGAAGCACCCCGAGCAGCACGTCGTCACCGGTCACCATCGGAGGTTCCACGGCAGCGGCCTGCTCGATGTTGGCGAGCAGCGCCCGATGGCTCAGCATCGCCGCGCGCGGTCGCCCCGACGTACCACTCGTGTAGAGCAGGACCGCGAGCGCCTCGGGGTCGTGCGGCGTGGGGATCTCCGCGACGGTCCCGTGTTGGACGAGGTCGGCGTACGGCGTCTCCCCGGGCACCGTCGGGGCGCCGGCCACCACGATCCGGGGCACGGCGGACCGGGCACGCAGCTCGTCGTCGGCGCCCTCGAGCGCGTCCGCGAGGCCGGCGACCGCCGCACGCACGCTGGTGACGGTCGTCGGGTCGGCGATCACCACGCGGGCGCCGCAGTCGGCGATCATCCGCACCAGCTCACCGGTGGCCGAGCGCGGGTTCACCGGGACCACCACCATCCGCGCCCGCAGGGCACCGAGGTAGCTGGTGACGAACTCGACCCGGTTGCCGACCGCCACCACGACCCGGTAGCCGGCGACCAGCCCCATCCCGGAGAGCCCGTCGGCGACCTGGGACACCTCGGCGTCCAGCTCGGACCAGGTCAGCCGCCGCCCGCTGGTGGCCTCGACGAGCGCCGTCCGGTCCGGGCTCTCGGTGGCCGCCTGGGTCAGCAGGTCCGCGAGGTTGGACACCCCGGTGCCGGTCGAGGAGGTGGTGTCGTCCGACGCAGTCACAGCGCGAGTCTTCCATATCCGCCCGGACCTGCCCGGCCACTAGGGTGATGCCGTGAACGCCCCCCATTCCAGCAAGCGGCACGGCTCCCGGCAGCGCGACCTGCGGGCCAGGTCGGTGCTCGCCGGGGAGGCCGCCGCGTCGGCCGCCGAGGTGGAGTCGGCCCTGTCGACACCGCCGGACACCGCCGGCGCTGCGTTCTTCGACGTGGACAACACGATCATGCAGGGCGCGTCGATCTTCCATCTCGCCAAGGGCCTGCACAAGCGGAAGTTCTTCAGCACCCGGGAGATTCTGGGCGCGGCGTGGAAGCAGGCGTACTTCCGGGTCGTGGGGGTCGAGGACCCCGAGCACGTCGCCGAGGCCCGCGCCTCCGCGCTGAACTTCATCAAGGGCCACCGGGTCGAGGAGCTCCAGGAGCTCGGCGAGGAGATCTTCGAGGAGGCGATGGCGCACCGGATCTGGCCGGGCACCCGTGCGCTGGCCCAGCTGCACCTCGACCAGGGCCAACGGGTCTGGCTGGTGACCGCGGCACCGATCGAGATCGCGAGCATCATCGCCCGCCGCCTCGGCCTGACCGGAGCGCTGGCCACGGTGTCCGAGCACGTGGACGGGGTCTACACGGGCAAGCTCGTCGGCGACATGCTGCACGGCCCGGCGAAGGGAGAGGCGGTCCGCGCCCTGGCCGAGCGGGAGGGGCTGGACCTCGCCCGGTGCTCGGCCTACTCCGACTCCTACAACGACCTGCCGATGCTGAGCCTGGTCGGCGACCCGTGCGTGATCAACCCGGACTCGAAGCTGCGCGACCACGCCCGCGCGAACCAGTGGCGGATCCGCGACTACCGCACCGGCCGCAAGGCTGCCCGCGCCGGGCTGTTCGTCGCCGCTCTCGGGGGCGCGGCAGCCGGGAGCGTCGCCGCCGGCCTGGCGATCCGTCGAAAAGTCCGATAACGCCTGGCACGCTGGTGTGACCGGCAGCACTCCGGGTTGTGTAACTCGTTGTTACTCACCGGTTCACAAACGACCCGCACCGTTCTACGCTTGGCGGATCGGGAGCCCGGCCGCGGAGGTCCGGGGAGGGAGTTCGATGTTCACGCGCGACGCAGATCTCCAGCGCGGCCTCACGGCCTTGCGCCGGGCAGTGCTGCGCGCGCTCTCCCCCGTCCCCGCGACGCCCGCGTTCGCCGGGGCCGGCGGCGGCAGCGTGGCCGGCGCTTCGTGGCTGCTCTCGGAGGCACTCGACTACACCGCGCCGGGCGCCGGCCCGACCGGTCCGGGACCCGACACGGACCAGGCCACGTCCTCGGAGAGTGACGAGGCGGAGGCCTCACGGCTGATCGCGCTGGTCGAGCTCGCTCGCGGCGGTGACCCGGACGCGTTCGGGCTTCTCTACGACCATTACCACACCTCGGTCTACCGGTTCCTCTACTACCGGGTCGGCTCCGTGCCCCTGGCCGAGGACCTGATGTCCGAGACGTTCTTCCGGGCGCTGCGCTCGATGAGCTCGTTCCGGTGGCAGGGCAAGGACTTCGGTGCCTGGCTGGTGACGATCGCCCGCAACCTGACCGCGGACCACTACAAGTCGGGTCGCACCCGGTTGGAGTACTCCTGCGAGGACATGGGCGCGCACGACTCCACGACCGAGAGCCCGGAGAGCACCGTGCTGGCGTCGCTGACCAACGAGGCACTGCTCGAGGCGCTCGGCGAGCTGCCGGACGAGCAGCAGGAGTGCCTGGTCATGCGCTTCCTCCAGGGCCTCTCGATCGCCGAGACCGCCCAGGTGCTCGGCCGTTCCGACGGCGCCGTCAAGCAGCTGCAGCTGCGCGGCGTGCGCAACCTCGCCAAGCTGCTCCCGGAGGGTCTGCGATGAGCGCCCGCCGCGGTCGAGGACCGGCTCGCCCGCGCCCCGTAACTTCGGCCTCGGTCAGGTCGTTAGACGTGGTGACAGGCACCCACGGCGCGACGACAGGACGACCACGATGACGACCCTCTTCACCGCGCGACGGCGCGCGGAGGAGTTCGCGACCGCGGTCGACACCGGTGAGCGTCCCGACGGCAGGGAGCACGCCGAGGTCGCCCGGCTCGTCGGGCTGGTGACCGCGCTGCGGGACCAGCCGGACATCGCGCCGCGCCCCGAGTTCACCGCGGACCTGCGCGATCGGCTGCTCATCGAGGCCGCGACGGTGCTCACCCCGGAGAACGCCGGACTGGCGCTGCCGACCCGCGCCCGGGGCGCCCGGGAGCGCCGGCTGGTCGCGGCTGCCTCCGCGGTCGTCCTGATCGGCGGTACGGCGGGCATGGCGGCGGCCGCGCAGGACGCGCTGCCCGGGGAGGCGCTGTACCCGGTCAAACGCGGGATCGAACGGGCCGAGGCCGGGCTGAGCATGAGCGACGCCGGCAAGGGCCGTGACCTGCTGGGCCAGGCGACCGACCGGCTGCAGGAGGTCGAGCGGCTCGTCGACAAGGACTCCACGCCTGGCGCCCCGCAGGTCCCGGAGACCCTCGACGCGTTCTCCGCCCAGGCCGCCCAGGGCGCCAACCTGCTGCTGACCTCGTTCGAGGACGACCGCGATCCCAGCTCGGTGCGCGCGGTCCGCACGTTCGCCGCCGACAACGTCGCCCAGCTGACCGCGCTGGCCGACGACGTGCCGGAGCAGGCGCAGGACGAGCTCGCTGCCGCCGCGGTCACCCTGCGCGACCTGGACGCACAGGCCGCAGCGATCTGCTCGACCTGCGCGACCGGCCTTCCCGCCGTGGAGGTTCCCGGCCTGATCCTGGCCCGCAACGAGGTGGACCGCGCGCTGGACACGCTTACCCCGTCCGCGCTGGACAACAGCCACCCCGTCGTCGTACCCAGGGGGGCCGTGCACAAGAAGCGCACGTCGCGTCCGGACCCGGTGACCCGTCCTGAGGCCACCGCACCGGCACCCGCCCCGGCCGGTGGGGCCACCGCACCGGAGGAGGCGCCCGAGCCCACGGACACGAAGGTCCCGGCACTACCCGACCTGGAGAAGCCGATCTCCCCGGGCACGAAGACCGTGACCAAGGCGCCGGGCCAGGTGGTCGACGACCTCACCGACGGTCTCGACGGCGTGGTGGAGACGCTGCTGCCGGACACCGATCTCGGCGGAACCGTGGACGACCTGCTGCCCTGATCCGCCTGGACCCGCGCCGAGTCGCGGGAAGCCCGTCAGGAGAAGACCGACCGCCGCTGCATGAGCAGGGAGTACAGGGTCTGCTGGATCGTCTCCCGGACCTGGTCGGTCACGTTGAACACCAGCATCGGGTCGTCCGCGGCACCTTCGTCATAGGAGTCGGTGCGGATCGGCTCCCCGAACTCGATCAGCCACTTCGAGGGCAGCGGCACCATCCCCAGCGGCCCGAGCCACGGGAAGAACGGCGTGATCGGGATGTAGGGCACACCGAGCAGGCGCGCCAGCGACGGCATGTTGCCGACGAGCGGGTAGATCTCCTCCGCACCCACCACCGAGCAGGGCACGATCGGCACGCCGGTGCGCAGGGCCGCGGAGACGAAGCCACCGCGGCCGAACCGCTGGAGCTTGTAACGCTCGGAGTAGGGCTTGCCGATGCCCTTGAAGCCCTCGGGCCACACGCCGACCAGCTCGCCGCCTCGCAGCATCCGCTCCGCGTCGTCGTTGCAGGCCAGCGTCGCGCCGCCCTTGCGGGCCAGCTCACCGACGAACGGCAGCCGGAAGACCAGGTCCGCACCCAGCGGACGCAGGTGGCGTCCGGTGCGGTCGTGGATCGCCACCCCGGTCATCAGCCCGTCCACCGGCACCGTGCCCGAGTGGTTGGACACCACCAGGGCACCGCCTTCGGTGGGAATGTTCTCCACGCCGCGCACCTCGACCCGGAACCACTTCTCGGCGATCGGGCGGAACGCGGACAGGAAGAACCGTTCGGTGACCTCCTCGTCGAAGCCGTACTCGTCGACGGTGTAGTCACCGGTCACCCGCCGCCGCAGGAACGCCAGGAACTCGGCCAGCCGAGGCTCCCAGCGCTCACCGAAGATCTCCTTGGAGGCGCTGCCGAACGCGGCCAGCCAGTCGCTGACCGGGATCCCCCCATCTGGGGCTCGCTCCTCGGCCGTGGTGTGCGACGTCGCCGCCGGCTCCTTCTCGGTCGTGGGTGATGTGTCGGTCGCGGGCGCCTTCTTGGGCGCGGGCTGCTTCGGGGTGGTCGGCTGCTTCGAGGCGGCGGGCTTCGAGGGCGCCGCCTTCCTCTTCGCGCCGCCCGTGGCCAGACCACGCGCCGCGGCCGAGGGTTTCGCGCTGCCCGAACCGCGGCCGGGACGCCCACGGGTGCCCAGTGGGATGATCTCGGCGTCAGCCATGCCCGCCTCCCAGCGCACCGGTGACGAGACCTTCCACGGCGGCGACACGCTCTGCCGAGGCCAGGCCCGGGCTGACGGAGCGCCGGAAGTCCTCGAACGCCGCCTCGGTGGTGTAGCCGGGCTCGAAGCCGAGGACCTCGCGCATCCGCGTGGTGTCCACTCCCCGGCCGAAGGTCAGGAACGCCATCTGCTCCGGGGAGAAGTCGCCGAACCTGGCCTGACGGATCAGCGAGCCCACCGTGTTGACCGCGAAGGGCGGGATCCCCCAAGCAGGTCGGCCGAGCCGCCGGAGCGCCTGCGAAAGCATCAGCACTCCGTCACCGGCGACGTTGAAGGTCCCGTGCACGCCGGCGGTCGTGGAGTGCCGGATCACCTCGAGAAGGTCGGTCTCGTGCAGGAACTGCATGCGCGCGTCGAAACCGAGCACCGTCGGGACCACCGGAAGCCGGAAGTACTGGGTCGTCGGCGAGCTCACCGACGGGCCGATGCTGTTCGCGGCACGCAGCATGGTGACGGTCACGTCGGGGCGCCGGCGCGCGAAACCACGCACATACCCCTCGACCTCCACCGCGTCCTTGGCGAACCCGGACCTGGGCATGCGTTTGGGTGCCATGTCCTCGGTGAACATGGCCGGGTCGCGGCTCGAGGATCCGTAGACCGCGCTCGAGGACTTGACGACCAGGTGCCTCAGCCCGGGCGCCTTCTGGCAGGCGGCGAGCAGCTGCATGGTGCCGATGACGTTCAGCTCTTTCATCGACGTACGGCCACCGGCCGCACCCGGTGTTGCCACCACGCTCATGTGCACGACGGTGTCGACCTCCTCGCCGGCGATCACCTTGGTGATCACCGGGTTTCGGATGTCGGCCCGGATGAACCGGACGTCCCCCATGTCACCGCGCGGAGGCACGACGTCGACACCGATCACCCGGTCCACGGAGGGGTCGGCAGCGACGAGACGCGCAAAACGGCCACCGAGGTCTCGGGAGACCCCGGTCACCAGTACGACGCGCCCCATCCGCAAGCCTCCTGGCCGGGCCTACTTGCCCTGGCGACGACGCTGGATACGTGTCTTCTTCAACAGCTTGCGGTGCTTCTTCTTCGCCATGCGCTTACGGCGCTTCTTGATGACAGAACCCACGTGTGGACCTTTCGAAACTGAGTCGGTCGTGTGGCGGAGTCCGCGACACGACCCGGAAGCCTCAAGACTATCCGCAGCCCGGGGACAGACGAAAACGAGACCGGCCAGGTGAGCAGGATCACGGCCCCGTGCACACGCTGCACGCGGAGTGTCTCCTTGACATCATTCTTCACATTGTGCCCACGAGCCCCGTTGATGGTGCATGATGTGAACCGAGTTATTTTGCTTTGACCCGCTTTTGACGTTTGTGTCGCACCCACGCTGGTGAAGCCCGAAACACCAGTTGCTACCACATTCGTGACCATGGCCCGGTTCCCGCCCGGGGCGCCAGCTCGCGGTCACGCCCATGAGGCCTTGGGAGGGGTCTTAGCGATGGACACACTTATCTTTGGCGTGCTGCGCCGGAAAACCCTCGCCCTACCGACCCGGCTCGCGCTCGCCGGACTGCTCAGCACCCTGGTGATCGCGGGCGTCGCGCTCGCCACGACCACACCGGCCTCGGCCACGCAGGTCGGCGCCCGGGTCGCGCGCTACCCCGCGATGGCGACGGGTCACTACGAGCAGCGCGTGCAGCACTGGGTCAACGTCCAGCGCAGGCGCCACGACCGGCGCCGGCTCCGGGTGGCGAGCTGCACCGACACCTCGGCTGAGCGTTGGAGCGGCTACCTCGCGCGCCACGACCTCTTCTACCACCAGTCGATGACCGAGCTGCTCCGCCGCTGCGACGCCCGGTACGCCGGGGAGACGCTCGGCAGGGGGGCGGTCTCGCCACGCCGGCTGGTCCGGCTCTGGATGCACTCCGACGCCCACCGGCACGTGCTGCTCAGTCGCAAGTCACGGCGGATCGGGATCGGCGCCAAGCCGGACGCCTACGGTCGTTGGGTGGTGGCGGCGAACTTCATGCGGTTCTGAGCCGCACACAGCAGTCAGAAGGGGCGGTCCCGGTCGGGACCGCCCCTTCTTGTGTGTTCTTCTCTCCTGGCAAGGAGCACCGGACGGGTCACCCCGTCTGGAAGAAGCTCTTTCGCAGGTATTCGTTGACCGTATCCTCGGGCACCCGGAAGGACCGCCCGACCCGCACCGCCGGCAGCTCGCCTGAGTGGACCAGGCGGTAGACCGTCATCTTCGAAACGCGCATCACCGCGGCGACTTCCGCCACGGTAAGGAACTTCACCTCCGAGATGTCACCGGAGTTGTTTGAGGCCATGATGCACCGCACTTTCAGGCACACAACGCCCTCCGGCTTCCCCGCCGGAGACCTTACGTATGTGCTCACGTGAGAATAGAGCCTAGAGTGACATATGGGGAAGGGGAGATTTTGTCCCTAACCTTTACCAAATCTTCAGCGTGTCGGGTGGACACGCCGCTCAGGGCAGATAATCGAGCCCGTTCGGCGGGAACGCCGCCTCCCGGGTGGCATGGATCGCCCGGTCCAGCCACGTCCCTGGGTCGTACCCGTCGGACCAGTCCCGAAACGCCGGCGTCCGCCCGTCGGTGAGGCGAGCGGGAGCGGTCCGGCCGAGCAGCGTCTGAACGTACTCGCGCCAGTCGTCCGGTGTCGGTGTGAGCGGGTCCAGCGGCGTGCCGCCGACGATGGCGAGCAGGTGTGTCCAGGACCGGGGCACCACGTCGACGATCGCGTATCCGCCGCCACCGGTGACCACCCAGCGGCCGTCGCAGACCTCGTGCGCAAGCTGGTGCAGGGCCTCGTGCGCCGCGCGCTGGCCGTCGACGGTCAGCATCAGGTGGGCCAGCGGGTCCTCGATGTGCGAGTCGCAGCCGTGCTGGGTGACCAGGATGTCGGGCGCGAACTCGCGGACCAGTGGCGGCACCACCGCGTGGAACGCGCGCAGCCAGCCGGCGTCGGCGGTGCCAGGAGGGAGCGCGACGTTCACCGCACTGCCCGGCGCGTCCGGCCCACCGGTGTCGTTGGCGAAGCCTGTGCCCGGGAACAGCATCTGGCCGGTCTCGTGCAGGCTGATCGTGAGCACACGCGGGTCGTCGTAGAAGATCTTCTCCACACCGTCGCCGTGGTGCACGTCCACGTCGACGTACGCCACCTTGCGGGCGCCGTTCGCGAGCAGCCAGGAGATCGCCACCGCCACGTCGTTGTAGACGCAGAACCCACTGGCCCTCCCCGGCATGGCGTGGTGCAGCCCACCGGAGATGTTGGCAGCGTGCAGCGTCTCGCCGGACCACACCTGGCGGGCCGCCTCGACCGAGGCACCGACGACGTGCGCCGCCGCCTGGTGCATCCCCTCGAAGGTGGGGTTGTCGTCGGAGCCGAGCCCGTGCTCCTCGTCGAACTGGTAGGGATCCCGGCTCATCGCCTGCACCGCCTCGATCAGGTCGGGCGTGTGCACGGTGGCGATGAGGTCGTCGGACGCCACGGGCGCGTTGACCGCGTGGAGCCCCGCGCCGCTCAGCACACCGAGGCTCTCGGCCAGTCGCATGGTGAGGTCGACCCGGATCGGCGACATCGGGTGGCCGGGCCCGAAGTTGTAGTCGGTGAGCGTCTTGTCGAAGACCACACACGCGGGACCGGACATGCCGCGAGACTACTACCCGCTCCCATGCGGTCAGTCGGACTTCTCCCGCCGCGCCATCCGGTTGTAGTTGATGATGGCGAGGATCAGGCCCCCCCACAGGCCGATGGCCCCGACGAGGAACATGATGATCGCGGACGTGTCCATGTTTCTCACTCCTGCCTGGCGTGCACGTACTGGTCGTGCGGCGCGCGGCTGTTCAACGACAGGGCCAGGGCGAGGAGCAGGGTGAGAGCCACCCCTCCCGCGCCGAGGACGATCAGGCCGCTGACCGGGTACTCGCTGTACCGCCCGGTCTCCGGGAAGTGCTCGAAGTCGCCGTCGATCTCCTTCCAGATCCCGTAGACGATCATGAACGTCAGCAGGATCGGGGTGACGAACTTCAGCGAGATCGTCCACCACGGCCCCATCTTCACGTAGGAGGTGGCGTTGAGGTGGTCACGCTGCTGAGCCAGCCGCCTGGAGATCCACACCACCAGCACGACCTCGAACAACCCGGCGACCACGAGGCCGTAGGCGTTGACGAAGTGGTCGATCGTGTCGAGGTAGAACAACCCACCGCGGGTGACGTAGAGAAGGCTGATCACCGCCGCCGCGCCGCAGATCCAGTTGACCGCGGCCTTCCGGCTCATGTCGAACTTCTCGCGGATGGCCGCGACCACGCACTCGAGGATCGAGACCATCGAGGTGATCCCCGCGAAGAACAGGCAGCCGAAGAACAACACCCCGAAGACGGCGTTGAGGCCAGGAAGCGTGCTGATCACCTGCGGGAACACGATGAACGCGAGCACGACGCCGCTCTGCGCGACCTCGTTGACCGCCACGTCGTTCTGGACGGCGAGGAAGCCGAGTGCCGCGAACACACCGATCGCGGCGAGGAACTCGAACCCGGCGTTGGAGAGTCCGACGATCAGTCCGCTGTTGGACAGGTCCGTCTTGCGCGGCAGGTAGCTGGAGTAGGCGATCATGATCGAGAACGCGATGCTGAGCGAGAAGAACACCTGGCCGTAGGCCGCGACCCACACGCCTGGGTCGCGCAGGGCACCGAAGTCCGGGGTGAACAAGACGTTGAGTCCGGTGCTGGCCCCGTCCAGGGTGACCGCGCGGATCACGATCAGGATCAGCATCACGATCAACGTCGGGAGCAGGATCCGCGACGCCAGCTCGATGCCCTTGCTGATCCCGCGCTGCATGAGCACGTAGACCATCACCCAGGCGATCACCACGGGGACGAGCACCTTGAGCTGGATTCCGCCGATGTCCCAGAAGCCGCTCGGCGCGGCGCCGTCGGAGGTGGCGAGGTAGTCACCGATGAAGAAGGCGCCGGTGTCCTCGCCCCACTGCTGTCCGAACGAGAAGTAGATGAAGCTGAGGCACCAGCCGAGGATCACCACGTAGTAGGTGCAGATCACGAACGAGATCGCGGCCATCCACCAGCCGAGCCACTCCCACCGCTCGGAGATGCTGTGGAACGTGGCCGGCGCACCCTGTCGGGACCGGTGCCCGAGGCTGTACTCCAGAATCAGGATCGGCAGTCCCGCGGTGGCGAGCGCCACGAAGTAGGGGATCAGGAACGCGCCGCCGCCGTTCTCGTAGACCACGTAGGGGTAACGCCAGATGTTGCCGAGCCCGATCGCCGAGCCCATGGCAGCCAGGATGAACCCGAGCTTGGTGCCCCACTGGTCCCGCGCGCCGGTGACATCGTCCTGCATCGCGCTGCTCATCGTGACCTCCGAGAGCTCGTCGTGCCCCACTCGGTTGCCCGATACCGTAGCAGCGAACCGCCTGGCCGTGCCGAGGCCAGCACGAGCGGCTCGGCTACTGGCCCTCCGCCAGCGCCCGGGACCTGTCCCGCGCCGCCTCGAGGGCGGTGAGGAACGCGGCCCGGACCTTGTGGTCCTCCAGCTCACGGACCGCGGCGGCCGTCGTGCCGCCCGGCGAGGTGACCTGCTCGCGGAGCACGGTCGGGTGCTCGCCGGTCTCGCGGAGCAGCTTCGCG
The DNA here is from genome assembly GCA_035699065.1 of Nocardioidaceae bacterium. Taxonomy (GTDB): domain Bacteria; phylum Actinomycetota; class Actinomycetes; order Propionibacteriales; family Nocardioidaceae; genus Nocardioides_C. The sequence continues at coordinate 17,855 of DASSBE010000175.1, forward strand.
GAGCCGACCACGGTCTGCACCACGAGCTCGGCGGCCGTGGCCCGCGGTAGGCCGAGGTGCACTCCGGCCTCGATCATCGACTCGACCACGAAGAAGATGTAGGCCGGGCCGGACCCGGAGACCGCGGTGACCGCGTCCAGCTGGCGTTCGGGGACCCGGATCACCCGGCCGACGGAGGCGAGCAGCGACTCGGCCTCGACCAGGTGCTCCTCGTCGCAGTGCGAGCCCCGCGAGATCGCGGCCATCCCCTCGTCGACGAGCGCCGGCGTGTTCGGCATGACCCGGACCACCGCCACGCCCTCGGGGATCCGTGACTCGATGAACGCGGTGGTGATGCCTGCGGCCAGCGAGACCACCAGCTGGCCGGGCCGGACCTCCGGGGCGATCTCGTGCAGCAGGTCGCCCATGTCCTGCGGCTTCACCACCAGCACCAGGGTGTCGGCCTTCTGGGCGGCCTCGAGGTTGGTGACCGTCGCGACGCCGTACCGCTCGCGCAGTTCGGTGGCACGCTCGGCCCGCTTCTCGCCGACGAGCAGGTCGTCCGTACGGCGGCCGGCGCGGATGAGACCGGAGAGCAGGGTCTCCCCCATCACCCCGGCCCCGAGGACGGCAACGGACTTCACGAGCACCTCACTTACGCGTGACCAGCGACCTCAGGAACACTGCCAGGCTGGACGGCTTCTCGGCCATCCGTCTCATCAGGTAGCCGTACCACTCGTCGCCGTAGGGCATGTAGACCCGGACCTTCTCCCCGGACTCGGCGAGGCGGCGCTGCTCGTCGGGGCGGATACCGAACAGCATCTGGTACTCGTACGAGCCCTGGCTGCGGCCGTTGCGGGTGGCCAGCGCGCCGGCGATGTCGATCAGCCGGGGGTCGTGCGTGGCGATCATCGGGTAGCCCTGGCCGGCCATCAGCACCTTCAGGCAGCGGACGTAGGACTTGTCGACGTCCTGCTTGTCCTGGAAGGCGACCGACTCCGGCTCGTTGTAGGCGCCCTTGCACAACCGGACCCGCGATCCTTCGTAGGCCAGTGCCCGGCAGTCCGCCTCGGTCCGGTGCAGGTAGGCCTGCACCACGGCGCCGGTCTCGGGGAAGTCCTTGCGCAGCTCGCTGAGGATGCCGAGCGTCGAGTCGGCGGTGGTGTGGTCCTCCATGTCGAGGGTCACCGTGGTGCCGGCGTTGCGGGCGGCATGGCAGATCGTGCGGGCGTTCTCGAGCGCGACCTTCTCGCCCTCGTCGGGCAGCGCCTGGCCGATCGCGGACAGCTTGACCGACACCTCGGCGTTGCGTGCCAGCCCCTGCTCGGACAACGCGGCGAGCAGCTCGAGGTAGGCCTCGACGGTGGCCTCGGCCTGCGCCCGGTCGAGGGTGTCCTCGCCGAGGAAGTCCAGCGACACGTGCAGCCCCTTGTCGATCAGCTCGCGGGTCGCGCGCACTGCCGAGTCGGTGCTCTCACCGGGGACGTAGCGGTTGACGAGCCCGCTCGTCACCGGCATCGCGGTGACCAGGTTCTTGATCTGCTCGCTGCGGGCGAGCATCAGCAACGGCTGCCGTAACACTCATGTCCTCCTGACATCGGCCTCGGCACAGGCTACGCCGTACGACGCCGCAGTGTCGCGGCGCCCAGAAGCAGCAACCCGAGCACGAAACCGCCGATGACCACCAGGTCCGTCCACACCTCGGGGTCGACCCCGGCGAAGGCGTCGGAGGCCGTGGCGGCGACGTTGTTCATCGCGTCCACGGCGTAGGAGAGCGGGAGTACGTCGGACACCACCTCGAGCACCCGGGGCAGCTGGTCGCGGGGCACGAACAGCCCGCACAGCAGGATCTGCGGGATCACCACCGCCGGCATGAACTGCACAGCCTGGAACTCGGTGCGGGCGAACGCGGACACGAACAGGCCGAGCGCCGTCCCGAGCAGCGCGTCGCCCACCGCGACCACGGTGAGCATCCAGGCCGGTCCGGCCAGGTCGAGGTCCAGCACCCACACGCACAGGGCCACGGCGAGCGCCGACTGCACCGCCGCGACGACACCGAACGCCACCGCGTAGCCACCGAGGAAGTCGACCTTCCCGGTCGGCATCGCCAGCAGCCGCTCCAGGGTCCCCGAGGACCGTTCGCGCAGTGTCGTCACCGAGGTCACCAGGAACATGATGATGAAGGGGAACATCGCCAGCATCGCCGGACCGAACCGGTCGAAGACCGTGCCGACGTCCTGGAACATCCACCACAGCAAGGTCATCAACAGCATCGGCACGAGCAGCAGCATGGCCATCGTGCGATGGTCGTGGCGCAGCTGGTTCAGCACCCGCGCGGCGACCGCTCCGAGGATCCGGGGGGTCATGCGACGGCCCCTTTCTCCACCAGCATCAAGAAGGCGTCCTCGACGTCGTCCGCCCCGGTGCGGGCGAGCAGCTCGTCCGGAGAGTCGTCGGCGAGGATCTCGCCCTCCCGCATCAGCAGCAGCCGGTCACAGCGCTCGGCCTCGTCCATGACGTGGCTGGAGACGAACACCGCGGTGCCCTGCTCGGCCAGCCGGTGGAACAGCGCCCACAGGTCACGGCGCAGGACCGGGTCGAGGCCGACCGTGGGCTCGTCGAGGACCAGCAGGTCCGGCTCACCGAGCAGCGCCACCGCGAGCGACACCCGGGACCTCTGCCCGCCGGAGAGCTGGTTGACCACCTTGTCGCTGTGGGCGGTGAGGTCGACGGCCCCCACGCAGCGCTCGACCTCCGCCGAGGAGACGCCGAGCACCCGTGCGTAGAACTTGAGGTTCTCCGCGACGGTCAGGTCGTCGTACACGCTGGGCGCCTGGGTAACGTAGCCGACCCGGTCGCGCAGCCCGGCGCTGCCGGCGGGAAGCCCGAGCACCGTCACCGAGCCGGAGGTGACGATCTGGACGCCGACCACGGCCCGCATCAGGGTGCTCTTGCCGCAGCCGGACGGGCCCAGCAGACCCATCACCTGGCCCTCGGGGACGACGAAGCTCACGTCGCGCACGGCCCGGGTCCGCCCGCGGTCCACGACGAGGTTGCGCACGTCGACCACCGGTGTGTTACTCATCCCACCACTGTCTCGTGCGGTGAACCCGTTGGCAACGACCCCGGCGACGGGTCAGCGGATCAGCGGGTCTGCGTCGCCACCGCGTAGTTCAGCCGGGTGAACGCGAGCGCCTCCAGCAGGTCGAGCTCACGAGCTTCGCGGGACCCGGCGCGCCGGGTGTTGATCTCGATCACGATGTGGCCGGAGAACCCCTTGCCCGCCAGGTGTTCGAGCAGCTCGGCACACGGCTGGTTGCCCCGGCCCGGCACGAGGTGCTCGTCCTTGGCCGACCCGGTGCCGTCGGTCATGTGGATGTGCCGGAGCCGGTCACCGAGGGCGTGGGCCATCTGCACCGGGTCGGAGTGCGAGGTGGCCGTGTGCGACAGGTCGATCGTGGTGTTCGCGTAGTCCTGCTGGGCGGGGTCCCAGCCGGGCACGTAGACCTGCATCTCGCGCCGCGAGGCGCGCCAGGGGTACATGTTCTCCACGGCGAACGCGATCCCGGTCCTCTGCTCCAGCTCCGCGACTCCTTCGACGAACCGGCGGGCGTAGTCGCGCTGCCACCGGAACGGCGGGTGCACCACGACCACGTCGGCGCCGACCGCGGCGGCCATCTCGGCGCTCCGCTCCAGCTTGGCCCACGGCTCGGTGCCCCACACCCGCTGGGTGATCAGCAGGCACGGCGCGTGCACCGCGCAGACCGGCATCCCGTGGTGCTCCGAGAGGTGCCGGACGGCGTCCACCTCCTGGCTGATCGGGTCGATCCCGATCATCACCTCGACCGCGTCGTAGCCGAGCCGGGACGCTAGCTCGAACCCGTTCGCGGTGGACTCGGGGTATACCGAGGCGGTGGAGAGCGCGACCAGGGCGTCCGGCGCCGGGGCGCCGGACGGCTCGTCGACAGGTTCCACATCGCTCACATACTCAGACTATTCGCCCAGGACTGAGATCTGGTCGAGACGTTCGAGGATGATCCCCTCGCGCAGCGCCCACGGGCAGATCTCGAGCTCCGGCAGCTCGAAGATGTCCATCACCGCGTCGGCGACCAGCGCGCCGGCGAGCAGCTGGTGGGCGCGGCTCGCGGAGACCCCGGGCAGCTCGGCCTTCTGCGACGTGGACATGCCGGCCAGCCGCGGGATGGTCTTCGCGAGCACGTCGGCCGGCAGCGTCCGACGTACCAGCAGACCTTCCGCCGACGGGGCCGCGCCGCACACCCGGGCCAGGGACCGCAAGGTCTTGGAGGTGCCCGCCGCGTGGTCCGGGCGACCCTCGCGCAGCACCGCTCCGGCGTCGCGGGCGATGTCGGCGCGGACCTTCTTGCGCAGCCGGGCGACGGTGTCCTCGTCGGGGTGCTCGTCGGGCAGCCACTCGCGGGTGAGCCGGCCGGCGCCCAGCGGAAGCGACTGCGCCGCGTCCGGAGCCTCGTCGGCACCGGTCGCGATCTCCAGGGAGCCGCCGCCGATGTCGAACACCGCCAGCCGTCCCGCGGACCAGCCGAACCAGCGGCGCACCGCCAGGAAGGTGAGCCGCGCCTCGTCCTCGCCGGGCAGTACGCCGATGTCGACCCCGGTCTGCTCACGGACGTGGCGCAGCACGTGGTCGGTGTTCGTCGCGTCCCGGACCGCTGAGGTGGCGAAGCCGAGGATGTCCTCACACCCCTTGTCCTCGGCGACCTTCAGGGACTCGGCGACGAAGCGGGTCAGCGCGGCGACGCCGTCCTCGGTGACCGCGCCGGAGGCGTCGAGGTGCTCGGCCAGGCGCAGCGGCTCCTTGAGCGAGTACGCCGGCATCGGCGCCGCCCCGCCGTGGGCGTCGACCACCAGCAGATGACCGGTGTTGGAGCCGATGTCCAGCACGCCCAACCTCATGGGACTCAAACTACCGCGCGACGTAGGGTTGCCCGCGTGCCCGAAGTTGATCTCGTCTTCCCCCGCGCCTGGGTCGAGTTCGCCGACCCCGCCGACGACGCGCAGATGTTCCGCTGCGACCTGACCTGGCTGACGTCGAACTGGATGTGCATCTTCGGCCAGGGCTGCCAGGGCATCTACGCCGAACGTCCCTCCGACGGTTGCTGCACGCTGGGCGCGCACTTCTCCGACAAGGACGACGAGAAGCGGGTGAAGAAGTTCGCCAAGATGCTCGACCGCGAGCACTGGCAGTTCTACGACGTGGGCCGCCGGGAGGGGTGGGTCGAGACCGACGACGAGGGTGACCGCAAGACCGCTGTCCACGAGGGCGCCTGCATCTTCTTGAACCGGCCCGGGTTCGGCGGCGGTGAGGGCTGCGCCCTGCACGGGCTGGCGCTGCGGATCGACAAGCACCCGCTGGAGACGAAGCCCGACGTGTGCTGGCAGCTGCCGATCCGGCGCACGTTCCGCGACGTGGAGCTCCCGGACGGCACCTCCTACACCGAGGTCTCCATCGGCGAGTACGACCGCCGCGGCTGGGGCCCGGGCGGCCACGACCTGGACTGGTACTGCAGCGGCAACACCGAGGCACACGTCGGCGCGCAGCCGGTCTACGTCTCCAACGGCCCGGAGCTGATCGAGATGATGGGGCAGCCGGCGTACGACGAGCTGGTGGCACGCTGCGAGGCGCACCTGCGCTCACGTTCCGCGCTGGCCCTCCACCCCGCCGACCCGCGCTGAGGCGACGTTGTCGGGCATCGGCTCGTAGCGGGCGAACGAGCGGGTGAACGACGCGGCGCCGTGCGAGGAGGCGCGCAGGTCGATCGCGTAGCGGCTGATCTCGACCTGCGGGACCTCGGCACGCACCAGCGTCCGGTCCTCGCCCACCGGCTCGCTGCCGAGCACCCGCCCGCGCCGGCCGGACAGGTCGCTCATCACGGTGCCGACCAGGTCGTCGGGGACCAGCACGGCGACCTCGTCGACCGGCTCGAGCAGGTTGATCCGGGTCGCCTCGGCGGCGTCGCGCAGGGCGAGCGCCCCGGCGGTCTGGAACGCCATGTCGGAGGAGTCGACGCTGTGCGACTTCCCGTCGGTGAGCGTGACCCGGATGTCGACCACGGGGTAGCCGGCGCCGACGCCGCGCTCCATCTGGGCGCGGACGCCCTTCTCCACGCTGGTGATGAACTGGCGGGGCACGGCGCCGCCGACCACCTTGTCCACGAACTCCAGGCCGGCGCCCTGCGGCAGCGGCTCCACCTCGATGTCGCAGACCGCGAACTGCCCGTGGCCACCGGACTGCTTGACATGCCGGCCGTGGCCCTTGGCCTTGGCCCCGAACGTCTCCCGCAGCGGCACCCGTAGCTCGACCTGGTCGACGGTGGCGCCGAACCGGTTGCCGAGCCGGTCGAGAGCCACGTCGGCGTGTGCCTCCCCCATGCACCACAACACGATCTGGTGCGTCTCCGCGTTGTGCTCGATCCGCAGCGTCGGGTCCTCGGCGCCGAGCCGCTGCAGGCCCTGCGACAGCTTGTCCTCGTCGGCCTTCGCGTGCGCCTCGACCGCCACCGGCAGCAGCGCCTCCGGCATCGTCCACGGCTTGAGCACCAGCGGGTCGTCCTTCCCGGACAGCGTGTCACCGGTCTCCGCCCGGGTCAGCCGGCCGATCGCGCAGATGTCGCCGGCGATCACGCGGTCCGTGGGCCGCTGCTGCTTGCCCAACGGGGTGGACAGCGCGCCGATCCGTTCGTCCTCGTCGTGGTCCTCGTGGCTGCTGTCGTCGCCGAAGAACGAGCTGAAGTGGCCCGAGACGTGCACGGTCATGTCGGGGCGGACGGTGCCGGAGAATACCCGGACCAGGCTGACCCGTCCGACGTACGGGTCCGACGTCGTCTTGACCACCTCGGCGACCAGCGGCCCGGCCGGGTCGCAGCTGATCGGCGGGCCGAGCTTGCCGGCCGGGGTGAACACCTCGGGCAGCGGATGCTCCCTCGGTGAGGGGAAGCCGGCCACAACCATGTCGAGCAGCTCGGTGGTGCCGACCCCGGTCGCCGAGCAGACCGGGAGCACCGGAAAGAAAGAACCTCGAGCGACAGCCCGCTCGAGGTCCGCGACCAGCAGTGCCCGGTCGACGGCTTCACCGCCGAGGTAACGCTCCATCAGGGTCTCGTCCTCGGACTCTTCGATCACGCCCTCGATCAACGTCGCCCGCTGCTCGTCGTGCGCGGGATCCTCGCCGGTCAGCAGGCCGACCACTTGCTCACCGTCCGGCAGGTACACCGGCAGCACCTTGTCGCCGAACGCCGACCGGGCCTGGGCGACCACCGCGTCGTAGCTGGCGCGCGCGTGGTCGAGCTTGGTCACCACCACCGCGCGCGGCATCGCGACCTCCGCGCACTCGCGCCACAGCGCCTTGGTCGGCTCGTCGATGCCCTCGTTGGCCGCGATCACGAACATCGCGCAGTCGGCGGCGCGAAGTCCGGCCCGCAGCTCACCGACGTAGTCGGCGTAGCCGGGGGTGTCGAGCAGGTTCACCTTCACCCCGTCGTGGAGCAGCGGCGCGAGAGCCAGCCCGACCGAGCGTTGCTGGCGCACCTCCGCCTCGTCGAAGTCGCTGACGGTGCTGCCGTCCAGGACGGTGCCGGCGCGGTTCAGCACCCCGGCGGTGGCGAGGAGCGCCTCGACCAGTGTGGTCTTCCCCGAGCCGGCCGGGCCGACCAGCACCACGTTGCGCAGCGCATCGGGAGCGTCCACCGCGGGCACCGCACTGTTGCTCCCCTGGTTCGCGGGCGTCCTACCGGCCACGTGTCCGCCTCCTCCTCGGTGCGATCCTGCACTCACCTTTCACCGAAGTCGCCTGTAGCACAAGAGGCGGCGCGCTGGTTGGCCGACCCGCCCGAACCGACCCCGCTGTCGGCCGGGATTCGCGCTCTGGTGACAATGCTTTGCATGCGCTTGGACCATCTTTCGTACGCAGCCGGACCCGATGGACTCGCGAGCACCGCCCGCCGGATCGGTGAACTGCTCGGAGAGGACTTCGCCGACGGCGGCATCCACCCACGCTTCGGGACGCGCAACGTGGTGCTGCCGCTGACCGCCGGCACCTACCTCGAGGTCGTCGAGGTGCTCGACCACCCCGCCTCCGACAAGGCCCCGTTCGGGCAGGCCGTCCGCGCCCGCTCGCAGCTCGGCGGCGGCTGGATGGGCTGGGTCGTCTCGGTCGACGACATCCGTCCGATCGAGCAGCGCCTGGGCCGGGAGGCCGTCAACGGCAACCGGCACCGCCCCGACGGATTCGAGCTCCGCTGGCAGCAGATCGGCGTCAAGGGTCTGCAGTCGGACCCGCAGCTGCCGTTCTTCGTGCAGTGGGAGTCGCCGACCCAGCAGCACCCGAGCGCCGGCGCCACCGGCGAGATCAACCTGCACTGCCTCGAGATCGCCGGCGATCCCGGCCGGGTCAGCGACTGGCTCGGCCAGTCGGTGGACGCGCCGCTGGAGGACGTGAAGGTCGAGTGGATCGCGCCGCACGGTACGCCGGGCGTGGTGGCTGTGCAGTTCCAGACCGCCCATGGCCTCGTCCGGATCTGACCCGAGGACCTCGCCCGGGGCGGTTCCGAGCCCCAACATCTGGCACCACCCCGACGTCTACGAGCTCGAGAACCGCTCCGTCGACCCGGAGCAACGGATCGAGGCGGCGATCCGCGACCTGTTCGACTGGTCCGGCAAGGACGTGCTCGACCTCGGCTGCGGCACCGGGTTCCACCTGTCCCGCTGGGCCGACGAAGCCCGCTCCGTGGAGGGTGTCGAACCGCACCGGGACCTCGCCGCGCTGGCCCGGCGCCGCACGTCCCGGCTGACGAACGTCCGGGTGCTCCAGGGAAGCGCGCAGGCGGTCCCGCTGCCCGACGCGAGCGTCGACCTGGTGCAGGCGCGGTGGGCCTACTTCTTCGGCCCCGGCTGCGAGCCCGGCCTCGCCGAGCTGGACCGGGTGCTGCGCCGCGGCGGGGCCGCGTTCGTCATCGACAACGACGCCACCCGGAGCACGTTCGGCTCCTGGTTCCGGGCCGGCTACCCCGAGGTCGACCCGACCGCGGTGGAACGGTTCTGGTCCACGCACGGCTGGACCCGCCGGCCGCTCGACATCGTGTGGCGGTTCGGCACCCGCGACGAGCTGGCGTCCGTCGTACGCATCGAGTTCGCGCCGGCGACCGCGGACCGGATCCTGGCCGGCGAGCCCGGGCTGGAGGTCGACTACGCGGTCAACCTGTGGTGGCGCCGCTACTGACCGGACAGGTACTGCGCACGGACGGCGGTGATCTTCGCGTCCCGGCTGGTGCTCCCCCACCGCTGGCGGTCGTAGTCGGTGAACGGCCGCTCGATCTCGTCGAGCTCGTCGACGGCCGCACGCAGCTGCTCGCGCCAGCCGGCGTCCTCGGCGGCCGGGACCGCGGTCAGCGTGTCGATCTGCGCGACCAGCGCGGACTTCTCCACCATCGTCTCCGGGGTCACCTCACGCAGGCAGACGCCGAACTCGCCGGTGAGGTAGCCCTCCCAGTCCTCTCGCGGGTCGACGCCGGGCAGGCCGAGCGCGGTGGAGGCGGCGCGGTGCCGCTGGTCGAAGTAGCCGGGCAGCGCCTCGACACCGCCGGCGGCGTCGAGGAGGTCGAAGTAGTCGGGCGGGAACATCTCGGTGCCGTCATCGAGGACGTACGCCGGACGCGGCAGCTGACCCCGGTCGATGAGGTCGTGCACGTCCTGCGGGGTCTCCGCCCGGTCGGCGCACAGCTGCTCCAGGGTCGAGTACTCGGCGCTGACGTAGGCCAGGTCGGCGTCGCTGAAGGTCGGCTCGGTCATAGGCCCGACCTTACGGGCCCTGCCTCAGCTGCTGGCGCGGACGGTCAGCGTCGGCGCGAGCAGGCAGGCCGGGTCGTCGATCGGCCGGTGCGAGAGCCGTTTCCCCAGCAGCCGCACGACCTCGACCGCCACCCGCTCGAGTGGCTGGCGCACCGAAGTCAGCCCCGGCGGGGCGACCTGGGCGGCGACCGAGTCGTCGAAACCGACCACCGCGACGTCCTTGCCGGCGCGCAGGCCGGACTCGGACAACGCGTGCAGCGCCCCCATCGCGAGCGTGTCGCTGGCACAGACGACCGCGGTCGGTCGCTCGGCCTCGAGCAGCGCCCGCGCGGCACGGCGGCCGAACTCCAGGGTGTCCTCGCCGCGCGCGCTGAGCCCGGTCGTGGGCAGGCCGTGCGTGCGCATGGTCTCGTGCCAGCCGCTGCGCCGGTCCTCGCCGATGAACGACCCCTTCTGCCAGCCGACCCAGGCGATCCGCTCGTGTCCGCGCTCCAGGAGGTGCTCGACGGCGAGCCGGACACCGGCCCTGCCGTCCACGTCGACCCACGGATGGGTGGCGCCCGGCTCGTCCCAGGGCCGCCCGAAGGCGACGAACGGCGCACCCCGCGCCTCGAGCCAGCCGGCCTGCGGGTTGCCGCGGTAGGTGTCGGTGACCACGAAGGCGTCCACGGCCGTGGACCGCAGCAGGTCGTCGTAGCCGGCCAGCGGGTCGCTCGCGCCGTCGGCCGAGAACAGCAGCACGTGGTAGCCCACCTCGTTCGAGCTCTCCACCAGCGAGTGCAGGAACCGGTCCATCAGCGGGTTGGCGTTGCCGTCGACGACCGGCTCGACGCGCAGCCCGATCAGGTGGGAGGAGCGGGTGCGCAGGCTGCGGGCCGCCCTGTTGGGCGAGTAGCCCAGGACGTCGATGGCGCGCAGGACCCGGTCCAGGGTGTCGGCGCGCAGCAGGTGCGGGCTGTTCAGCGCGTTGGACACCGTCTGCCGTGAGACACCGGCCTCCTCGGCGACCGTGGCCAGGGTCGGCGCCCTGCCGCTGCGTCGTACCATCGCCGGTTCCGTGTCCCCGTCCGCGTGTGGATCGTTCCAAGCCAGTCTCTCGCATGATCGTCGGCGGACCGGTCGGAGTCAACGGGGGGCAACGGCCAGCCAGCGGGGAGTCAGCCGGGGAATGTCGGAGCGGTGCCCTACCGTCACCCTCATGAGCAGCAAGCCGAACGCCCGGGTCAGGTCGAGCTACCGATGCAGCGAGTGCGGTTGGGAGACCGCCAAGTGGGTCGGCAGGTGCGGCGAGTGCCAGGCCTGGGGCAGCGTCGCGGAGGCGGGGGCACCGCAGGGGCGTACGGCGGCGGGGCCGGTCACCGCGCCGGCGATCCCCATCGGCCAGGTGCCGATCGAGGACTCGCGCGCGAAGAGCAGCGGCGTTCCCGAGCTCGACCGGGTGCTCGGCGGTGGACTGGTCCCCGGCGCGGCCGTGCTGCTGGCCGGTGAGCCCGGGGTGGGCAAGTCGACGTTGCTGCTCGAGGTCGCGGCGCAGACCGCCCGTTCCGGCCTGCGCACCCTCTACGTCACCGGGGAGGAGTCCGCGGCCCAGGTCCGGTTGCGCGCCGACCGCACGCGCGGCGTGCACCACGACCTCTACCTCGCCGCCGAGACCGACCTCGGTGCCGTGCTGAGCCACATCGAGCAGGTGAAGCCACAGCTGTTGGTGGTCGACTCGGTGCAGACCATCGGTGCGGCCGACGTCGACGGCGCGCCCGGTGGAGTGACCCAGGTCAAGGAGGTCGCCGCCGCGCTGGTCCGGGTCGCCAAGACGCAGAACATCGCGACAGTGCTGGTCGGTCACGTCACCAAGGACGGCTCGATCGCCGGCCCCCGGGTGCTGGAGCACCTCGTCGACGTGGTGCTCCACTTCGAGGGCGAACGCAGCTCGCGGCTGCGGATGGTGCGAGCGGTGAAGAACCGGTTCGGGCCGGTCGACGAAGTCGGCTGCTTCGACCTGTCCAGCGACGGCATCGCCGCGGTGACCGACCCGACCATGCTGTTCGTCGCCCGGCACCACGTCGCCGTGGCGGGGACGTGTGTCTCGGTGACGCTGGAGGGACGGCGCCCGATCCTCGCCGAGGTGCAGGCCCTCGTCACTCCGTCGGCGTCCGAGCGGCCCCGGCGCACCACCTCGGGGGTGGACGGCTCCCGGATCGCGATGACCGTCGCGGTGCTGCAGCAGCGGTGCCGGATCCGGCTGCACTCCCAGGACGTGTTCGTGTCCACGGTGGGCGGAGCCCGGATCGCCGAGCCGGCCGGAGACCTCGCGGCCGCGATCGCGATCGCCTCGGCGTCGAAGGGCCGCGAGGTCCCCACCGACGTGGTCGCGATCGGTGAGCTCGGCCTGGCCGGTGAGCTGCGCCGGGTGCGTGACCTGCCCCAGCGGCTGGCCGAGGCGGCCCGGCTCGGGTTCCGTTCCGCCGTGGTGCCCAACGAGGCCGGTGAGGTCGGTGGGTCGGTGCGCGAGGTGGAGGGCATGCAGGTGGTCGGCGTACCCGACATCGACTCGGCGCTGCGGGTCCTCGACCTCGGCAAGGAGGACGCGACCCCGCTGTTCTACGCCTAGCCGGCCGCAGCAGATTTCCGCGTCGCCGAAGCCGCAGCATCCCCTACACTGACCGCCGTAAGACACACGCATCCAGTGGGGAGAACAGTGGTAGGCACCGACAGGTCGGACGAGGAGATCCGCCTGCGCGCAGTGCTGGCGAGCATCGCTCCGGGCACGCCGCTGCGGGACGGTCTCGAACGGATCCTGCGCGGCCGCACCGGTGCCCTGATCGTGCTCGGGATCGACAAGACCGTCGACTCCATCTCCACCGGCGGGTTCACCCTGGACGTCCCGTTCACCGCCACCGGGCTGCGCGAGCTCGCGAAGATGGACGGAGCGCTGATCCTCGACAAGGACGCCTCGCGGATCCAACGCGCCGCCGTGCACCTGATGCCGGACCCGTCCATCTACAGCGAGGAGACCGGCACCCGGCACCGCACCGCCGATCGTGTCGCGCGGCAGACCGGTTTCCCGGTGATCTCGGTGTCGCAGTCGATGCAGATCATCGCCGCCTACGTCGGCGAGACCCGCTACGTGCTGGAGGACTCGGGCCAGATCCTGTCTCGCGCCAACCAGGCACTGGCCACGCTCGAACGCTACAAGCTCCGCCTCGACGAGGTCTCCAGCACGCTGTCCGCGCTGGAGATCGAGGACCTGGTGACCGTCCGGGACGTCGCCGTGGTCGCCCAGCGGCTGGAGATGGTGACCCGGATCGCCCGCGAGATCGAGGACTACGTGCTCGAGCTCGGCACCGACGGCCGACTGCTGTCGTTGCAGCTCGACGAGCTGGTCACCGGGGTCGACATCGAGCGCGAGCTGGTGATCCGCGACTACCTGCCCAATGGTCGCAAGGCCCGCAAGCCCGAGGAGGTGCTGGCCGAGCTGGAGAGTCTCACCTCCGGCGACCTGGTGGACGTGTCCGCCGTCGCGCGGGCCCTCGGGCTGGGCGCCAGTGAGCACCTCGACGGCGCGGTCACCCCGCGCGGCTACCGGCTGCTGGCCAAGGTGCCGAGGCTGCCGGGCGCAGTCGTGGAGCGGCTGGTCGAGCACTTCGGCAGCCTGCAGAAGCTGCTGTCGGCCGGGATCGACGACCTGCAGGCGGTCGAGGGCGTCGGTGACCTGCGTGCCCGCAGCGTGCGGGAGGGCCTGTCCCGGCTCGCCGAGTCGAGCATCCTCGAGCGCTACGTCTGACCGCTCGAGCGCGGTTCGTTGCCGCCTCAGCCCTGGGTCTCGTCGGACTTCTTCGCGTCCACCTTCTTGTGCGCCTTCGGGCTCGCGGTGATCGTCGGGGCGGCCGGGGCGGCCAGCCGGAACTGCTCGTCGTGGGGCTCGGCGCCGAGCGCGGCCGCCTCGGCGTGGTAGTAGCCGGGCTGCGCCCAGGTCGTCGTGCGCGAGCAGTCGTCGTCGGAGCGCTGCCCGGACCAGGTGACGCCGACCTTGCTCACGTGGTCCTTGCGGACCACGACCGACTGCGGCTTCACGGCCGCCCGGCAGTCCTGGGTGCTCCAGATCCTGTCCGAGCCGGAGGTCACCTTGAGCACCACCGAGGCCGGTGACACCTGCCAGGTGCAGGCCGGTGAGTCCGCCGTGGTGAGGTTCAGGGTGATCGTCACGTCCTGGCCGGCGACGGCTGCTCCGTCGACCGACGGCGTGACCTGGACGTCACTGTCCGCACAGGGCCCGGTCGGCACCGCGAGCGGGGTGGGGGTTTTGGACACCTTCGCCTTCTTGTCGCGCTTGCCGTCGGCGAGCGGGGTGACGGCGCTTGTCGGGCCGGCATTCATGGTCGCGCCGGCGCTCGGTGACCCGGCCGACGCCGCGGCGGGACGCGCCGAGGGGTTGCCGGAAGGATCCGGTGAGCCGCCGAGCAGGTGGCTGATCCCGAAGACCAGGCCGAGCGCGACACCGACCACCAGCAGCCGCCGGGTCCAGTAGACACGTGGCGGAAGAGGTCCTCGGGGCCTGGTCACCGTGCTCATCCGACCACGCTAACTTTCGTGACCCGTCCGTCCCGGTATGCCACACCGACGCACCCCCATCGAACCGGCTGGCCTACGATCACCGACGATGAACGAGCAGCTGCACAAGCGGGTGATCACCTGGTACGACGAGCACGCCCGGGTGCTTCCGTGGCGCGAGCCGTCCGCCTCCCCGTGGGCGGTGATGGTCAGCGAGTTCATGCTGCAACAGACCCCGGTGACGCGGGTCCTGCCGGTCTTCGAGCAGTGGATGCAGGCCTGGCCGGAGCCCGCCGACCTGGCCGCGGCGAGCACCGGGGACGCGGTGCGTGCCTGGGGAAGGCTCGGCTACCCACGCCGGGCGCTGCGCCTGCACCAGGCGGCGACCGCGATCGTGGCCGAGCACGGCGGCGAGGTGCCGAGCGACCTCGATGCCCTGCGCGCGCTGCCCGGGGTCGGCGACTACACGGCCGCCGCGGTCGCATCGTTCGGGTTCGGCCGGCGGCACGTCGTGCTCGACACGAACGTCCGCCGGGTGCTCGCCCGCGCCGTCGGAGGAGTGGAGTTCCCGCCCGCCTCGCTCACCCGGGCCGAGCGCGACCGTGCCACCGCCCTGCTGCCCGACTCGGACGCGGTCGCCGCGACCTGGGCCGTGGCTGTGATGGAGGTCGGTGCGCTGGTGTGCACCGCGACCGGACCGCGGTGCGGCGGCTGCCCGGTCAGCGACCTGTGCGCATGGCGTGCTGCCGGCTACCCGGAGTACGACGGGCCGCCGCGACGTACCCAGACCTACGCCGGCACAGACCGACAGTGCCGCGGGCGGCTGCTGGCCGTGCTGCGCGACGCCCACGAGCCGGTGCACCGTTCCCGGCTGGACGGGGTGTGGAGCAACGACGAGCAGCGCGCGCGATGTCTCGCGAGCCTGCTCGACGACGGACTCGTCGCCGCGGTGGCTCCGGACATGTACGCACTTCCCTAGAGGAACCCGCACTTCCCGCGCTGAGCTCATCGTGGGAAGTGCAGGTTCGGCAACAGACCTTGATGAAGCTGGGACAGCCGGGACAGGAGAAGAGGCGCCCCCGCGAACGGGAGCGCCTCTTCTGGTGAAGCCTGACTCAGTCCGAGTCGCCGGTGGTGGCTGCCTCGATGGGCGGCAGGTCCGGGAGCTCGGTCTTCTGGGTGCCCGCGAACGTGAACTGCGCCTCGGGGCCTTCGCCCTCGACACCCACCAGCACGATCTGGCCGGGACCCACCTCGCCGTACAGCATCTTCTCGGCGAGCACGTCCTCGATCTCGCGCTGCACGGTGCGCCGCAGCGGCCGGGCACCGAGCACCGGGTCGAACCCGCGTTCGGCGAGCAGGTCCTTTGCGGCCTGGGTGAGCTCGATCGACATGTCGCGGTCCTTGAGACGGATCTCGACGGCGGCGACCATGTTGTCGACCATGGCGACGATCTGCTCCTTGGTCAGCGGCGGGAACACGATGATCTCGTCGACACGGTTGAGGAACTCGGGCCGGAAGTGCTGCTTGAGCTCCTCGGAGACCTTCGACTTCATCCGGTCGTACGAACCCGCGGTGTCGCCGGTCTGGTTGAAGCCCAGGTTGACGCCCTTGGAGATGTCGCGGGTGCCGAGGTTCGTGGTCATGATGATCACGGTGTTCTTGAAGTCGACGACCCGGCCCTGGGAGTCGGTGAGCCGGCCCTCCTCGAGGATCTGCAACAGCGAGTTGAAGATGTCGGGGTGGGCCTTCTCGATCTCGTCGAAGAGCACCACCGAGAACGGCTTGCGGCGCACCTTCTCGGTGAGCTGGCCGCCCTCCTCGTAGCCGACGTAGCCGGGAGGCGAGCCGAACAGCCGCGAGACGGTGTGCTTCTCGCTGAACTCGCTCATGTCGAGCTGGATCAGCGCGTCCTCGTCACCGAACAGGAACTCGGCGAGCGTCTTGGACAGCCA
>DASSBE010000176.1:0-3018 GCA_035699065.1 Nocardioidaceae bacterium
CTTGTGGCACATCACGTGGTCGGGGTGCGGGTAGCCGCCGTTCTCGTCGTACGTCGTGACCACGTGCGGCCGGAACTGGCGCATCAGCCGGACCAACGGCTCGGCGGCCTGCTCCACCGGCACCAGCGCGAAGCAGCCCTCGGGCAGCGGCGGCTTCGGGTCGCCCTCGGGCCAGCCGGAGTCGACGAAGCCCAGCCAGTCCTGGCGCACACCGAGGATCTCGCGGGCACGCTCCATCTCCTGGCGGCGGACCTCGCTGATGTTCGCCAGCACGTCCGGTCGGTCCATCTTCGGGTTCAGGATCGAGCCGCGCTCCCCACCGGTGCAGGTGACGATGTGCACGTCGACACCCTCGGCGACGTACTTCGCGGTGCTCGCGGCGCCCTTGCTCGACTCGTCGTCGGGGTGGGCGTGGACGTGCATCAGACGCAACATGGCGCCAATCCTAAGATGTCCCCGTGAGCGACCTTGCACAGCGATACGGCACCGAACGCGCCTGGCGCCGCCCCGCGTTCGTGGCCGTGGTCGTCGTGCTCGCCGCGGCGGGTCTGGCCTGGCTGGTGTGGGCGATGCTGTTCCACGGCCGACCGCTGGCCCGGTCGGCGCTGGTGACGTTCGAGAACCCCACCGAGCACGCGGTCACCGCCACGGTCACCGTGGTGCGCCGCAGCGACGACGTCGAGGCGTCCTGCTTGCTGCGCGCCTCGGCCGCGGACCACTCGGTCGTCGGCGAGCTCAACTTCACCGTCGACTCCTCCGACGCGGAACGAGCCACGATCACCCGCACCGTGCGTACCGAGCGGGAGGCCACCACGGTGGAGCTGGTCGGCTGCGTCGCGGACGGACAGCAGAAGCGGCACTGAGCCAGGTCTCGATTCTGTGAAGGATTCGGCCTTACCCCCGCCCTCTTGGTAAACTCATCTACTTGCCTGACACCCGGGAACGTGCCGGGAACCCATGACTCCAGGAACCCCGGGTGCTTCGGTACTCGGGGTTCTTCCCAACAAGCATCAGGAGCACCACAAGTGACCCAGTCCAGCGACCAGCACGTGATCTGGCTGACTCAGGAAGCGTTCGACAAGCTTCAGGAGGAGCTGGAGCACCTTCGTGGCCCCGTGCGCAGCGAGGTCATCGCCCGGATCAGCGCCGCCCGCGACGAGGGCGACCTGAAGGAGAACGGCGGGTACCACGCCGCCCGGGAGGAGCAGGGCAAGGTCGAGGCCCGGATCCGTCAGCTCGAGGACATGCTGCGCCACGCGGAGGTCGGCGAGACCCCGCCCGACGACGGCGTGGTCGAGCCCGGGATGAAGGTGACCACCCGCTTCGTCGGCGACACCGACACCGAGACCTTCCTGCTCGGCGCCCGTGAGATGGCCGAGACCACCGAGGACCTCCAGGTGTTCTCGCCGCAGTCGCCGCTCGGCAAGGCGATCATCGGCTCCAAGCGCGGCGACACCGTCGCCTACGAGGCGCCGAACGGCAAGGAGCTCAAGGTGGAGATCGTCGAGGCGATCCCCTACAAGGGCTGAGCCCACTGTCCGGCAAGTGCGTCCGGGTCCGCCGTCGGCGGCCCGGACGTTCTTCGTTTCTCCGGTACGACGGACAGGGTCACTCGGACACGTGGTAGCCGCACTCGTGCAGCCGGGCGAGCACCCGCTCGGCGTGCGGGGTGCCGCGGGTCTCCACCTGCAGCGCGACCTCCACCTCGTCGAGGTGCAGGTGTGCCGAGGTCCGCTCGTGCACGACGTCGAGCACGTTGGCCTCGACGCCGGCGAGCTCGTTGAGCAACGTGGCGAGGCCGCCGGGAAGATCGGGGATGCGGACCCGGAAGAACAGGTAGCGCCCGGCCGCGGCCATCCCGTGCCGGATCACCCGCATAAGCAGGAGCGGGTCGACGTTGCCGCCGGAGAGCACCGCCACCGCAGGTGTCTCGAACCGTTCCGGGTCGTCGAGCATGGCCGCCACGGCAGCGGCCCCGGCGGGTTCGACGACGAGCTTGGCGCGTTCGAGCAGCATCAGCAGGGCCCGGGACAGGGACTCCTCGCTGACCGTGACGACCTCGTCGACGTACTCCTGGACAGCCCGGAACGGCACCTGTCCGGGGCAGCCGACCGCGATCCCGTCGGCCATCGTCGACATCGAGGTCAGCGCGACCGGGTGGCCTTCGGCGAGCGAGGTGACGTAGGCGGCCGCCCCCTCGGCCTGCACACCGACGACCCGCACGTCGGGGCGCTTGGCCTTGATCGCGGTGGCGATCCCTGCGATGAACCCGCCGCCGCCGGTGGAGACCAGCACCGACTTCACCTCGGGGCACTGGTCGAGGATCTCCAGGCCGCAGGTGCCCTGCCCGGTGACGATGTCGACGTGGTCGAACGGGTGGATCAGCACCGCACCGGTCTCGGCCGCGAACTGTTTCGCGGCGACCAGCGCGTCGTCGACGCTGTGACCGTGGAAGACGACCTCGGCGCCGTAGCCCCGGGTCGCCTTCTCCTTCGGGATCGGGGCGCCTTCGGGCATGAACACCGTAGCCTTGATGCCGAGCAGCTGCGCGGCGAGCGCGACCCCCTGTGCGTGGTTGCCGGCACTCGCGGCCACGACACCGCCGGCGCGCTCCTGCTCGGAGAGCCGGGACATCCGCAGGTAGGCGCCGCGGATCTTGAACGACCCGGTGCGCTGCAGGTTCTCGCACTTGAGGTACACCGGTCCGCCGACGGCCGCCGAGAGCCACCGGGACTCCTCCATCGGGGTCTCGATCGCGACACCCCGGAGGAACTCGCGGGCCGTCTCGATGCCGGCCAGTGACACAGTCATAGCGCCAACCCTAGGGCCGGTCGCCGGGAGGCAGCGCGTCCGGGGAAGCGACCACCGGGTCCGCGTCCGGCCCGGCGTAGTCGGCCAGGTGCGCGGCGACGGCGTTCAGCGCGGCCACCAGCGGCACCGCGATCAGCGCGCCGGCGATCCCAGCGACCAGCACGCCGCACGCGATCGCGACGATCACCCCGAGCGGATGCAGCGACA
>DASSBE010000177.1:0-2931 GCA_035699065.1 Nocardioidaceae bacterium
TCACCGAAGGTCCCGATCGCGCGGATGCGCTCGATACAGGAACCGTCTCCCTCCGGCTGCAGCAGGGAGACCTGGCCGGTGGACATGGTGCGCCCCTGTCGGACCACGTCGGTGTTCAAGATGGCGGCACCGCTGCGCGAGGCGGACAGGTAGTAAGCGCTGATCGAGACAGGATCGGGATGCCGTTCGCCGGTGAACCGCTGCTTCAGGGCATTGGCGGCGACCGCGAGCAGCAGTCCTCCGTTGATTCCTGCACCGACCTGCCAGCCGGCATCGAGGTGCCCGTCGTGCACCTCGGGCTCACCCACGCGCGGACGCAGGGCGATCCCGCGGTCGAACTCGGAGTCGGTCAGCTCATGGCTCTCGGTGGTGCTCACGCTGCGACACTAGCCGCACCGCTGCGACCTGTGAGTGTCAGTCCATCGGGACGCGCTGAGCAGGGATCCGTGCCTTCTGCGCCACGAGATGCACCGTGACGTAGTGGCCGGAGCTGCTGCCACGGGTCGCCGCCTCGAACTCGACGTGCTCCTTGTCCAGCACGAGCGTGTGTGCTTCCCAGTAGGGATAGCGCACGCGGTCGTGCCACAGCTGTTCGAGGTGGGCCCCGATGTCCTGCTCGGAGTAGTCGGGCTTGAAGTGACACAGCCCGATCACGAGCTGGTCCGGGTCGTCGGTGTGCTCCACCTCGACCTCTTCGAAGATTCCACTGGCCATCAACAGTTCCCGGAGGTTTCCCTCCATGGTCGCCAGGTCCGTCCCCGAGCCGGGATAGGCGTTGTCCTGTACGGCCGTGCGCATTTTGTGAAACTGCAACAGGTCCATACCGGAATGATGGCCGCACGCTGCGTCAATGCCATCAGTCCGAAAGTAAAAGTCGCAGGATATTAGCGGAGGAAACGGACTTACGTACCGGAAATGAAAGTCAAATTTATTTCGGCATTTGCGACATACCTCCCAGAACGGTCCTCAGCGGTCCAGACAAGCTCTGCGTCGCTGACCGACGTTTCCTCTGACACGGCTCGGCACGTAGTCCTACGATCGACGGGGCAGACAGGGAGCCGAGGCGTCGTGACACCAGCGAACAAGGTCCAGGTGGGCGTCGTCGATGACCAGGACCTCCTGGTGGCGGGAATCCGCGGCCTGCTCTCCCCGCGGAGCTCACCGGCACGTTTCGTCGCCGCGGCCCCCACGGTCGTGGGCCTGCTCACGTCCGGCGAGCGGTTCGACATCGTCGTCCTCGCAGTACGCCTCAACGACGGCACCACCGTCGAGGACAACGTCGCTCGCCTCACCGAAGCCGGGCATGCCGTCCTGCTGCACGCTGACGCCCGGCACCGCGAGGCCTCACCGACCCTGATCCGCACCGGTGCGCGTGGATTGGTCTGGAAGAACGAGCCGGCACGCACCCTGCTGCGTGCGATCATCAGTGTCGCCAATGGCGGCACCTGGGTCTCCGAGCACGATGCGTCTGTGGTCGAGCTGACCCATCGCGAGACCGAGGTGCTTCGGCTCTACGCCACAGGGATGAAGTACGCGGAGACGGCGGCGGCGCTCGACCCGCCGATCAGCGTCGACTCGGTCAAGACCTATCTGCAGCGGGTCCGGCGACGCTACGACGAGGCGGGCCGGCCGGCCTCGACCAGGATGGAGCTGCGGCAACGTGCGCTCGAGGACGGCCTTCTGCCCCCGGAGCTCGGATAAGGTCGTCGCCATGAGCGCCGACATCGTGCTGGGGGTCGACTCCTCCACCCAGTCGTGCAAGGTGCTGTCGGTCGACGCGAGCAGCGGCGAGGTGATGGCGACCGGGTCGGCACCCCACCCGGACGGGACCGAGGTCGACCCGCAGGCCTGGGTGGACGCCTTCGAGCGCGCCGCCGGCGAGGCGCCCCGGGCCTGCGCCGCGGTCAGCGTCGCCGGTCAGCAGCACGGCCTCGTCACCATCGACGCGGAAGGGAAGCCGGTGCGCCCGGCACTGCTGTGGAACGACGTCCGCAGCGCCCCCCAGGCGCACCAGCTGGTGTCGAAGTACGGCGCCGGCTACTGGGCCCGCAGCACCGGCAGCGTTCCGGTTGCCTCGATGACCATCACCAAGCTGGCCTGGCTGGCCGAGCACGAACCCGCGAGCCTGCGGCAGACTGCCGAGGTGGTCCTCCCCCACGACTGGCTCACCGGCCACCTCCTGGGCCGCAGTCGTGACCTGGTCACCGACCGTTCGGATGCCTCCGGCACCGGATACTACGACCCCAGCACGAGCCTCTATCTGCACGACCTGGTCCATGAGGTCACCGGCCACAGCCCCGCCCTGCCCGCGGTCCTCGGCCCGCACGAGGCCGCCGGTCGGACCGTGTCCGGCGCGGTGGTGGCGCCAGGCGCAGGCGACAACGCAGCCGGGGCGTTCGGCCTGGAGCTCCAGTCGGGTGAGGTGATCGTCTCGCTGGGCACCAGCGGCACGGTGTTCACTGTCGCCGACTCGACCACTACGGACGAGAGCGGGATGGTCGCCGGTTTCGCGGACTGCGCGGGTGGTTTTCTTCCGCTGGCCTGCACCCTCAACGCCGCCCGGGTGCTGGCGGCGACCGCGAGGCTTCTCGGCGTGGACCTCAGCACGCTGAGCCGGCTGGCGCTGGACGCACCGGCCGACGCTGACGGCCTGCTGCTGCTGCCCTACCTCGACGGCGAGCGGACCCCGAACCTGCCGGACGCCACCGGGACCCTGGTCGGCATGACCCGGTCGAACATGACCGCCGGTCATCTCGCCCGGGCCGCCACCCTCGGCATGTTGTGCGGCATCGCCGACGCCCTGGACGCCCTTCGGGCCAACGGCGTGCACGCCGACTCGGTGATCCTGATCGGTGGCGCCGCCAGGTCCCCGGCGGTGCGTGCGCTGGCTCCCGCGGTCTTCGGAATGACAGTCGACGTGCCGGAGCCCGG